>JAIPBJ010000028.1 GCA_021739625.1 Flavobacteriales bacterium | reverse complement strand
CTGTGGCACCGATGCTTTGAGAAAGGAGATCTTGAGGTCTTTGGCCTCGCGCCAGTCGCTGGTGATAGTGCGCAGTTCCACGCCCAGTTTGCGGGTGATGTTCACCATGTTCTCGCCACCAACGGGATTGTCGAACCCATCGTTGAAATGCACCGCCAAGGGGCGAAGGCCATATTCCGTCACCGTGCGATGCAGCAGCCACGAGCTGTCGCGCCCACCGCTGATGCCCACCACGCAGTCGTATTTCTTTCCCTTGCCGTCCTTTTTGATGGTGCCGATCAGGGCATCGAGCTTCGCCTTGCCTTCGGTGCCGTTCGGATACCACCGCACCCACTTAT
Source organism: Flavobacteriales bacterium (assembly GCA_021739625.1). Classification (GTDB taxonomy): domain Bacteria; phylum Bacteroidota; class Bacteroidia; order UBA10329; family UBA10329; genus UBA10329. Next base: position 34,583 of record JAIPBJ010000028.1, on the reverse strand, counting down.
CGTGGAGGTGGCAGAAGTTGCAGACGCCCTTGGCATCGAAGGAGATGCCCGGGCAGGTGCTGTCGCTGATGCAGCAGGTGCAGCGTTGGTAGGCGATGTTTCTGGAAATTCCGTTTACGATGACGGCCATGCCGCAAATGTAGAGAAGCCACCAATGGGAGCACTGACTCGTGCGCACTCACCTTCATAGCGATTTTCTACAATGTCCACCTCCCCAGTCCACTGAGTACTTTTCAAAACTTCCTCTCCCTATCAAAAGGACATTACTGTCCCAAACTCACCAAGGCAACCTGTATGAGGCCAATAAGAAATCCCACCACGGCACCGATATATTCAATGAACTTGAATTCCTTCTTGAGAAGATTCATGATCAGGCCCTCCAACTTCTCTGCCGGAAGGACGGCAACCCGTTCCTTGATGATCTCCTCCACATTGAATCGCTCTTCCAGATTGGACATGTAGTGGTCTATGACCTGCGGCACACTCTCCTTCACCTCCACCATCAGTTCGCCTTTCATCTTCGCTTTGCGCTTCTCGGTAAATAGCAGTCCTGTGATGGGATACTGCTTTGGAAACTTCACGTTTAGGAAATAGTCGATTTTGGCCTCCACTATCTGATTGATGCTCAGCAGGTTTTCGGGGTTGTGCATCTTGTCGCGAAGGTCATCGGACGAAAGCAGTTCATCGGCCACCATCTTGCCTATCTTCTCGGCCACTTGCCTTTGATTCTTAGGGAAGATGCCCTGTATCTTGAACAATTTGAAATCCCACGGCTCCTTGGGATAGAACAGCATCTTCACCGCCAAATAGTTGGTGAACCATCCAACGATGGCTGAAATAACAGGAAGGGTCCACAGCATTAGGCTATCTCGTGTCCATTGTTCTCGCACAAAGGTCGTTCATCCCCTATCCTTCTCGTATGACCAAAGTCCTGCTGGGGTCACTCCCTAAGCTCCCCGTTCCGGTTGGCAAGCTCCCATGCCGTGTGGAAGATGAGCTGAACGATGCGCTTCATCTTGGGGAACATGATTTTATCCACTGTATCAGTCGGCTTGTGGTAGTCCCTGTGCACCCCAGTGAAGTAGAAGATCACCGGAATACCATTCTTGGCAAAATTGAAGTGGTCTGACCTGTAGTAAAATCGGTTGGGGTCGCGTTCATCATTGTAAGTGTAATCCAGCTTCAGGTCTGTGTAGATAGCGTTGGCCCGCTCACTCAGAGCATGCAGATCCTTACTGATCTTGTCAGCTCCAATAAGGTAAACATAGTTCGAATCAGGTTCATGCTGCTTGTCCACACGGCCTATCATATCTATGTTCAGGTCCGCATAAATGCTGTTCAGTGGAATCACCGGATCATTGGTGAACAGCTCCGAACCCAGCAGCCCTTTCTCCTCCCCGCTGAAAGCAATGAAAAGCAAACTGCGCCTCGGTCCATGACCATCGCGTTTGGCTTGGGCGAATGTCTCCGCCAATTCCAACAGGGCCGTGGTGCCCGAACCGTCATCATCGGCACCGTTGTATATCTCCCCGTTCTTCATCCCCAAATGGTCGAAGTGACAGCTTATCACCACCACCTCATCCTTCAGATCGCTTCCTTCCACGCGGCCTATCACGTTCTCCGCCTGCATCACCTCCTTTCTCTTGCTCACCTCAAGCGAGAATGGTGATGGTATGTCAAGTGATGCGCTGCTCGACTTCCTGCCTATGAGCTTCTCCAGCTTATGATGACCTCTCCTTTGCCCTGCCTTGGTCAACATCTGGTCTGCCCATTCGGAGGAAATGAATAGAACCGGGAAGCTGGTTTCCTCTATTTCCTTTCCCACACTCATGCTCGGGCCTTTCAGGTAGCGACCCATTTGGACCAACGATGTGGACAATTTCCCGTCTATCACCACAAGTGCCTTTGCTCCTCGCCTCTGAGCCTCTTCGATCTTCTTGCGCCAATCGGTGCTCCAGTCTGTGCTTGTCTTTCCCGCTTCCACCAACGATTTCCCATGCACTTTGGGCTCTCCGCTCGAAATCATCAGCACTTTTCCCACTACATCTACACCTTCATAGTCACTGTAGTTCCCGGCATGGATGCCATATCCCAAATAAGTGATGTCACTCGCACGCACACGCATGTCCGCAAGATTGAACGCATAGAAGTCCTTAAGAAAACGCAACGTGTCCTTGCCCAACATCAATCTGACCGTATCAGGACAGGTAACGTTGATGTTGTAGTGCTGCAGATAGCTATCCAACTGTGGCAAGGGCAGAACACCGAAATCCGAAAGACATTCCGAAAGGTACGCGGCCGCCCTTTTCTGTCCTGGCATTCCCGTTTCCCTGCCTTCCATACTGTCGCTTGCCAGTATCGTCAAACGCTCCTTCAGGTGTTCGACACTCAACGTGGACGCATAGTGCTGCGCAACCGTATCTACCTGCGCGTAGGCCCACCAAGGTACCAGAGCACAGCACAGAAAGGCCCATCCCCTACTCCACCGTTTACTCATGCATTCACTTGATTGCAATCTTCTCAACCCTTTCCGCGTGTCTGCCTCCTTCAAACTTCTCCGTAACAAACTCTTCCACACACGCCAAGGCCTCCTCTTCGCTGATGAAGCGCGCAGGCAGCGCGAGGACATTCGCATCATTGTGCTGCCTGGCCAGTGCCGCAATCTCTCTGTTCCAACAGAGGGCTGCGCGAACATTGGCGTATTTGTTGGCCGTCATGGCCACCCCATTGCCACTGCCGCAGATGATGATGCCCATTGCCTCCCTACCTTCATCAATGGCCTTTGCCAATGGATGTATCATATCTGGATAGTCCACACGGTCTGCTGTGGCCGGCCCCATGTCATTCACTATCGTCCCTCTGGCAATCAACACCTGTTTCACCTTCTCTTTCAGGTCAAATCCTGCATGGTCGCAACTTATGACAATGTCCATGATGCTGTTCATTGATGTGTATAACGCTTTTGTCTACGGCTCTGCATTTCCTCATTTTCTGTCAATGGGCAAGGGTTTGCTTAGCGACAGCCAATATCGAGGTTATCCACATTTTTTTGTCAGCAATTCCTTTTGCTTGTTCACATGTTCTCAAACATTTATACCCCTTTTTCAAACGCTGTTGGCCTTGATCAATTTTCTGATTATTCCTTCATTTCTTACCCCTTATTCTCCACAACCAACATAATGCAGTGCATTCAGCAAGTTATCAAATCCATCGTGTATCCATCAGTTTTCACAGTTGTTAATTCCCTGCGCTTACAAAGCTGTTAAAGTCATGATTTTCAAGAGAAATAGTTTGCTATAATTATACTTATTTAATAATAACTTACTAATAATCTGTGGTTTATATAATTCACATGAATGATTACTTTTTACATGGCGTTGATGTTAATAACCTGTTATCAATGACTGAAATGTGAATTGCACAAGCTTGTCTCGCCATAAGTTCTACACAAGCTGACACGCTTATATATCTACCATAGTTCTTAAGAATTACTTTAAAAAGTGAAATGATAGTAGTAGTTGAACACAGGCAGCGTTCCGTTCTCACCAAGTATCTTTGACGGAGCATGAGCATACGTTCGACCCTGCTTCTTTTTTGTCTGTTCCCGCTGTTGCTCATGGCGCAGGAAGCTGAGATTGTTAGGTTCTACTACCCAGATGGGGCGTTGTCAAGTGAGGGGCCAATGGTAAACGGTAGGCCTAATGGGTATTGGAGAACATACTATCCATCGGGTAGCTTGAAATCGGAAGGGAACAGAAGCAATCATCAATTGGACAGCTTATGGAGCTTCTATGCAGAGAGCGGAGTGCTTGAAAATGAGATTTTCTATGGAGAAGACAAGAGGAATGGACCGGCCAGAAGTTATGATGAGACCGGGAGCCTTGCGAGAGTTGAGTTGTATAGGAATGATGTTAGGGTTGACAGAGTGGAGGAATACTACAGCAATGGGAAGCTGAGAGAACTTACTCCAATAGACTCTCTTGGAAGTGGAAAGGAACAAGGATTGGGCTATGAGTACGATGAGCAGGATGGAAGGGTGATATCAGTGGTCACGTATGCCAATGGCTATGTTAGGAACAGAGAAAGGATAAATAGAAAGGACAAGTTCAATCAAAGACAGGGTGTTTGGCGCACGTACCACGACAATATGGTGGTGTACACGGAGGGAAAGTTCAGAAGTGACCAGAAGGATGGTTATTGGAAGGAGTTTGATAAGAACGGCAATCTGGTTCAAACCTTAAAATATGACAATGGTATTCTGATAGCGGAGCCAGAGGAGCTGGCCAAGATTGATATAAAGAAGAAGTATTACCCTAATGCGCAAGTGAGTTCAGTAGGTAGCTATGTGAAAGGAGTTGAAGAAGGGGTACATAGATTTTACTCTATGGACGGGAAGGTTGAGAGTGCAAGGATCTATAGAGTCGGGAAGGTTATAGGTGAGGGGATTGTGGATCCAGAGGGAAAGAGGCAGGGAGAATGGAAGGAGTTCTATGAAACTGGGGAATTGCGCAGTAAGGGCAGATATGAGAACAACAAGCGGGAGGGAAGATGGGTGTTCTATTACAGAACAGGGAAAGTGGAGCAGGAAGGAGATTATAGAAAAGGACTGGCCGATGGAGAATGGAAGTGGACCCATCCAAATGGGATGACATGGAGAGAGGAGATTTTCTATGAAGGAAAGGAAGAAGGTTTGGCGGTGGAATACAGCGACACAGGAAAGGTGGTGGCCAAGGGTATGTATATGGATGGAGAACGGGAAGGAGCGTGGCTGATCGATGTTGGGGAGCATCGTGAGGAAGGGGATTACCGGCTTGGTCAAAGGTCAGGGGTGTGGAAGTTCCATTATCACAACAATAAGTTGAAGTTTGAAGGAAAATATGTCGATGGTAGAGAAGAAGGAGTTCATAATCAGTATTATAGTACAGGACAATTGAAGTTAAGTGGAAGATATAAATTCGGTGAGATGGAAGGTGATTGGACAGAGTACAGTGAGGATGGAACGGTAAGGACGATTGTTACGTATGAGCGGGGCATGGTCGTTAAAGTTGACGGTGTGAACGTGCAGATGACCAAAGGGGATAAGGTGAATTGATTCAATGGACACGATGGATGTGATCAGCACAGCGGAAGCCATAAGGTATAGGATGCTCCTTGAGCATCTGCCGGTGGGTGTTCTTATGATTGACAATGATGTGGTGACGTACGCCAATGTAAGTGCGAGGAAGTTCACTGGAGGAGAGGTGAATGGTGTTGTTGGAAGAAGTGTTGTGGATTTGATACATCCGAGCTATGTGGATGAGTTGTTCAAGTTGTTGGGAAGGGCCCGGGAATGGGATGTTGTCGAGTTCAAGGAAATGAAGTTGATGAACATTGATACGGGAAAAGTGTCGGATGTCGAAATCGGTGCGACCGGTTCCAAGGGAGGAAGTGTTCATTTGACGATTCATGATATTTCGTCACGCAAGATGTTGGCTAGGGAACAGCTGCGGGCGCAGATTGCGGAAGAGACAAATCTTCAACTTCAGAGAGAGATAATTGAGCGAAGAAAGTTGATGAAGGAATTGGTGAACACAGAGAAGTTCAACAAGAGCATCATCGACAGTTCGTTGGACATGATTGTAGCGACCGATATTGATTACAATATAAACGAGTTCAATAAGGCCGCTGAGCACACATTTGGATATAAGAGGGTTGAGGTGCTTGGCAAGCACATATCAATGCTCTATTCTGACAGGGCGGAATTTGCCAAAGTGAAGACGAGAATTGATAGCGAAGGACGGGTTGCACTTGACATTGTAAATAGAAGGAAGGACAAGTCTCTTTTCATTTCCATGTTATCCGCATCATTGCTGAGAAACAACGATGGGGAGGTGATTGGGGCAATGGGTGTTTCGCGCGACATCACCACTTCGAGGAAGGCCGAGGAGGAATTGCGTCTCAGTGAGGAGCGGCATAGGGCCATCTATGACCAGGCCTACATCGGCATCGCAAGGATTGCGAAGATGGGCCGTTTCCTTTTGGTCAATCAGCGTCTTTCGGACATGATGGGATACACCGCCGAGGAGCTTTATCGGAAGACATTCTATGAACTTGTACTGGAAAAGGAGGTTGAAAGCAGCCTGCAGAGTTGGGACGACCTGCTGAGTGGTAAGTTAAGCAACTTCAGCAAAGAACAGACTTATGTACGCAGTGATGGAAGGCATATAAGCGCCAACGTTACGGTCTCGTTGGTCAAGGATGCGAATGAGGCACCAAACTACTTTGTGGCCGTTTTCGAGGATGTCACAGAACGGAAGGAGAACGACCGCAAATTGCAGGACTCATTGCGCGAGAAGGAGGTTCTTTTGAAAGAGGTGCACCACAGGGTGAAGAACAACATGCAGGTCATATCGAGCATACTCAGCCTGCAGAGTTCCTATATAGATGATGAGAAGGCGCTGGCAATGCTTCGCGAAAGCCAGGACAGGATAAAGTCGATGTCTTTTGTCCACGAGAGTCTTTATCAGAGTGATACGTTGAGCGAGGTCAATTTTGCCGAGTATATCCGGAACATTGCAACCAACCTCTATCACTCTTATGGAAGGCCACAGGGTGGAATAGAACTGATTTTCGATCTGGAACCTGTGTTCATCAATCTTGACACATCCATTCCTTGTGGGCTGATCATTAACGAACTTGTATCGAACGCACTGAAGTATGCCTTTGAGGGGAGGGAGAAAGGAAGGATTACCATACATTTGAGCAGACGAAGCGACAAGTTGTTGAGAATGGTGGTTGAGGATGATGGAGTGGGGCTTCCTAAGGACTTTGATGTGGAGACAGCAGATTCGCTGGGATTGCAGTTGGTGACTGCTCTTACCACTCAGGTTGGCGGCAAGCTGTCCATAGACATTAGTAACGGTACCAAATACGTCCTTGATTTCAACGAGCAATAAAGTAGGATAAATGGCAAAGACAAGCATTCTTGTAGTAGAGGACGAGGCGATTGTGGCAAAGGACATTCAGAACAGTCTGAAGAAACTTGGCTACAATGTGCCGAGTGTAGAGAACACGGGCGAAGATGCCATTGTGGCCGCGGGCGAACACCGTCCCGACATGGTGCTTATGGACATCATGCTCAAAGGCCAGATCAGTGGCATTGAGGCTGCCGAGCAGATTCGGTTGCGGTATGAGATTCCAGTCATATTCCTCACTGCCTATGCGGATGAAAGCACGTTGAACAAGGCCAAGGTCACGGAACCTTATGGCTACATCATTAAGCCATTCAAGGAGATCGATCTGCACACCTCCATTGAAATGGCCCTGTATAAGCATTCGAAGGAACAGGAGGTGAAGCGCGAACGAGACCTCTATTCGGCCATTGTCACCGATAAATCTGTTGATGATTGCATTTTCGTGAAGTCAAATAGTCGCTTGGTGAAAGTGAAGACTACGGATATATCTCACGTGGAGGCTTTGAAGGACTATGTGATCATCCACACATCATCCGGCAAGTACACCGTGCATTCCACTATGAAGGACATTTCTGATAAACTCAGCAGCAATGAATTTCAGCGGGTGCATCGCTCCTACATTGTGCGGGTGGACAAGATCAGTGCTATTGAACAGAGCAATCTGGTGATGGACGATGACAAGAAGATCATTCCAATCGGGGGTTCGTACAAGGACGATCTCGTCAGCCGTTTGAAATTTGTTTGACACTTCGGAGATTTCATGAGAATAAATCACTGTTTTTCAGTGGTTTATGGGTACGGATAATCGACCCACATAGATGCGTTCTGATGCATCTTCTCCGCTCAGCCGGACTCCCAGTGCCAATCATGCCACATCATGGCACAGAAGGCATCTTTCAAGCCTTTTTGAGGATGTAAATGATGCTCGAGCATCTATCGGTGTCGGTAATGGCCTTGAGATTCGAAATAGTACCGGTGCTCAAGGCTTTGAGCCACTTTATCAGATTGCGCAGTGTACCGGTCGAAGTATCCCTATACCGTTCGCTGAGCAGGCTCACGTAATATGAGTCGAACCACATCGGGTGTTTGGCAACGAGCAAGAAGCCGCATTTCTCCATCAGGGCCTCAAGGTCTGAGGGGGTAAAATGGTAGAGGTGACGGGGCACGTCATAGGCAGCCCAATACTCTCGGTAGTGTTGTGCGTCATAACTGTTGCAGTTGGGAACAGCTATTATCAAGGTTCCTTGCTTGGAAAGGATGCGTTGGAAATGCTGCATGGTCTCCTGCAACGTATGCACATGTTCCAACACGTGCCACAGGGTGATCACCGCCCGTGACGCGTCTGCTATCTGATTCAGACCTGCCTGCAACTGAATGTTCGGATACTTCTCTTTGATTCGTTGCCTTGCCGAGCCGTCCGGTTCGAATGCCATGACATTCCATCCTTGTTGCGCTACGGATCCAGCGAAATCTCCTGTTCCGGCCCCATAGTCGAGCAGCGTGCGGCCGTTGGTGCTTTTTGCGAGCAGCTTGGCCTTTCTTTTTAAAGTGAATGCTTTGACGGCCTGATAGAGGGAGAACAGCAGACCTTCGGATGTGTCATTGTGTGAAACGTATTCTGGGCTGTTGTAGTATGGTCCGATTGCGTCAGCCGAAGGTCTGGGATTGGTGAAACGCAGCCCACACCGCTCACATTCCATTATGGAAAAGGGCCGTTTTGATACGCTGAAATCCACGCATTCGAGCCAAGGATGCTGCTGTGTATCGCTGCATGAGGGGCATTGGTCAAGTTTCTCAAGTAGTTGTTCCACGTGAAACGTTATTTACCAAGATGAACAAGAAGGACTGAAATGTCGGAGGGAGAAACACCACTGATGCGCGAAGCCTGACCTATGCTGTCGGGCCTGATGTGCGAAAGTTTCTGGCGTGCCTCTGCTGAAAGGGATTCAAGCGCGTGATAGTTGAAATCAGGTTTGAGTTTGAAGTCCTCGAACCTAAGAATCTTGTTGGCAGCCTCAGCCTCTTTGTGAATGTAGCCTTCATACTTTATAAGGATCTCCACCTGTTGAATGGTTTCAGGGTCGGCTGTAACGGACAGTATCGCATCGCGTACCTCTGCCATGCGGCCCATCATGTCGGCAAGGTGTACATCGGGACGGGGAATAATAGCGACCGCCCGTAGCCGCTGCTTCACTGGCGTGCTGCCTAAAGATTCGAGGTAAGGATTTATTGTTGCTGGCAGTAGACTCAATTTTTCCAACTGCTTACGTACCCCGGAGACATTCGTATGTTTTTCTTCAACCTTGCGAAGCCGCTCATCAGAGGCAAGTCCGAGGGCATGACCCATGGGAGTGAGTCTGGCATCAGCGTTGTCCTGACGAAGTAGGATACGGTGCTCGGCCCGCGATGTGAACATACGATAGGGTTCTTCCGTGCCCTTGGTTATCAGGTCGTCAATGAGAACTCCAATATAGGCCTCAGACCTTTTCAGTGTGAAAGGTGATTCTTCCTGTGCACATCGGTGAGCGTTGATTCCGGCCATCAGTCCTTGACATGTGGCCTCCTCATAACCAGTGGTGCCATTGATCTGACCCGCAAAGTAGAGGCCCTTGACCAGTTTGGTCTCCAATGTGTGGGTGAGTTGTGTAGGTGGGAAATAGTCGTACTCGATTGCATATCCTGGCCTGAATATCTTGGCCTTTTCGAGGCCCGGTATCTTCCTCAGCGCGGCATACTGCACCTCTTCGGGAAGGGAGGTGGAGAAACCGTTGAGATATACTTCAATGGTGTCCCAGCCCTCTGGCTCCACGAATATCTGGTGCCTGTCCTTGTCAGCGAACCGCTCGATCTTGTCCTCTATCGATGGACAATAGCGTGGCCCCAGACCACGGATTCTGCCATTGAACATCGGTGAACGGTCGAAACCCGTGCGCAGCATGTCGTGGACCTCGCTGTTGGTATAGGTGATATGGCAACTGCGCTGATGCTTGAGGGGCTGTGTATCTGTGAACGAGAATTTCCCCGGATGCTCATCCCCTGGCTGCTCGACCATTACTGAATAGTCAATGCTTCTACCATCGAGTCGTGGTGGTGTTCCGGTCTTCATTCGACCGGCATCGAAACCTAAGGAAACGAGCTGTTCGGTGATTCCGGTCGCTGATTTCTCACCTGAACGGCCCCCGCCAATTTGCTTTTCACCGATATGGATGAGACCGTTCAGAAATGTTCCGTTGGTGAGTACTACGGACCGGGCACGGAAATCAACGCCCATTGATGTGCGCACTCCGGCCACTCGCTCACCCTCAATGATGAGTGAGCTCACCATGTCCTGCCAAAAATCAAGGTTCTCGGTCTTCTCGAGCATCAATCGCCACTCGTATGAGAACCTGTAGCGGTCGTTCTGCGTGCGAGGACTCCACATGGCGGGGCCCTTGGAGAGATTCAGCATGCGGAACTGGATCATGGACCGGTCGGAAACGATCCCTGAGTAGCCACCAAGCGCATCTATCTCTCTCACGATCTGACCCTTCGCAATGCCGCCCATTGCAGGATTGCAGGACATTTGGCCGATGGTGGCCATGTTCATGGTGACCAAGAGCGTCCGTGAACCAAGATTGGCAGCAGCAGCAGCAGCCTCACATCCCGCGTGGCCCGCTCCCACTACAATTACATCATAGTGCTCCATTGGTCTTCCGAGAAGTGAATTGTTTCACGTGAAACGATGATATATATAATTGTTAATCAGTACTATAGAGTTGTTCAACGGAAGCAGGATGGAATTTGATGACAGGGACTTTTATGAAAGGCTTCCCTTCATGGCGAGCTTCTCGTTGGTAACGAGCACCATTTTGTAGCACAGGTAGCTTACGAATGGTGCGGCCACAACGTCAATGGTGTAGTGTACGTGCTGAAGAAGAACGAAGAATCCGACAAGGGCCGTAGCGATGAGGAACCATATCCTCAGTCGGGAACTGACGGTGGTGAGAAAACAGATGAACACGGTGGCGGTGTGACCTGAGAAGAAGAGGTCTTTGGTGTGTACAAATCCGCTCTCACTTTTCCATTGCACAAATGGGTCCAGTAAGGGGATGATGCCGTCCGGAGCCTCCAAAGGGAATGTGTAAAGCGTAACAATGCGGGTCAGTACCATCAGCGTGTAGGTCTGCATGGAGATCAACAGTTCGCGGGGGTGATACAAATTTCCCCAAAGAAGCAGGATCAGATTGGAGTAGATGAGAAAGGTGAGAGGCCAGGTCAGATCTGTTGGAGGCAGAAGGGCCAGAATGGGGTCGTGCAATTGTGCCCCCGGCTGTGTCTCCATGAAGTCCATCACGCGAATGATGACCTGGAGAACCGTGAACAGCGACACGACCGTGACCAACAGGCCAATCCTGAAACTACGGTGCGACCATGCCTCTTTCCATTCCATTGCGGCAAAGGTCTGCATTCGGGGCATTCTGTGAAGAGGTGACACCAACTACATGTCCAAAGTCAATGGGCACTGCCCGCTGAGTACATAATTTTGCCCGTTCAACCCCTAAGGACCATGTGGAAACACTTATCGCGCATCGCTTTCTCTCTCTTCGGATGGACCATGGACAAGGACATCCCCAATGATGTGAACCGCTGCGTGATCATCGCAGCACCCCACACCAGCAACTGGGACCTCTTCTACGCCCGCCTTGCCTTCTACCTGATGGACATTCCACTGCGTTTCACCATCAAGCAGGAATGGCTGCGCTTCCCTTTCGGGCCATTGACCAGGGCATTCGGAGGAATAGGCATCGACCGGAGGCCCAAAGTGGAGGGCGATCCACGAAAGAGCATGACCGAGGCCATGACAGACCTGTTTGCCAAACATCAGCAGCTGGCGATGATGGTCACTCCTGAAGGAACAAGGGGATTGCGCACCGAGTGGAAAACTGGGTTTTACTACGTGGCGCTCAATGCCGGTGTGCCCATCGCTCTTGGATACTTGGACTACGACCGGAAGCGTGCCGGGGTGGGGCCCATCATCCACCCTACAGGGGACATTGACAGCGACATGCGCAAGATCATGGCATTCTACAGGAATATTGCGCCCAAGCACAGAGAACGATTCTCATTGGACGAGCGCTACGTGTAGCAACTGTCGCCAACCTGTTCATCCCTACCTTTGCCCCATGCCAAGCACAGACATCATCCTTGAAGTAGATGGAATGACCTGTGGCCATTGTGCGCGGGCCGTCAAGGAGTTGGCCGAGGAGGTGGCAGGTGTCTCATCGGCCAATGTGAATCTCGGAACGAAGGAAGTATCCATCTCCGTCAGCGGTAAGGTCTCATCACAGTCCATCATCGACAACATCAATTCCAGCGATACTTACAAAGCCAGACTCAAATGAAAAAGCAACTTCTTTCCATTGTTTCCATTGCATTCATAGCCCTGTTCGCTGCATGTGGAGGTCAGGAGCCCGTTGAGGATGTGAAACCGGCCCTCACAGTTGACCAGTTGGAGATTGCGACCACGCTGGTCGTGCAGATAGATGGAATGGCCTGCCCCAACGGATGCGCAAGACCCATTCAGGACAACTGCGCCAAACTTACAGGTGTGGCTGAGAGCCGTGTGGACTTTGCCTCGGGCAAGGGATATTTCACATTCGATGCTGCCAAGCTGAGCGAAAAGGACATCATCGCCTGCATAGAGGGAACGAACGGGGGCGATCACTACAAGGTGGTTTCGATAGAGGGAGAGAACAGCACTGTGGAGCCAGCAGAGGACGAGACCACCGAGGAACCGGGCGTGACTCTGTAGAACATCAAGATATAGGATGACGGAGGCACGGGCGACCGTGCCTTTCTGTTTCTGGCAATCGCCACAACGACAGAATCAGCAACTTCGCGAAGCAACCGACCCGACTGACCATGAGAGAATATCCACTGCTGATAGGCGATAGGAACGTTACGACAACGCGGCCTTTGGAGGTGCGCAATCCGTTCGATGGTTCGTTGGTGGGAACCACGTTTCTGGCCGGGGAGCAGGAGCTGGAGCAGACCATCGCGTTGGCGCAGCAGGCGGGGAGTGCGCTGTGGGCCATGCCATCGCATGCGCGGGCAACGGCATTGCGCCAGATTGCTGATGAAATGCGGGGCAGGAGGGAGGAGCTGGGCCTTTTGCTGGCACGGGAGTGTGCCAAACCAATCAAGTATGCGCTGGTGGAGTGGGACCGCGCCATACAGACGTTCCACGTGGCGAGCGAGGAGGCCACGCGCCTCCCAGCGGAGGTGCTTCAACTGGACAACAGCCCCGCTGGCGAAGGCCGTGAGGGCATTGTGCGCTATTTCCCGGTGGGGCTGGTGGCGGGCATCGCCCCCTTCAATTATCCCATCAATCTGGTGGCGCACAAGGTGGCACCGGCCATTGCAGCGGGCTGTCCCATCATTCTGAAACCTGCATCGTCCGCACCACTCTCCGCTTTGGAACTGGCGGGCATCATCGGCCGGACGGCCCTGCCCAAGGGAGCGGTGACCGTGTTGCCGATGGACCGCGGGACGGGCAACCTGCTAGTGACCGATCCCCGTTTCGAGCTGCTGTCCTTCACCGGGTCGCCAGAGGTGGGCTGGAAGATGAAGGCGCAGGCAGGCAAGAAGCGCGTGGTGCTGGAGCTGGGCGGCAACGCGGGCGTCATCATCACCGGAGGCACCGACCTCGACAAGGCCCTGCCGAGGCTGCTGATGGGCGCGTTCGCCTATTCGGGGCAGGTGTGCATCCACGCCCAGAGGTTCTTCGTTCACCGCTCATTGTTCGCGGATTTCTGCCGAAAGATGGCCGATGGTGCCGCAGCGCTGAAATGGGGAGACCCGACCGACCCGACCACGGACATCTCTGCCATGATCGACAGCAGCAACACCTCTCGCGTGGCCGAGTGGCTGGCCGAGGCGGTGGCCGCAGGGGCCAAGGTGGTCTCGGGCGGTTTCGGGCGCGATGGCATCTTCGCGCCCACCATCCTCTCCGATGTGCCAAGGGAGGCGCGGGTCTGTACGGAGGAGGTCTTCGGCCCCATCATCACAGTAGAGGCTTTTGATGATTTTTCTGATGCCATCGACAGCCTCAACGACTCGCGTTTCGGGCTGCAGGCCGGGGTCTATACCGACAGCATTGCCGAGATGGACATGGCGTTTGAGCGCATACAGTGCGGGGGAGTCATTCTGAACGATGTGCCCACCTTCCGTGTGGACCACATGCCGTATGGCGGCATCAAGGACAGCGGTCTGGGCCGCGAGGGCGTCAAGTATGCCATGCGCGACATGTTGGAGCCCAAGCTGCTGGTGAAGGGCAGGGGGTGATCAGATTTCCCTCAGGTTGCGGATCTCCCTTTGCAGGAACCATGTGGTGACGATGGCCGAGAGCACATCGGCCACGGGGAAGGCATACCACACCCCGTTGATCTGCCAGATGTCTGAGAACAAGAGCACCAGCGGGATGAGGAACAACGTCTGGCGGCTCAGCGTGAGCAGCAGTGCAGGCAGTGCGCGGCCTACGGCCTGGAAGTAGGCCGCCCCGATCATCTGCAAAGAGATGATGGGCGTGGCCAGGAACACCAGCAGCACCGCAGGCGGGGTGAGGGCCATCAGCTCGGGGTCGTTGCCGAAGATGCCCACGGCCTGCTCCCTGAAAATGAGGACGAACACCCAGATGGAGGCCGCCATGCCCGTGCCGCCCAACACCGCATTGCGGATGGTGGTGATGACCCGCTCATAGTTGTGCGCCCCATAGTTGTAGCCCACAATGGGCAGAATGCCCTGTGTGAGGCCGAGCACGGTGAACAGGGCCAGCATCATCAACCGGTTCACGATGCCGAAAACCGAAAGGTAGATGATGCCCCCGTGCTTCACCAGCGCGTGGTTCACCACAATGTAGAGCAGGCTGATGGCCCCCTGCCGGGCGAGCGTCACAACACCGAGGGCGTTGATCTCCTTGACTATTCCGCGGTCGAGGCGCAGGTCTGCGGCCGTCATGCGCACCTCCACTTTTTTGCCCATGAAGAACCGGGCCACGTAGGTGGCGCTGACCATGTAGGAGATGCTCGTGGCCCAGGCCGCGCCCTTCAGCCCCATGTCGAAGCCCAGCATCAGGATGGGGTCGAGGATGATGTTGAGCATGGCGGGCAGCAGCATCACCATCATTGCCTCGCGTGGGAATCCCTGCGAGCGGATCACATTGTTGCCCATCATGGCCCAGCCGAGGAACGGCACGCCTATGAGGATGATGTGATAGTATTCCAACGCCAGCGGCAGCACCTGGCCCGCAGCCCCGAACAGGCGCAGGATCTGCTCATCGAACACGAACCCGAGGATGAGCGTGACCACCGCCATCACCACGGTCATCGCCACCTGATTGCCGAAGGTGCGCGAGGCGCGGGCGGTGTTGCCCGCCCCCAGTGCGCGCGATATGATGCTGCTGCCCCCGATGCCGATGGCCATGCCCGTGCTGCTGATGAGGAACATGACCGGCATCACCACCGTGATGGCCCCGATGGCCAGCGGCCCCACCCATCGCCCTACGAAGATGGTGTCCACGATCATGTAGAGCGACATGACCAGAACGCCCACCGAGGCAGGAACGGTCTGCTGCACCAACAGTCTGTTGATGGACGCAGTGCCCAGTTCGGACGAGCGGTCGGTGTTGGGGAGGGCTGTGGACAAGGTTCGCGGACGGGCCGCAAAGGTCAGGTTATCCGTCCCCATGACAAAACGCTCAATGGTATCTTCGTGGAATGAAGAAAGCACCGATAGACATCTGGCTCATCGACCCGCTGGCGGGTTTCCTTGGGCGGTCCACCACCAGTGGCATCGTGCTTTTCGTGTCGGCCCTCATCGCCCTGATCGTGGCCAATTCGCCTTGGGCCGATGGCTATCATCACCTTTGGCAACATGAGCTTTCGGTAGGGTTCGATGATTTCCTCATCAGCAAGACGCTGCACCATTGGATCAACGATGGTCTGATGGCCGTGTTCTTCTTTGTGATAGGGCTGGAGCTGAAGCGCGAGATCATGGCGGGCGAACTGAGCAATCCGCGCGATGCGGTGCTGCCCATAGCGGCCGCAGTGGGGGGCATGCTACTCCCCGCGCTCGTCTATCTGGCCTTCAACCTTTCGGGCGACACGAATGACGGCTGGGGCATCCCCATGGCCACCGACATCGCCTTTGCCCTCGGCATCATCCATCTGCTGGGCAAGCGGGTGCCGCTGAGCCTCAAGATATTCCTCACCGCCCTCGCCATTGCCGATGACCTCGGTGCCGTGCTGGTCATCGCGTTCTTCTACACATCGAACATCGACTTCATAAGCCTGGCCGTGGGCGCGGGCTTCATGGTGGTGCTCATCGGGTCCAATCTGCTCGGGGTGCGCAATGTGGTGTGGTATGCCATGCTGGGCATTGGCGGGCTGTGGCTGGCGTTCCTCATGTCGGGGGTTCATGCCACCATTGCGGCCGTGCTGGCGGCTTTCACCATTCCGGCCAATGTCAAGGTCTCTGACAAGGGATTCATGCAGCGCATCAACGCACTGGTGACCCGTTTCGACCGTGCAGCGCCCAACGATGTCACGCTGGTCACCCACGAGCAGTTGCACGTGCTCGAAGAGATCCGCACTGTGACCAAGCAGGCCCTCACCCCGTTGCAGCGGTTGGAGCACCGCATGCACCCCTTCGTGGCCTATTTTGTGATGCCCGTGTTCGCGCTCGCCAATGCCGGGGTCACTTTCCCCAGCGGGGTGCTGTCGCAACTGGCCAGCCCCGTTACGCTGGGTGTCATCTTCGGGCTGCTGGTGGGCAAGGTGGCGGGCATCATGGGAATATGCTGGCTGATGCTGCGCCTCAAGTGGGCCGGATTTCCGGAGCACTGCGGCTGGCGCCATCTGCTGGGGGCGGCCCTTCTGGCCTCGGTGGGGTTCACCATGTCGCTGTTCATCACCGAGCTGGCCTTCAAGGGGCAGGCCGAGTTCATCCTGCAGGCCAAGATGGGCATCCTAATCGCCTCGCTCATCGGGGGCACGGCCGGCTATCTGCTGCTGAGACGGCTGCCAGTGGTCAAGGTATAACGGTTATAGATTTCCTATAATTGCCCCTTCATTGACAGCATGGAGACAAAGGGTATCTTCCGTTATAGGGCCGATGTGCTCACGCTGCTCACCGTGCTGGGCTGCGCGGCACTGATGGCCGCGAGCTGGTGGGCCATCCCACAGCTCACTTGGCCGTGGGTCGTGGCCGTGGTGGCCGTCAACTGCTGCTATCAGTTCTGCGTGGCCACCATTGTCCACAATACCGTGCACGTACCGCTGTTCCACAGCCTGCTTCTCAACCGGATGTTCCAGATGCTGCTCTCTGGTGTGCATGGCCATCCTGTCAGCGGTTTTGTGCCCGGCCACAACCTGAGCCACCACAAGCACCTGCAGACCCCGATGGACTCGGCCCGCACCACCCGCGCCCGCTTCCGGTGGAACATCCTCAACCAGGCCTTCTTCTTCTTCCTGTTGATGTTCGAGATCATGGCCGCAGAGCAGCGGTTCGTCAAGAAGATGCGCAAGGTGAAGCCGCGCTGGGCACGGCAGTATGCCATGGAGGCCTTTGTGGTCTTTGGACTCAAGATCGCCCTGCTCATCATCGACTGGAAGCTGGCGGTGCTCATCCTCATCATCCCGAACTTCTATGCCACCTGGGGCATCTTCGGCACCAATTATTGGCAGCACGATGGCTGCGACCACACTCACCCCTACAACCACTCGCGCAACTTCACGGGCAGGCTTTTCAACATACTCACCTTCAACAACGGCTATCACGCCATCCACCACATGCGGCCAGAGGTGCATTGGAGCCTCTATCCTGAGTACCACGCCCGTGAGGTGAAGCCCCACTGCCACCCCAACCTCGACCAGCCCTCGCTCATCGCCTACCTCTGGCGCACCCACGTCTGGCCCGGCAAGCGGTCGGACTACCTTGGCAACCCCATCGCCATGCCCCCGGCAGAGGATTTCTCTCAGGACTGGGTGGCCGATGTGCCCGACAGCCCAGACACGGCCATCGCGTTGGGAGCCATACAGTAGTCGGAGGTGCAGACCCGCTCCGGTGGGAACCTGCATCGCGTCCCTACCATTTCCATGTTTACCATTTCCCCATTTTCCTATTTCTCATGCTCCTCCTCACCCTCCCCTTTGCCGGTGGCAACGAGACCTCCTACGGATTCCTCCGGCCATTTCTGCCAAAGGGATGGGAGATGGTCTCCATGACCCAGCCCGGCAAGGGCACGCGCATCAGCGAACCGCCATTGACCGACATCCATGCCATCGTAGGGTGCTATCTCGCGCAGTTCGATGAGATGGTGAAGGGGCCGTATGCCATTTACGGCCATAGCATGGGCGCCATGCTGGCCTATCTGCTCACGCACCGCCTCGCAGAAACGGGCAGGCCCCTGCCGCAGCACCTTTTCCTGAGCAGTTTCCCCGCCCCCGCGCACCACCACGACCGCCATCGCGGCACCATGACCGATGAGCAGTTCATCGCCCACATGCGCACCCTCGGTGGCCTGCCGCCCGCAGTGCTGGACGAGCCGAAGCTGCTGCGCATCATACTGCCCATGCTACGTGCCGACATCGCTGCCATTGACAGTTACAGGTATCTGGACCACGAGCCGCTCGCGGTGCCCATCACCGTGATGTTCGGCTCGCAGGAGACCGCCCTCGTCTCCTCTGTCCGCGACTGGCAGCAGGAATCCATGTTTCCGCTGAGGCTGCAAAGGTTCGATGGCGGGCATTTCTTCATCTATCCCAAAGCCGAGGAGATGATGCGCTTTATGGGTGGGGCGCTCTGAGTGACGTAGGCGGCCTTCTGATGGTTTGTATTGCACCTTACCTTAGCGCCAAGCATTCATGCGGCCATTGAACCCCCTCCTGCTGTCCTTCCTGTTCCTGATGCCGACCATCGTCTCGGCATTCACCGTGCGTGGCACTGTCACCGATAAGGAAGGGCTGCCCGTGGGTTTTGCAACGGTCTATGTTGAGGGCACCACCATCGGCACCACCACCAATGCCGAGGGAAGTTATCAGTTGGAGCTGAAACAGGGATACCATGTCATCGTGTTCCGGTTTGTGGGCTATGGCACCGAGGTGCGGCCCCTCACCCTCAATGCCGACAGCCGCCTCGATGTGGTCATGAAACGCGTCATCTTCGAGCTGGGCGAGGCCGTGGCCGATGGTAGCGAGGACCCCGCCTACCGCGTCATGCGCCTGGCCCGCGAAAAGCGTGAGTTCTATCGGCAGCAGGTGCAGGAATACTCCTGCAAGGTCTATGTGAAGGGAACCAACTTTGTGAAGAACCTCCCCAAGCGCGTGCTGGGCCGCAGCATTGATGTGGGCGGGCTCGACTCTACCCGTAGTGGAATCATCTACCTCTCCGAGAGCGTTTCCGAGTACCATTACAAGGCGCCCGGAAAGTCCAAGGAGCGGGTCATCGCCTCCAAGGTCAGCGGTAAGTCGCAGGGCTTCACTTGGAACAACGCCACCAGCCTCGAATTCAATTTCTACGACAAGATGTTCAGTCTCGAAGGGTTGAGCAACCGCGACCTCGTTTCGCCCCTCTCGCCCTCTGCCACCCTCTATTACCGTTTCCGCTATGCGGGTTTCTATGTCGAGGATTCGGTCATCGTCAATCGCATCGAGCTGCTGCCGCGTGTCAAAGGCGTGCCGCTGTTCAAGGGCTTCCTCTTCATTCAGGAGAACACGTGGCGCATTCATTCGGCCGATGTGCTCCTCACCTCCGAATCGGGCATAGACTATGTGGACACGGTGCGCCTGCGGGCCAATTTTGTCCCCATTACCCCCGATCTCTGGCTCAAGGGAACCCTCACGTTCGACTTTGCTTTCAATGTGAAACTTCTGAAGGTTCAGGGCTATGGCACCTTCACCAGTACCTTCTCAGACTACAGTGTGCGCAAGTATTTCCGCGACCGGGATTATCATGAGTTCCTGAAGAACAAGAAGCTGCAAGAGGCCCCGGCACCCGCTGCCGCCCGCCCGAAATTGGCCGATCTGCTGCCGAAGGAACCAGAATCTGGGGCACAGGACAGCACCACCGTTCATGAGAGCGCGCCAGAGGCCGCAGCGGTGGACGGGGAGTTTGAAGAGGAGGGCCGCGTGGAGGGCGATGCCACCCCGTTCGACTTCAAGAGCTGGGACAAGGGCGCCCTTATCAAAGTGGAAAGCGAGGCCAATGCGAAGGGCGATGCCTTCTGGGATTCCATCCGCACCATTCCGCTCACTGCGGTGGAGGTCAACGACTATGTGCGCAAGGACAGCATAGAACAGGTCATGAAGACCGATGCCTACAAGGATTCTGTGGACCGCAAGAACAACCGTTTCAAGATTCAGGACCTGCTTTATGGCTACACGTACAGCAACAGCAAGCAGAACTGGAAGTTGGAACTGCAGAGTCCGCTCATGGCCGTTCAGTTCAACACGGTCGAAGGCTACCTCATAGACCACAAGCTCACCTTCTCCAAATACCGTGAGGACAAGAGTGCGGGGCTGGTGGCGAGCTACTGGAACCGGTACGGATTCGCAACCGGACGGTATTTCGGAAAGGGCAGCGTGTTCTACCGGTTCAACCGACTCAACAGAATGAGACTTTCGGCCGAGGGCGGGCATTATGTGAACCAGTTCCAGAACGAGGCCGTGGCCGATTCTTGGAACTCGCTCTACACCGTTCTTTTCGAGATGAACTATGCGCGCCTTTATGCCGAGACGTATGGCAAGATCGGATGGGGCATGGAGGTGTTCAACGGCATCAATCTCGGAGTGCAGCTCTACTACGGTGAACGCAGGAATCTTGTGAATGCCACAGGCCTCGAAGGCCAATATGTGAATTGGGACGGAAGGCAGTTCGATGCCAATGTTCCCATCAACGGGAAATACACCTTCTCGAATTCACGGTTCGGTGATAACCGGGCAATGAAACTGAGGGTGTCGGCCCGATTCCGTCCGTTTCAGAAATACCTCGAATTCCCAGACCGCAAGATCAATCTCGGCAGCAAGTGGCCACAGTTCAAGATGACTTACGAATGGGGGATTCCGGAGGTGGGCGGCTCTGTGAGCAACTATTCCTACCTGCAAGTGGATATCGACCACAGCCATAGCCTTGGCATGGGTGGCAAACTGGAATGGGCCGTGGACGCTGGCTGGTTCGTCTTTGACCGCAATGTCGCCTTTGCCGATTTCAAGCACTTCTATACCTCCGAGATCCACATCGTCCCCACAGGTCTAAACCGTTTCATGGCGTTGCCCTACTATCTCGCCAGCACCGATGACGTTTATGCCTCGGCCCATTTGGAACATCACTTTCACGGAGCAATCCTGAACAAGATCCCGCTCATCAAGAAATTGAAATGGCAGACCGTGGTCGGAGGCCATTATCTCTACGAACCCAACTTCGGCAACTATTGGGAGGTGACCGTGGGCATCGAGAACATCTTTCGCATCATCCGTGTGGATGTGGCGTTCCCGTTCCGCGAGGCGCAGTTCCAACAGATTGCTTTCCGGGTGCAGCTCGGACTTTGAACCATCAACACCTCGAAATGAACGATCAACGGATAGCCATCATTGGCTGTGGAAATCTCGGACAGGCCATTGCGCATGGACTTATCGCCTCCGGCACGGTGGCTGCGGCCAACATCACTGCCACACGTAGGAATCTCAGATCATTGGCCGCTCTTGCAGAGTTGGGTGTACAGGTCACGTCCGACAACCGCAATGCGGTTGCAGGTGCAGACATGGTCATCCTGGCCGTGAAACCTTTCAATGTGGCTCCGATGCTGCAGGAAATTGGCCCGCTGCTGGACCCCTCGCGCCAAATGCTCATCTCATTG
This sequence comes from Flavobacteriales bacterium, assembly GCA_021739625.1. GTDB lineage: Bacteria > Bacteroidota > Bacteroidia > UBA10329 > UBA10329 > UBA10329. Next base: position 12,740 of record JAIPBJ010000028.1, on the reverse strand, counting down.
GCCACAGGCATCACGCTGGCGCAGATGGCCGCCCATGTTCCCAAGGGACTGCCCATGTTCCGCGCCATGCCCAACACCGCTGCCGATGTAGGCGAATCGGTCACGGCCATCTGTGGGGTGGACGCCACACAGCAGCAGCGTGGGCAGGTCACTGCCCTCTTCGACACCATCGGCATGTCGCTCATCATTGATGAAAGCCTCATGGAGTCGGCCACCATCCTCGGGGCCTGTGGCATCGCTTACGCATTGCGCTTCATCCGCGCCATGATCCAGGGCGGCATCGAGGTGGGTTTCGATGCCGCAACGGCCACGGCCATCGTGAGTCAGACCGTGAAAGGCGCGGCCCAACTGCTCATTCAGAAGGGCGGTCACCCCGAGCAGGAGATCGACAAGGTGACCACGCCCAAAGGCTGCACCATTGTCGGCCTCAACGAGATGGAGCACGCGGGATTCAGTTCTGCCCTCATCAAGGGAATTGTGACTTCTTATGAGAAGATTGCGAAGTGATTATCCTTCTCCTCAGTCATCGCGCATTGAAAAAGTGCAGACACGCCTGAAGTCAGAGTCGCCATTGCCTAAGATCACCCTACGAACGAGGTTTCGGAGAGGAGTTTATCTGGAGCTTCGTCAAACAATTCAGAACAGAAGACCCCATTTGTCCGTCTGCACGGAAGCCCCCTCACTACACCCGCACCCTTACCCCCTCACTATGCGTGGTGAACTCAGGCGCGTACATGCACTGCAACTGTGAGATGCCGTTGCTGAAATCGCCTGCCTGCGTCACGTTGAGGCCGTATCTCACTTCTTAATGAATTGCGCTCGGTGTATGTTGCTACCAGCGACAACCTCCACAATGTATGAACCAGTTGCCAGCGTCTCGACATTTAACTTTGGTGTGAATGGCTGTTGAAGCATACGCTGACCATTCATCGCTATCACTGTCACAGACGAAGGCTGGTATTTCCCTTCTACACGGATGTTCAACTCGCCAACCGATGGGTTGGGCCAAAGCTTCAATTCCCTGTAACCGCTCTTACCGAAGGGCATACAACCGTAGTGACGTTGAACATCGAATTGAACATACCAATCGCTACCGTTCCAAGAATGATGAAGAACTCGATTCGCATTACCATGTAAATCGTAGGTGGTGACCAGTCTGCCCAGATTCTTCCAATCGCCCATGCTCCAAGTCAATTGGACTTCCTCTATCTGATTTCCGTTCCAATCATACAAATACTGGTTGCGCGAGTAGTTGTTCCACGTGCCATCACGCCATACTTGGGAAATTTCCTCAACCTTGTTTCCTCCTCTGTCATAGATGACCGATTTCTGGCTGGAATTTTCCCAATCATTCCCAATACGTTTAAGGCCGATACTGTGGGTTTCATTTCCGACCGAATCATATGTATGAGCCATCTTAACAATGGTCAAATCTTCTCTCCACATGCGTAAAACTGACTCCACCACATTTCCCGTTGAATCATGTGTATAAGTAGCTTCCTTTTCCTTTTCCCAATACTGGCCATTACCCCTATGAAAAGTGTTTGAAGTCATTCGGTTCAATTTATCATAACTAAAAATGGAGTATTCGCCCAGAGAGCAATCGTATTGACTGGTTCGTTCCTTTATGATTTCTATAACATTTCCCCTTCGGTCATAACCAAAAGTAGTAATACCGTCCTCCCACCAAGTACCTCCTCTCCACCTGTAAAAAAACTCGACTTCCAAAAACCCTTTATCATTGTGTAGAAACAATCGTTTCGCTGATAAATTGCCTTTCCCATCGTAGGTGATGGTGCTGTCTCTGAAACATCCCTTTGCCAGCTTGGTAGGCGGAACAGGCATCCCTTGACCATAGACAGATGCACTCGTCAAAACCCAAATGAACATCAAGTAAAAGAGCTTTTTCATTTTGTCTCGATTCAAATTCAATCCTACACTTCAGTAGGTGCGGTTCCAATTATACAGGTTTGACGGAATCGTTTTCACGTTTTCGGAATCTCAAGTGTTTAAAGGACCACCCCGTCAAATTTAGCGGATTCAATGAAAAAGTGAAATCTGCTCACTCCACCCTCACCCCCTCACTATGCCTGGTGAACTCAGGCGTTCATGCGCTGCAGCTATCAGATGCCGTTGCAGAAATCGCCCTTCGAGGATGAGGTTTCAGGGTGGGATTCATCTGAAGTTTCAGGTCAAGCTTCCAAATCATTTGAACAAGCTTCCAATTCTTTGGAACAGTCATCAAAAGTATTTGATGAAGCATCCAATTCTTTCGAACCTTCATCCAATAATTCAGAACAGAAGCCCCTATCTGTTGGTCTGCACGGAAGCCTCGTCACTCCACCCTCACCCTCACCCCCTCACTATGGGTTGTGAATTCAGGCGCGTACATGCACTGCAGCTGTGAGATGCCGTTGCTGAAATCCCCCGCCTGCGTCACGTTGAGGCCGTACTCGAACACGAACGTGCCCTTTGGCATGTAGCTGAAGAAGAAGTGCATGGCCGCATCGGTCGTGCTGCGGTAGTAGCCCATCCCCTCCTGATAGGCCGTGCCAGAGAGCTGTTCGCGCGGTTCGAAACTGGCGGCACGCATGTCTTTCAGATGCACGTATTCCATGTGGCGGTCGGTTTCCAGCACGATCCGCACCTGCACACGGTCGCCCACCTTCAGTTTTGCGCCATCGGTAAGAGGGCGAAGCAGCGGTCCGTTGGGCGTATCCTCGCGCAGCATCACCTCGCGCTTCATCTTGATGGGGTTGTCATCCACGCCCGTGATCTTGTCGAGATTCTCGAAATACTGCCAATAGACCGCTCCCCAGGCCACGCCCTCGCTGTCCTTGGTCACGGTCACACGGCCCATGTCAGGAGTGATGGATTTGCCCGACCAGTTGGTCTTGAAGTAGCCTGTGCCCGCTTCCGTTTTCAGATCCCTGTCCTTGCTCGGGTCGATGGTCTCACTGCCGATGCGGATGCTCACATTCGGCTGCGTGTTCAGGTCGCGGCTGCCCATGCCCAGCAGCGCGTAACACGCCTCGGCCGTGGCCTTGGTGGTCTTCCAGTTCTGCGTCTGCTTCTGTTTCAGCAGCCATATCTTCATCTCATCGACCATCGCGACATCGTTCGCCACCTCATGGAACGCCTCCAGGATGATCACGTGGTTCTCGATGGGCGCCTGATGCCAGTAGTAGCCCTTTTCCATGGCCCAGTAAGTACCGAACTCCTCGCTGGTCAGCGCGGTCTCGCGGAGGGAGACGATGAGCTGTGCCGCGTCCTTCGCCATGCCATTGCGGTGCAGGATCACAGCCGCCATGCCCTTCTGGGTGGCATCGAACTTCGTCCAGTGCTGCTTGATGCGTGATAGCATGTCCTCGTAGATGGCCTTCGCCCTGCCCGTGGGTTTGAAATCCGCGAGGAAGAACGACCGAGCATACATCGAATGCAGCTCAAACCAGTCTGGGATTCGCTCTTTGTCCTTCATGTTCACGCGTTCGTAGTATGCCACCAGTTCGCTGTCCATGAATTCGATCGCGTTGCGGAGCATCTTCATTGATGCGGCATCAGGTTCCCAAACGCCCATTTTCCTCAGCTTGCCAAAACCCATCACGATGTGCCGCGTGATGTAGAGGTCGCTGCGGAGGCCGCTGAACCAGCCCCAGCCGCCATCTGCCTGTTGTTGCTGTTGAAGTTTGCGGAGCGATTCCGTCAGCTCCCGCGCCATGCGCTCCGTGTCGAACAGCTCGGTGATGCGCCTGCGCTGCTCCGCCTCGTCCTGCGCATCGCGCACCCACGGGGTCTCCTGCAACAGGGCCTGTTTCAGCTCAGGATTCTTGTCAAGTTGCGATTGGAAGACATTGCCCTGCCCTGTTTCCGCATCGCGCTTCCACTGGTCGAACACCCGCTTGATGGCAGGGTCACTGTTGGCGAGGTGCGTGCCGATGGCATTGGCGTAGAAACGGCTGAATATCTGCTCCGCGCATTCGTGCGGATACTCCATCATGTAGGGCAGCGCGAGCACTGCCAGCCAGATGGGGTTGGGCGTGAATTCCAGTGTCAGGTTGTGGTGACGCAGGGTCGGGGAATCATTGTTCAACAGTTTGGAGAACGTGAAATCATGCGTCCCCTTGCCGCGCACGGGCAGCGGCATGGCCTCGGTCACCAACATGCGGTTGGGCAGCACGGGGATGGTCTTCTCCTCCCCGTCCGTATGCATTACAGAGGCCGATTTCCCCCACGCCTTCACCGTGAACGTCAATGCCGAAATCCCTTCGGGAATCTCCAGTTCCCAATGAAAGACGGCACTGCTTCCCTCCAACCTTAAACTTTGAACTTTAAACCTTAAACTTTCTTCCCCCGTCAGCCCATCCTTCACCTCCAAACTTGCATTCACCTCCGCAACGGTCGAATCCACAACATCCACCTTCACCTGAAATCGCAGTTTATCTCCTTCCCTCACGAAGCGCGGATAGTTGGGCGTGACCATCAGCAGCTTGCGGGTGACCACCTCCTCGGTGACCATGCCGATGCTCAGGTCCTCGGTGGTAGCAAGGCCCATGAACTTCCACCGCGTCAGGCTCTGTGGCGCATTGAACACGATGCTCACCTTCCCCGAATCATCCGTGGTGAGATGCGGATGGAAGAACACCGTCTCGCTGAAATCGGAGCGAAGTTTGATTTCGGGGGCTGGTTCATTGACAGTTCCTCCCGATTCATCACCAAACTGTGCAGGTACTCCTCCTGTTGCCATTGGTGCATCTTTTCGCGATGATGTCTCTGCTTTAAATGTATCGTGGTCATTGACTTCCATCTCCATCATTTCTGCTCCCATCTCCATCGCAGACTGTGGAAGAATTGCCGAACCTCGAACCTTAACACCATCGATATATGTGTTTGAATGCCTTCTTCCTCCGAAGTAGTGCCCGAACCAGTTCAGCGTCTCAAACTCCCGCGTCATTCCTCCTTTCGGATAAGCATTCCAGTCCCTGTCCCACACGCGCACATCCGCACTGTTGAACGAACCGCTGCCCCAGTGCAGGCGCGGGTTCAGTGAGCGGTATGGGTTCAACGACCAATTGTTGGCCGCGAGCACATCGAGCGAGGCATCGTACATCGTGGCGAGCAGCTCGGCCTTCACGGGCTTTCCTTTTTTATCAGTTATGCGCAGGGTCCATTCCTCCTTGTCATCCGGGGTCATCTCCTTGCGGAAAGTCTCCAGTGAAACGTCCAACAGCTTGTTGGTGTAGGGCACGTTGATGCTGTGCGTACTGCCAAGCAGCTCATTGTTGCGCACCGCCCGCAGATGAACCACCGCGTTGCCGCGCCACTCCTCGGTCACGGGGATGCGCACCATGCGCTGCGCGTTGCTCAGATTGATTTCCTCCGAATGGATGATGCGGTTGGTGCGCACGCCCGAGCCGCGTACCTCCACCTCCAACAGAAACCGCATATCAGGGTAGGACGATGCCACAAGCAGCTTCAGCGTGTCGTTGGGTTCCAGCGTCTCCTGCATCAGGTGCGTCCAAGAGGTCACGGGTGTTGCGGGCGTTTTTCCATCCTTATCAAATAGTTGGAAGAAGGCCTTCTGCGTCACCTCCTTGCCGAAGGCGTCAGTGGCCGTCAGCTCAATGAGGTAATGGCTGAGGCTGCCACGCTGGAGCGATGAGAGGTCGAGCTGGCCGTCCTTGCCCGTGCGCACGGTGGTCTCCAGCGCCTTGGTGGCCTTTTCCCACGTCTGCGGGTCGTGCTCGTCCGCGAATGGCTCGTTGGGGAACATTGCTCGGTATTCTTTCTCCGAGAGATGCTGCTGGTCGGGCTTCTGCCACTGCCGCCTGCGGAGGATGCGGTCGTTGGGGCCCAGTTGCCACACCGTCACTTTCACCTCCGCGTCCTGCTCCTGCCCCGAGAGGTTGGTGGCCCGCACGGGATAGCTTTTCAGTTCGCTTTTCTCGATGAAAGAAGGCACGGAGACATTCACATCCAGCGCGTGGTAGCCCACGGAGACCGCGCTGCTGCCCGTCTGCATCTCCCCGCTGCGGTCGGTGATGTCGGCCTCGATGGTGTAGGTGAACACGGGGTAGCGCGATGGGCGCACCAGCGGGTCGGGCTGCGCTTCAAAACGGACGGTGAACGTGCCCGTGGCATCGGTTGTGGCCGTGCCGTACGCTACCTGCTTGGGGTTGCTCTGCGGCATCCAGCCCCAGCACCGCCACGGGTAGGGGAAACGGGCTGTGCGTGTGACACGGTAGCGCACCTCGGCCCCATCGAGCGGTATGCCCGCGTAGGACACCGCCATGCCCTGCACCGCCACCGTGTCGCCCACGCGGAACTGGGCAGTGGGCGCGTCCAGCTTCACCTCAAACTTCGGCCGTTTGTATTCCTCCATCCTGAAACTGATGGATCCGTGCTCATTGCCGATGCGCAGAAAGCCGTTCAGCCCGCCCGTGGGCGCGATGAAAGTGCCTGAGAACGTGCCGAATGCGTTCGTGCGCACCTCCAACTGGCTCACCTCCTGCCCGTTGACATCGAAGAGGCGGACGGTGGTGTTCCTGTCCTTCACGCGCTCCACATCCTTGCCATTGCTGCGCATCATCAGCCCCTTGAAATGGATGACCTGCCCAGGGCGATAGATGGCGCGATCGAGGAAGAACTGCGTCTGGTCGTTCCACCGCTCGTCCTCCACGTTGCGGTAGGTGTGGACATTGTCGGCCGCGATGAGGCGGTCACCGTCCGTATAGACATCGACCATCAGGCTGCCATAACCCGTGCCGCCTGTCTTGAACACCGCCTCGCCCCGCGCATCGGTGGTGAGGGTGCTCTTGAGACGGTAGGCGTAGCCCCGTGTGTTGCGGTCATAGGACGATTCGAGCAGCTCGATGCGCGCACCCTTCACGGGCTGGCCGCCATCGCGGGTCAGCACTACGAGGCGTGTGTTGCCGTCCGATTCCTGCCGCTTGAGCAACGTGAGGTCGGTGACGGTGACGATGGCGTGGGCCACCGCCTCGCCCTTCGTCCTGAAATCCTTATCGGTGGCCGCGAATATGACGTAGGTGCCGATGGGCAGCCCCGCCAGCGGCAGCTCGATGCTGTGGGCGCGGAAATCCTGCGGGTTGGGCAGGTCGAACTGTTGGGTGGAAACGGTCACGCTGTTCTTGAGCAGCCACTCGGTGAGTTTCTCCCCGTAATTCTGGCGAGCACTGCTGCGGTAATGCAGTGGGTCGAGACGCGCCACGCGGACATGGACGGGCCAGTTCTTGGCCGAGGCAGCGCCCACGTTGCGGTAATTCATCAGGAAACGGAACGGCTTGTGGGGCAGCACCGCGCCTTCGGCAGCCATGTTCCAATCGCGCTGCGTGATGTTTGACATCACCGCGAGGCAGTTCACCGCCCCGATACTGCCCTTCTCCTCCTTCGGGAGGGCCTTCACTGCTGCGTCACACAGGTCGTAGGCCAGTTTCCAATGGAGATAGAGGCTGTCGGAAGGGCTGTTGGCATTGCTGCCGAGATTGAAAAGATGCTCCGCGAGCTGGGCGGTGATATCTGCTTGAAGAGGAAGGTCTTTTGTCTTTCCCAGAAGCGCACGTAGGGCAGATTCGTAGCGGGCATCGCGGTCGTCCCGCTGCGACCTGCGGTGCATGAGGGCGAGGCGTCTGAGGTCTTCCACCGTCCCAGCCTGTGGACTGGTCTTCCTTGCTTCGCGGAGCAGTTCCTGCATCAGGTGGATGGTGCGCTGCGCAGGGCGGAGTTCCCCGCCATCCGTGGGTTTCCAGCGGAGGAAGCTATCGGCATCGGCCAGCAGGTCGGGGTGGTCGAACGTGCCTGCGAGGTCGAAATTGACAAGGTCGGCCTCCTCAGAACCATAGAAATCAAGGGCACGGGACAGTAGCAGATGATACAATGTGGGCCGCAGGTCGCGGTAGCGGTCATCTCCAGCAAGGATGGGCGCGTAGTCCTTGAGTTTTGCGCTGCGCAACGTGTCCGCCCCTTCCAGCGAACGCGCGAAATGGCTGTCGGCCATGCGGACGATGCGGTCGAAGTCCCACGAGAGCAGCCCCTCGCCCTGCACCGTGGTGGAGGTGCGCTGACGAATCTGCCAACTGTTGTTCTGCCAATAGGCCCAGTACATCTCGCCCAGCAGCGAATGCAGCACCTGCCGCGTGGGGGCAGGCAGCACTTTCACCTCGTCCTCCAACCGCCCGATGCTCAGCACCAGGCTCTCCTCCTCGAAGTGCGCACTGAATTTCACCTCATGGATCACGGCCTTGATGAGCTGCACACCGTTGTCCTCCTGCGCGGCCTTGCGGTGTATCTGCTCTGCCTTCTCCAACGCAGAGCGCGGCTGGCCGAGGTTGGTGAGGTTGTCCACCTCCTTCCAGAGGTCATCGTAGGTCTGGGCGTGGGCGAACAGCGATGAAATGCAAAGAATCAGGAGAAGAACGGAATGACGCATGTAGGTATGTTTTGCCTTTCAGGATGCTGAAAGTAGGGAGAATCCATAAGGTCGTGAAAGCTCTGAAAACGTACACAATCAGCCCTGCTGATAGACCCGCCTGAGCCAGCGAGGTAACACGACAGTGCCGATGAAGAGGTACGGATAGTAACTGATGAGCCTCCAGATGAGGGCGAGCGAGGCGGCCAGACCGAGGGGAATGAAATCCTTGAAGAATCCGGTGAAGGCCAGCTCTGCGAAACCGCTGCCACCGGGCGTGGGCGAGAGCAGCAGGATGCTCCACATGACGAGTTGACGGGCGTAGATGAGCAGGTGTTGGCCCACGGGCGTGAAGGCGAGGATGATGAAGTTGACGACCCAGAAGCGGCCCGTCCAACTGATGACGGTGGCCCCGTAGGCCTTGAGCCAGAATCCCCACGGGCGGCCACGGAATTCGGTGGAGGCGACCAGCATCTCATCGCCTGTGCGGTTGGCCCACGGACGCCATTTGCGGAGCAGCGGAAGTGAAAAGACCTTTATGATGAGCCATTTGAATCCCCTCGGATTCATGAAGATGCCATAGATGAGCAGCAGTGAGTAGGCGGCCAGAACGAGATAGGCCATGACGAAGATGCCCGCTGTGCCCAGTGTGGTGCCGAAGACCTCCATGGTCATGGCGACAGGGAACAGCTGCGCAGTGCCGACCACGAGGATGAGCAACGGCACCATCAGCACATAGAACAGTTCGTCCAGAAGGGCGGTGATGAACACGATGGCGGTGCTCTTGCCCGCATTCACGCCCTCCTTGTTGAGAATGAAGAGCGCGACCGCAGTGCCGCCCACCACGGAAGGCGAAATGGCAGAGGCGAATTCCCAGAGCATGATGACATCAAAGCTTTTGCGCCACGAGATGGCCCTGTCGGTGAGCAGGCGGATGCGGTACATGTAGGCACCATCACGCAGCAGCATCATCACAAAGGCGATGAGTATCCAGAAATAGGACGCGGTGGTCCACTCGATGCCCGCAAGGATGTCGCGGTAGGTGATGCGGATGTGGGTGCCATTCGCCACGGCCGGGAAGAACTCTTCCGTCTGCTGTTCGCCATCGGCATTGAGATCCACCCAGCTGTGTGTGGCGGTCGCAGGCCCCGCCTCTGCGAACCGCTCCTGACTGAGGCTGTGGTAGAGCATGAAAGACACCACGATGAGGCCGATGGCGATCGGGATGAGGATTCTGCGTGGACTCAGTGTGTGGACAAGGTCCTGTGCGCGATAGGCCATGGGGTGGTGGCCCGAAAGTAAGGAACATCGGGACGGTGACACGGCATCAACCCCAGTAGCAATGAGTCGTGATTATCGTACAGCCCGTTTTACAAGCATCACATTGCCTGTACCTCCTCCACCTGTTTGCGAGTGGGCAAGGATGAAAACGGAATTGGCGTTGGTCTTCACATCGGTGGCCATCTGATTGCCGCTCCCACCGAAATACTCCTCTGATAATATCTGGCCTTCTGCATCTGTGCGAATCACGAACACCTCCTCCCAAAGTCCTTGCACATCCCCTCGGCCCACGAACCAGAAGTTGCCATCTGCATCTGTGGCCACGCCTTCCCCTCCGTCATGGTTGCCCATGGTTCCAAGGTGGTGCTCCCAGAGCAGGCTGCCCGACCCATCGAGCCGGAGGGCATGCAGGTCATGGACAGGGTCTATGCTTGAGGAGTGACCGCACAACAGGAAACCCCCATCGGGCAGGGATGCAAAGCCCTGACTCTCCTCATATCCCGTTCCACCCACGGTTCTGCTCCATAGCGAATCGCCATCGAGGCTCATCCCAACCAGCCACTGGTCACGGCCACCAGCACCGAGACTCTCCGTGAATCCGAGCAGTACCACTTGATAGGCGTCCAATTGGGTCAGATCAGAACCTCCATCAAGCGAGATTCCACCGAAGGCCTTCGACCACAGCTCATTCCCCTGGGCATCCACTTTCAACACATACATGCAAGCCACTCCCGGACCGAGGCTGGACGTGGTGCCGATGACCATGAAGCTGCCGTCATGTAACTGAATCACTCCTCTGCCGATGTCATTCATGGCACCTCCGTAACTGCGTTGCCACAGCACATGCCCTTCGGAGTCTGTGCGCACCAGCAGCAGATTCTTCACCATGGGCGCAATGGGATGACTCCCCACCAGTATGAGACCTCCGTCTGCGGTACGTGCAAGACCCTCCCCTTCGGCATACAGTTCGGTGGCTATCTGACGGCTCCAGATGGGTTCTCCGTTGAGGTCAGTCCGCATGAGCAGAACGCAGCTCTGATTCCCAACCATCGAAGTGCCGATGATCAGCAACCCTTGGTCATCCAGTATCAACTGATGCCCGAACTGGTGACCGCCAGATTCATAGACTCGGATGAATTCTGCCACCTCCTCCGTAAGAGGCGAGGAATCTTCACATCCGGCAAGCAAGGTGCCGGCAAAAACAAGAGCGAGTAATCGGATTGTCATGGCCCAACAACGGGAAAAGTACAGTTTTATTTCGCGACCGCACGGGTGAGTCTCTGTTCCGAAGGCCGTCCCCATTTTCTGCAAGCCTACATTTGCACTCCTGAAACAGTGGGTCTATGCGAAAAGTCTATCACCTCTCGTCCTGCAACACCTGCCAGAAGGTCATTCGGGAACTTGGGCTTGTTGAGAAGGGCTTTGCGTTGCAGGACATCAAGCAGCAGAACATTTCTGCCGATGAGCTGGATGCCATCAAGGAGAAGGTAGGGTCGTATGAGGCGCTCTTCAGCAGGCGGGCGATCAAATTCCGTGGGATGGGGTTGGACAAGCTGGTGCTGACAGAGCAGGATTATCGCCAACACATCCTGAAGGAATACACCTTTCTGAAAAGGCCTGTGATCCTGACCGATGATGCCGTCTTCGTTGGCAATGCGAAGGCCACCATTGCCGAGGCCGCCAAACTGCTCTGATGCCGAAGCACTTCTGGGCCCACCTTGCGCTGCTGGGGGCCAATCTGATCTATGGGGCCAATTATACCATCGCCAAGGAGGTGACGCCCGCTTTCATCGGGCCGCTGGGGCTGGTGGTGCTGCGGTGCATAGGGGCGGTGCCGCTGTTCTGGCTGGCCGGCACATTCATCAAGGAGAAGATGGAGCGAAGCGATGTGCCACGCCTGCTGCTCTGCGCGGTGTTCGGCATTGCGGTGAACCAACTGATGTTCCTCAAGGGGCTGAGCCTGACCCTGCCCATCAACGCGGCCGTCATCATGACCTCCACGCCCATCCTCGTGCTCATTGTGGCGGCCATACTCATCCGCGAGCGCATCACGCTGTTGCGGGCATCGGGCATAGCGCTGGGGCTGGCGGGTGCACTGCTTATCCTGCTGGCGGGCAAGGAGGTGAGTTTCAGTTCCGACACCTTCGTGGGCGACCTCCTCATCCTGGTCAATGCCACCTCCTATGGTGTCTATCTCGTCATCGTGAAACCCCTGGTGGCCAAGTATCATCCCATCACGGTGATGAAGTGGATCTTCCTTTTCGGATTCGTGATGGTGATCCCCTTCGGGCAGCAGGAGCTTCGGGCGGTGGACTGGGCCGCTATGCCCGTGCCGATACTATGGGCCACGGCATACGTGGTGATAGGGCTGAGCTTCTTCGCCTATCTCTTCAACAGCCTGGCGTTGCGGCAGGTGAGCCCATCGGTGGTGAGCACCTACATCTATCTGCAGCCCGTGCTGGCGAGCATGTTCGCCATCATGGCGGGCAAGGATGTGCTGACGGCCGTGAAGGTGGCCTCGGCCATGCTCATCTTCCTGGGGGTGTATCTCGTGAGTGGGAGAATAATGAAACTCTAAAAGGGGCGATTGTAGCGTAGGGCGGGGCTGTTTCTTTTTCTGTTAGTTTTGACACACTCTACGCAAGCTTTACATGAAAAAGAAACAGATCATTGCGACCGTGGGCCTTGTGCTCAGTATGGCAACCATCAATGCCCAGAACGTTGGTGTTGACGTTGCATCTCCGCAGGAGAAGTTGGATGTTGCCGGAAGGCTGCGTCTGAGTTCTGACAACACGGTCGGATCGCCCAACGGAGGAGCGGGCACCGTGCGCTGGAACAGCGTGGCGGGAGCGTTCCAAGGCTGGGACGGCACGCAGTGGGTGTCATTCAGTTCGTCCGCAGGACTGCTGTCGGAGACGCTGCTGGATGGGAGGGTGTTCGTGGGCAACGCCTCGAACATCGCTACGGGTGTGGCACTGAGCGGTGATGCCAGCATTGTGAACACTGGAGCATTGACCATAGGCACGGGAGCCGTGAC
>JAIPBJ010000027.1 GCA_021739625.1 Flavobacteriales bacterium | reverse complement strand
CTCCAGTGCAGGAAGAACAGGCCGAAGTGAGTGCAGAGGTCTGGGTGGAGACCTTCCGCTGCACCACCTGCAATGACTGTATCGATCAGCTGCCAGCAGTGTTCAAGTACAACAGCGATAAACAATCATTTGTACACAATCCGAAGGGAGGCACGTTCGGAAAGATTGTGGCCCTTGCAGAGAAATGTCCTGCCAAGTGCATCCATCCAGGTCTGCCACAGAATTCTGACGAACCCGGCCTTGACGAGCTGATGAAGGTGGCCGCAGCTTTGAACTGACCATGCTGGACCAGGTCGCCATATCGCTGATCATCCTCACCGGGCTGGGACTCCTGTTCTCGACCATTCTTGCCATTGCCTACAAGAAACTGAAGGTGCAGGAAGATCCGAGGATAGATAAGGTGGAGGTGATGCTGCCGGGTGCCAACTGCGGTGCCTGCGGATCTCCGGGCTGCCGTGCCTTTGCCGAACGCGTAGTGAACAAGGAGGCTGCTCCGGGCAAATGCACCGTGAGCACACCCGAAGGTGTGGGAAAAATCGCAGCCTTCCTTGGTGTGGATGCAGGAAGTGGGGAAAAGACCGTGGCACGTTTGCTATGCGCAGGTGGGGCCATGGAATCGCCAGTGAAGGCGCAATATGCAGGCACATTGAACACCTGCCGGGGGGCGGCCATCGTTTCGGGCGGAACAAAGGATTGCAACTGGGGATGTCTGGGTCTGGGCGACTGTGCCGTGTCCTGCGATTTCGGTGCCATTCAGATGAATGGGAACAACATTCCGGTGGTGGACATTGACAAATGCGTGGCCTGCAACGACTGTGTGGAAGTCTGTCCGAAACAATTGTTCGTGCTCATGCCCATCAGTCAGAAACTTGTGGTGCAATGCCGTTCGCTGCTGGAGGGCGATGAGGCCCTGTCACGCTGTTCGGTGGCCTGCAATGCATGCGGCCGATGCGCTGCCGATGCGCTGCCCGGAGTAATCAGCATGAAGAACAACCTGCCCGTGATAGACTATGGTCAGAACGAACTGACCTCGGCCCTTGCTATTGGCCGGTGTCCCACAGGGGCCATAACATGGCTTGATAACGACCGGCAGTTCGTGGCCGACAGGAAGTCTCCACTGTCTGTCGGAAGAGTGGAGTCCACCCAGTATGATGAGGGAACCTATTATCAATGAACATCTGCATGGAAGCAATGAAATCCTATCAGCAGGCATGGCTCAAATTGGAGGGCAGGATCAGTGAAGGTCTGAGCATGCCCGATGCCCACCAGACTGCCGGCCGCAACATGACCGGAACCACAACAGCGCTCTCCCCCACTGGGAATCTTGCTTTCGTGGCTGGCATGAGCACCTGTGGAATGCGCTGCTCGGCATGGATCGGCACCGAACACACGGCCGAGAACATCCACACGCTGCATCAGGCTGTGCGCAATCTGACACCTATGGTCGTGGCGGCCCCGGTCGCAATGGCCGCCCGGCTTGCCAATTCCGGGGCCTTCGTACTGTTCGCATCCGATGCTCAGGAACTCATCGACCTCACCATCATTGCCCACCGCGTGTCCGAACTGGCACTCATTCCCGGTGCGGTGGTGTTCCGCATCGCAGATGATGATGACACGATTCCGGTAGTTCCTGAGAACCACCAGCTGTTCGAGTTTCTAGGAGACGGAGGAAACAGGATCCCCGCACCCACCTCATCGCAGCTGATGCTTTTCGGAAAGACAAGGAGAAGGATCCCGAAGCAGTTCAATGCAGACATTCCAGTGCTGACCGGTGCCCAGAAATCGGCCAAAGGAATCTCCTATCAGGCCGCAGCCCACAGGGCCTTTTTCACCGAGCATGTCGAAGAATTCATAGCCCAAACGTTCGGAGAGTTTGAAAAACAGTTCATCAGAAAACATCAGGCCTTCCTTGCGAAAGATGCCGATCGGGCAGACCTGATCATCTTCAGCGACAACAGGCACGTTTTCAATCTGACAGCCACGTTGAAAGGCAGGTCCAAGCTTGGTGCTGTTCTGCTCAAACAGTACCATCCCGTGCCTTCAACATTGATGACCGGATGCGGAAAGGCCAGTAGCATTGCGGTGGTGGAGCAGCTGACCGATGAGCACTGCACATTGTTCCCAAGGCTGTGCGAAACATTTGCTGGCCGACCTGTGCAGCTCCGTTCAGCACAATATGCCCATTCGCCTGCATCGGCAAATCTTCAGGATTTCATTGGTCGTATTGAGCGCAATGAGCTGAAGGCCGACCATTTCCTTCTCGATATTCCTCACATCAACGAAAGTTCGGAGTTCCCGAAAAGGCAATCGGTCTTTCAGACCATCAAACGGGACTATCCGCAGCTTGCCGATCGCGGGGCGTTGGTGCCTAACCCTACGACCAACGGCACTGCCATTGCTCCTCCCGCATTTATTCCATTGTCGTTGCGGAGGTTCAAGAATCAGGGGCCGATCCATTCCCGTCTGTCCAACTTCTTCGACAACACGGCCCCTTTCTATGGCACCGACAGTGCCGATTGGACTGCCGACCCATTTCAGTCCACCCCTTCAATGCCTTCTGCATCGGCAGGTCTCGGTCATTCAGTTGAGGCGCGGAAATCGGTGCCGGTGCTCGACAGTTCCAAATGCACAGGATGTGGGGACTGCTTTGTTCACTGCCCACATGCGGCCATTCCGCCTGTGGCGTTGGACATGGAGGCCATTCTCAAGTCGGGCATAGCAAAGGCACAGGCCAACGGTGTTAACATCACTCAACTGTTCCCACAGGTGAAGAATCTTGCCAAGACGGCCAACAAGGTCATCCCTGCCATCGTCAATGCTGGGAATTCCTCGCTGATGCTCCGTGAGATCCTTACCCCGGCATTCGACCAATTGCTGGAACAGGTGAAACCTCAGGCAGAAAAGGCAGATGCCTTCAAAGCCGAGTTCAAAGCCATTGCAGCGGCCATCGGAGATTTTCAGGTGGTGGCCAACGGCACATTCTTCAATGATGGGGCAAAGGAGCTTTTCAGCCTTGCCATTGACCCGAGCGCATGTGTGGGATGCGGCATCTGCGCGTCCGTGTGCCCCGATGGTGCTCTGAGCATGGCCGATGAGAATGAGGAGCAGCATGCATCCCTTCAAAAGCAGTTTGCTCTTTGGGAGCAATTGCCGGACACTTCTTCCGAGACCATTCAGCGGCTAATGGCCGATCGGCAATATCCATCGTTGGCAGCCCTGATGCTGAGCAGGAATTTCTACATGTCCATGACCGGTGCAACTGCCAACACGCGGGTATCTGAAAAGGCGATGATCCATACGGTCGCTGCGGTGGCCGAGGCGATGGTGCAGCCCGGTTTCAAGGCCATGGAAAAGGTGATCGGGGAGAAGATTGAGAATATCGCTGCCAATCTGAAGAAACAGCTCAGCGATGCACTTCCCGGAGCGATTGACAACGGATTGGGCAGTGCGCTTGACAGGATCACCACTGCCAAGGTGTCCATCGATGAGATTTTAGAGAGCCAGAGCGATGCCCGCCATCTACGATTGCTGGACAGGGCCTCACTCTCAAGGAAATCAGACATCATCAAGGAACTGCACGACCTCAAAGACCTGATCGTGTCGGGGGCCACAGGAACAGGACGGGCCCGCTATTGCATTGCCCTTGATTCCTCATTGGCCGAACTGGCAACTTTCCCCGACAACTGTTTCACTGTTCCTGTCCTCTGCTTTGATGGCTCATCGGCCGAAATGGCGAAAGGGCTGATACAGGGCCATCTGCGCCATGTTCTGGAGAACATCAAAGTGCTGCGCAGGGCCACGTTGGAAGAAACAGGCAAATACAATCCCGCGCATCACGACCATGCGATCGCAGACCTCTCGTGGGCCGACCTCAGTGATCAGGAACGGACGTTCGTTCCTCCCATGCTGCTCATTGCGAGGAAATCACTTTTACAGAGCAATGGTGCCAACACACTTGCTCAGTTGCTGGCCGAAGGGCTGCCCATAAAAGTGATCCTGCTGGACAATGTCAACCCGCCAGAACACACCGCCATTGCCGACATGATGCACGATGCCATGGCCCTCATACCATTCATTGCCCTACGCAATGTGCGGGTGATCCAAGGCTCGTTGGCCGATCCCGACCATCTGTTCGATGGACTGGTGAGCGCATTGGGAAACTGCGACAGTTCGGTGATACGGCTGTTGACCCCTGACGGAGAGCACGGCAACATGCAACTGCTTCACTCCTTGGCATCCAACAGCCGCGCATATATCCAATTCGATTACAGCCCGAACAGGGAAAGCACACTGCTGTTCCCGAAAATGAGCATCGATGTCAATCCTTCGTCAGACGCTGAATGGTGCGTCAGCGAACTGAGCTACATGGAGGATGGTCAGGAAAAGGTGATGGCATATAAGGTCACCTACGCAGATTGGGCCTATACGGGGCAGAACCGGAAGTCGTCCTTCACATTATGGAACGAGGCGATGGGCGAACCGATGCACGTGGCGCAGTTCATAAGATTGCAGAGCGCAGAACGCAAAGGCAAGGTGCCCGTGATCGTCCGCACCGGTTCCAAGGGCGAACTGCAGCATCATACTGTTCCGGCCGCTATCGTGGGTGAAACCGAGGCTGCCCTCAAAGCATGGATGACAGTGCGTGAGATTGCTGGCACGCTGGCAGAATTCCCAGAGAAGGTCTATGCCACGGCAGAGCGCGAACTGAGTATAAAATATGAGGCCGAACAGGAGAAATTGACTACTCTCCATGCCGAAAGCATGAAGAATGCAGAAGCAGCCCATTTGGAAAAGGTACGGGCGCAGCTCAAAGAGAAGTTGATGAAAATGGCAGCGGCCAGATAATGGGAGAAAAGTTGAGGACCTCGCTAATGGAGCACTCATGTTAGGCATTGACAGCAATATGACTTTCAGTCACGGGATTCACCCCGAGGAGTACAAGGAGTTCACCTCCTCGTGCCCCATCGAGCGGATGCCTTTTGTGGAAGAATATGTGCTTCCGTTGAGCCAGCACATTGGGGCACCATGCAAGCCCATCGTCAAGAAAGGCGATGTGGTGAAGCGCGGACAGATGATTGCCGAGGCAGGTGGATTCGTTTCGGTGGCCATGCACGCGCCAGTCGATGGTGTCGTCACCGGCATAGAACTGACGGAGACCCCATCAGGTCAGATGGCACCTGCCATCAGGATCAGAACTGACGCCTTCTCCACCCAACAGTTCCATCTTACACCTCCAAAGGCGCCCGAGGAGATGACCGTCAAGGAATTCGTCTCATCGGTGCAGCAGGCCGGTATTGTCGGTCTGGGCGGGGCCGCATTCCCTGCACACGTGAAATTTGCCATACCCGAAGGAAAGACCTGCCGCTACATCATGCTCAACGGCTGTGAGTGCGAGCCTTTTCTTACCTCAGACCACCGCACCATGGTGGAGCAGGCCGATGCCATTGTGGACGGCATCGCCATTCTTCAGCATCACATCAGGGCAGAGAAGATCTTCATCGGCATTGAGGCCAACAAGCCCGATGCAATTGCAGAGATGACAAGGAAGATTGCAGCCACGGCACTGCCCGCAGAGGTCGTTTCGCTGAAGGTCAAGTATCCGCAGGGCGCAGAGAAGATGCTCCTGACCGCCATACTGGGCAAAGAGGTGCCATCGGGCAAACTGCCGCTCGACATGGAGGCCTTGGTGTCCAACATCAGCACCATTGCCGCCCTCAGCCATTGGTTCCGCAAAGGCATTCCATTGGTGGAGCGGGTGGTGACTGTGACCGGGACGGCCATCAACAGGCCATCGAACCTGCTGGTGCCCATCGGAACATCGATGCGCGAGGTGGTGGATTTCTGTGGTGGACTTAAGGATGACGCCTGCCGGATCCTTTTGGGCGGCCCTATGATGGGCATGGTGCAGAAATCACTGAACATCCCTGTGGTGAAAGGCACCTCTGGCATTCTGATCCTCACCGACAAAGAGGTGCGGTCGTTGGACGAGTACAGCTGCATCCGCTGCGGAAAGTGTGTGGATGCCTGTCCCATCCATCTCAATCCTTCACTGCTGGGCCTTCTGGCCAAGAAAGGGCTGTGGGAAGAAATGGAGGAGAACCACCTGTTCGACTGTTTCGAGTGTGGAAGCTGTTCCTTTGTCTGCCCATCGGCCATTCCGTTGGTGCAGAGTTTCCGGGTCAGTAAAGGACTGTTGCGCGAGCGTATGGCAAGAGAAAAAGCAAAGGCAGCATGAGACCGGAGACCAAGCGGATAACCGTTTCCACATCGCCATACCTGCACGGTAGCGACACCACCCCGCGCATCATGTGGGAAGTGGTGATCTCGTTGATGCCGATGGTCGGGGCGGCCTACTATTTTTTCGGGCTCGGTGCTTTGGGCGTCATCGCTGCCACGATTGCGGGGTGTGTCTCCACCGAATACGTTTTCAGCACATCGGGCAGCAAGGGCGCATCGCTCAAGGACGGCAGTGCCCTGATCACCGGCATTCTGTTGGCCCTTTGCCTTCCTCCGGGATTCCCGCTGTGGATGGCCTTCCTTGGCAGTGTCGTGGCCATTGGCATGGGCAAGCTCATCTGGGGCGGACTTGGACAGAACGTTTTCAATCCCGCATTGCTGGGCCGAGCGTTCCTGCAGGCCGCATTCCCATCGGCCATCACCACTTGGTCTGCACCTGACGGGCAGTATCTTTCTTTCAGAGGCACCAATGCGGCATTGCCTTTCTTTCAAGGGCACAATGTGGATGCGGTCAGTTCGGCCACTCCGCTGGCGCAGATGAAGTTTGAGAAGCTGGCCACCGATTACACCGATCTGCTCTGGGGCAACGTAGGCGGTTCGCTGGGAGAAACAAGTGCCATCCTGTTCCTGCTGGCCGGACTGTACCTCGTTTGGCGCAAGTTGATCAACTGGCGCATTCCACTGTCCATTCTGCTCACAGTGATCGTTTTCTCAGGTATCTTCTGGCTTATGGACAGCAAGGCCTATCCATCGCCCCTGTTCATGGTGCTGTCGGGAGGGCTGCTATTGGGAACGGTCTATATGGCCACCGACCTTGTCACCTCGCCCATCACGCCCCGAGGACTATGGATCTATGGTTTCGGCATAGGGTTCTTCGTGGTGCTCATAAGACTTTGGGGAGGCTTGCCCGAAGGGGTGATGTATGCGGTTCTGCTGATGAACTCATGCACACCGATCATCAACCGATTCACAAAGATCAAACCCTACGGATACAAGTGAGCGAGCAACAGACACATATCGACCCTGAGCAGGAGGTGGAACCCAGTTCCTTCAAACTGATAGGAACGCTCAGCTTTGCGGGCTTTGTTTCGGGGCTCATACTGGTGAGCGTCTATCTGTTCACCAAGCCCATCATCGAACAGAACAAGGCCGATGCCATGCGCGAGGCCATTTTCACGGTGCTGCCCGGCACCACCACCTTCAAGACCCTGGTGCTTGAGAACGGGGAACTGACCGAAGCCGACAAGGCCGGAGAAGAATCGGTGTTCCTGGGCCTGAATGACCAGAACGCGATGACCGGATTCGCCATCAGCGGCAAGGAGTCGGGGTTTCAGGACATCATCGGTGTGCTTTACGGCTATGACGCAGTGAACAGGCGCATCATCGGCTATCAGGTGCTGGACTGTAAGGAGACGCCCGGACTTGGCGACAAGATCTTCAAGAATACGGCCTTTGTGGCCAATTTCACAGCGCTGGCCGTGGAACCGGAGATCGTGCTGGTGAAGAATGGCGCCAAGCAGCAGCCCAACGAGGTGGATGCGATCACGGGTGCCACCATCTCGTCCAAGACTGTTGTGAAACTGTTGAACAGATCGATGGAGAAATGGAAGGCCCCCATCGACAGGTACCTGACAGCAAATCCCTCACCCGTCAATCCATAGGAACATGGCCGATAGCAACGACAGTCCTGTAATGGGCAAAGAGTTTCTCAAGGGACTGTGGAAGGAGAACCCTGTGTTTGTGGCCGTGCTGGGCATGTGCCCATCGCTTGCGGTTACCAACAGTGCCATCAACGGCATTGCCATGGGGCTGGCATCGACCTTCGTGCTCATCGGTTCTTGCGCGCTGGTCTCGCTGCTGCGCAATGTGATTCCGAAGCCTGTGCGCATCACCACCTACATCGTCATCATCGCCACTTTCGTTACGGCTGTCGATTTCACATTGGAGGCCTTTCTCCCGGCCATTCACAAGGAACTGGGGGCATTCATCGCCCTGATCGTTGTGAACTGCCTCATACTCGGACGGCAGGAGGCGTTTGCAAGTAAGCATCCCATTGGCCTTGCCGTTGCCGATGCCACGGGCATGGGTCTGGGATTCACCTTCGCCCTGCTGAGCCTTGGCGGCATCAGAGAGGTGCTTGGCAATGGTTCGCTATTCGGTATCGACCTGTTCGGTGCGGGCTATGAACCGTGGATCATCATGATACTGCCTCCCGGTGGCTTTTTCACCTTGGGATTCCTGCTGCTGATCTTCAGTTGGGTGGAACAGCGCAGGAAACTCAGAACCCAACAACCGTCATGAACGAGCTGGTCTGGATATTCATCTCTGCGCTGTTGGTGAACAACTTCACCCTGTCGATGTTCTTGGGCCTCTGCCCTTTTCTGGGCGTGACCCAGAAGCTGGAAACGGCCTTCCGCCTTGGGCTTGCCAACATCTTCGTGATGATGATCACTGCGGTGGCGGCCTACGTGCTCAACACCTGGGTGCTGATCCATGCGCCCTATCTGCGCCTCATCAGTTTCATCATCGTCATTGCCAGTGCGGTGCAATTCGTGGAGATGGCCATCAAGAAGCTCAGTCCCGACCTGTTCAAGGCATTGGGCATCTTCCTGCCGCTCATCACCACCAACTGCGCCATTCTGGGCCTTGCCCTTTTCACGACCAACAAGGGCTATGGATTCGTTGAAGGAATGGTCTATGCGCTGGGGGCTGGCGGGGGTGTCACCATTGCACTGGTGCTGCTGGCGGCAGTGCGCGAGGAGACCCGCATCCTCAACATTCCCAAGATGGTGCAGGGCACTGCGCTCAACCTCATCATTGCGGGCATCATATCGCTCGGTTTCATGGGGTTTGCCGGGCTTTTCGGGTCGCATTGAAGCGGTCGGACGATTGGATCCCCACTACCTGTGACGCAGTTAGCATCAGAACCTGATGCCGATGAGCATGATGTCATCGGTGAGGTCCTTGTCGCCCTGCCAAGCGAGCAGGGTGTTCTCAATGACGTGGCGCTGCTCGGGCATGGGCAGTATGCTCACTTGGCACAGCAGATCGCGCAGGCGGGCCTTGCCGAACTTCCTGTCGTGTGGGCCTCCGAACTGCGACTGATAGCCATCAGACCCCATATAGACCACCATGCCTTCGGTGATCGGGACGGTGACGGAAGTGAAGTTCTTCGCATATCCTGAAGTGGCACCACCGATGGAGGAGGTGCTGCCACGGTACTCCACGATCGCTCCCCTACCATCGGCCACGAGCAGCGGCCGATAGGCCCCTGAGAACAGGATGGTGTTGCTCGCGTGGTCGATCATGCAGAGGGCCACATCCATCCCGTCACCGATCCAATCAGACTTTCTGTTCACCGAAAGCATGTCGATCAGTTCCCTGTCCAACATGCTGAGGATCTCGTCAGGCCGGGCGTTGATATGTTCCTGCACCACCCTGTCGAGCAGGTCGGTGGCGATGACCGACATGAGTGCGCCCGGCACGCCATGGCCTGTGCAGTCCACTGCGGCCGCGACCAGCATTGGCCCCGACCGTTTCCACCATAGGAAATCGCCACTCACAATGGCCTGCGGTCTGTGGAGCACGAATGAATCGGGACAGACCGCCCTGAACTTGGTGAGCGATGGCAGCATGGCGTTCTGAATGCGTTTCGCATAGTTGATGCTGTCGATGACCCCGGTGTGCAGTCTGCCCAGCTTTTCCATCGTTTCGGTGCGCAGCGCCATTTCCTGCTCAAGTTTGCCGTTGATGCTGTTGAGTTCCATGGTGCGCTGTTCCACCGCATCCTCGAGCCCCTGCTTGGCGTTGAGAATGGCCCGCTCGGCCTGTCTGCGCAGGGTAACGTTGCGCATGAACAGCATGGCCCCGACCGTGGTGCCATGCTCGGTCATGGGCGAAGCATTGCTGGAGACTTCCACGCGGTCGCCCTGCTTTGTGATGAGCACTGCATCGTTTGAGCCCAAGGATTCGCCTGCAAGCACTTTGGCGAACTTCACGGTGCATGCGGGCTGTGATTCTTCGGCCACGATGTCCCAGAAGGTCATGCATTCCAATTCATCCGGTGCATAACCGAACTGGGCCCTGAAGGCGGGATTGGTGAGCAGGAAATGCCCTGTGGCCGCGATGCGGCATATCATTTCACCGCTGCCCTCGATGATGCCCCTGTACTGTTTTTCGCTCTCTTCGAGCTGCTGCTGCGCGAAGTGTTTCTCGGTCTCGTCCCTGAATACAAGGATGGCGCCCTGCAATTTGCCCTCATTGTCTATGATGGGGGCACCATTGCTCGATATGATGTACTCGCTGCCGTCCTTGGCGATGAGGGTGGTGTTGTTGGACAGGTGTACGACCCGCGCAGTGCTCAGCACCACATCGACCGAGCTGGGCAGCTTTTCGCGCGTCACCTGATGCACCGTGTCATAGACCTCGGTGAGCGGGCGGCCCACCGCGTCCTCCTCCTTCCATCCGATGAGCGCCTCGGCCACAGGGTTGACCATCGTCACCCTGCCTTCAAGGTCGGTGGCTATCACCGCATCGCCAATGCTCAGAAGCAGGATGCGGAAATGCTCGCGCTCCTTGGCCAGTGCTTCTCTGGCCTCGATGCGGGCGGTGATGTCGTGCCGCAGCACCACGAACTCCTCCGGTTGCCCGTCCTCGTCCATGAACGGCACAATGGTGGTGTCCAACCAGCGGAACGAGCCGTCCTTCATCCTGTTCCTCATCAACCCCTTCCAGATATTGCCTGCCAGCACCTGCTGCCAAAGGCCTCTGAAGAATTCCTCGCTGTGAAGCCCCGAATTGAACATCCGTGGATTCTGCCCCATGAGCTCGCTGAGCGAATAGCCGGTCATCTCCAGAAAATGGTCGTTGGCATGGACGATGTATCCCTTGGCATCGGTGGTGTTGACCAGCAGGGTCTGGTCTATTGCCCTGATGTAATTGGCGTTCCTGTTGTTGAGGAGGCTCATTCTGCGCACCGAGAGGCGGATGAGGATGCCCGACATGACCAGCAGGATGGCGAACAGCGCAAGCATCACGGTGATGCGCCTCACGGTGCGGGCCGCCACCATCTGGGCCTCGTCCATCTGTAGCGCGGCCTCCGATTCGATGTGGTGGTCGAGCTCGGCCACCGCGTTCTGCCAACTCTCGAACAGTGCATATTGAACGGTGTTGTGATAGAACATGGCCTTGGGCCCGTCATTCCTACTGATGGCGAGCAGGCTATCGCGGGCCGCAGTGTTGGCCGCCCGGCTCACAAGGATGGTATGGAAGTGGACGCGCTCGGCCGAATCGCTGATCAATTTACCGATCTCGGCTATCGTTTCTGAGTTCTTTGCGAACTCGGTGTCGATAATGATGCGTTCGCGCACCTTGGCCAGGCTGTCCTCGGCCATCAGATGGCGCAATGTGGCCACCTGAATGTAGGCCGCGCTCCTGTGCAGTCCGTTGAGCAGCGACAGCTTTCTGGTCGAAACGCGGCTGATGGTATCATAGCGCCCGATGAGCACCGATGAATTGACCGTGACCGATGCCACCGCCCACAGCAGCAGCGCGAACAACAGCATATAAAGTGCAACGATCGGTCTCCTGTATGCCGGACGCGTGTCCGTCCATAGTCTGCTTTCCATGGGTTCCTGTTCCTTGATCCCTACTCCTTATTCCTCGCCTTCAGCTATTCGCCTTTCGCTGTTCGCTATTCGTCTTTCGCTGTTGGTCCCTGATAGATATGTCCGTCATTTAACCGTTGTACGGCCCCTACGGTTACATGGTCAGGACATTTCGCCTCCATTGGCCGCTGGGCCTGACGTTCGGCCCTGGTGGTGACAATTGTCAGCAAAGGGGTCTTTGCGGCCCTCTACCTTGCGTGGCCCTTCGGGGCACTCCTTTCCTTCATAAGGCATCAACACCATCACACCATGGGAACATACTTGGAATATCTATTGCCAGTGATAGGTCTTGCCCTGTTGGCGGGCGGTTGGATGGCCCAGCAGATCATTGCCAAGAAGATGAAGGTGAAGAACCACATCGACCGCACCAGCGGGTGCTGCGGTGCGTGTGGCGACAAGGCCGAATGCAGCACCGACAGGGCGCATTGAAGCACGGGGAGGCCCACGTTGATATTATGGTAGCGCACACCCGGCCCTGAGGAGGGTAGCGGTGTGGGCATAGGGCGCAGTGACACTTGCAGGGACATGAAAAAAAGTTATTGATTCTGACGGATCTTTTATTTTTACATGTCTTTTTCAACATCATTCACCCAAAAACACCGTCCCATGGCACGCATCATCTATCCCGAAGATTTTCTGAACCAGGACCGCCTTCTCAAGAATGTGGTCGAGAAGAACGACAGCCTCTCGCCTGCCGAGAACCCGCTGACCGCGTTCCTTGCCCAGCACTCCATTGTGCTGGCCGATGACGCGACCGCTGCCGACACGGCCTCGGCCTTTGAGAAACAGCGCAGGGCGAAGGCCGGAGAGGCCGAGGACATGACCCAGAAGCGCGACCTTGCCTTTGTGCCCGTGTTCGGCAATATGCGCAGCTACTATCAGTTCCTCAAGAAATTCTACAGCCCCAACTTCATGGAGCTGAACCTTTGGGGCGCGCCCATCACGGTGACGGGCCGCATCGCCTACCCCAACGAATTTGCGGAGCGCATCGCCATGTTTCACGTGCTGAGGGAGAAGTATGAGGGCTATCCGGTGAGCACCAGCCCGCTCGAGGCCTACCTCGTGCTGCACGGGCAGACCATGGCGGCCAACACCACGGCCGCGAACGATGCCCTCACGTTTCACAACCAGGCCAAGGCCCTGGCAGGGCAGGCCGAGGATGCCACGCAGGACCGCAACAACGTTTGGAACCCCGTGATGGCCCACCTGCGCGCCATCGGTGGTTTTCTCATCAGCCTGTACTCCGACAATCCCAAGGAGCTGAACCTTTGGGGCTTCACGGTGGACGACAGCCCGCGCGCGCCCAAGCAGGTGAAGAGCAAAGTGAAGCTGCTGGACCAGATCACGGTGGGCAGTCTCATCATCGGAGGGACCTTTAAGAACATCGGCACCGTGCCGCTCACCGTTTATAAGGGCAGCAGCGCCACCGGCCCGTCCGTCAACGTGAACCCCGGAGAACTCTATGGCATCACCAAGGGATTCAGCACCATCACCGTTGCCAATCAGTCATCCACCACCACGGGTGAGTTCTCTGCCCTGAGGCACAAATAATCCTCCCGTTATATCCAAAAACGAGGGAGGAATTCCGAGAAACGAGGGAGGAATTCCAGAAAATGAGGGTGGAATTCTGAGAAACGAGGGAGGAATTCTGGAAAACGAGGGAGAAATTCTGAGAAACGAGGGAGAAATTCTGAGAAACGAGGGAGGAATTCTGGAAAACGAGGGTGGAATTCTGGAAAACGAGGGTGGAATTCTGGAAAACGAGGGTGGAATTCTGGAAAACGAGGGAGGAATTCTGGAAAACGAGGGTGGAATTCCCAAGAACAAGGTCAGAATTCCGGGAGGTGGTGAAAAGGCTTCCATCCGTGAGATTTGACTGAATATATAAATCCCCACTTCCTGAAACCCCAAGGAGATAGATTGAATCCTGCCATGCGGCTCGTTGTGGCGGCCGTTGCGTTTGCTCTGGTGGCATACCTTGCCTATCAGGCAATGGAACTTCAAAAGGCAGAAGACGCGCACCACGATGCGGCAGAAGAATATTTCAGGCAATTGGAGGAACAAAAGTGACCGCCCCAGTAGCACAGCCCCGGCCTTGGCCCCTGAAAGGTGGGAATCATGCAATCATCACCGCTAAAGTGTAATGGGACGGGATGAGTCGGGGCTGTCCTTTGTCGGTCGGTGAGGATCAACGAAAGACATTCCCATGAAGCAGGTCGAAGACAGTGCGAAAGGCCAACAGCCCGCGGAGGAGGTTGATGAAAAGTGGAAAAAGTACCGCATCGCGCGTGCTGTGGGCCCCAAGGCGTCCGGGCCGGAAGTGCAGGGCATGGGCAAGCTCTCTGACAGCGGGAAGCCAGAGGGGCCGCGTTCGGCATCGCATGGCGAACCGCTCACTGTGCCCATCCACCGAGAAGACCCGCAGGCAGGCTACTACCCTGTGACACCCGACACGGTGCAGAACGGCACTGTGCCCCCTAACCCGAAGGATGCCCGCGAGGATGCCCAGATGAAGGCGCAGAACAACGCGGAGTGAATCCGGTGAGTAGAGACGCGATTCATCGCGTCTCTACCCCGCGTGGCGGGTGCCCTCCACCCCATTGACCACGCAGCTCCACGACAGCGTTGCCGTCCTTTCGAGGATCTTGGCCACAGAGCAGTATTTCTCGGCCGATAGGCGCGCGGCCTTCTCCACCTTGGCGGGGTCGAGGTCTCCGGTGAGTATGAACCGCAGGTGTATATGGGTGAACAGCGATGGCACCTTGCCCTGCTCGCGCTGGGCCTCCACCTCGGCATCGTAGGAAACAGGCTCCTGCTTCATCTTGCGCAGAATGCTCACCACATCTATGGAACTGCACCCGGCCAAGGCCATGAGCACCACCTGCATGGGCCTTGCACCGAGGTTCTGCCCACCGATGTCGGGCGAACCGTCCATGTCGATGGTGTTGCCGCTATCGTTGCGTGCCTCGAAATGATAGTCGCTGTTGAGACGTGTGAGGGTGATCTTCATGGGACGTGGATGGGAGTGGGAATCTGCACCTCAGTCGCGGCACAGGCGGGAGATGACCTCTGAATGCTGCGGAAATCGGGCCAAGAGGTGTTTGCGCTTGGCCATTTCAAAATCGCGGAAGTCGAAACCAGGGGCCACCGTGCAGCCCACAAGCCCGTGGTCGCCACCGGCACTGACCTCTGATGCGAACCAGCTGCCTGCCGGAATGACCAGTTGAAAGACCTCGCCCTGCCCGGGGGAAGCCCCGAGCCGATGGGCGATGTAGGCACCGTTGGCAGCGATCTCGTGCACCGTGATGCCATCGCCCGTGTAGAAATGCCACACCTCGTCAGACAGAATGCGGTGAAAGGCCGAGAACGACTGCGAAGTGAGCAGGAAATAGATGGCAGTGGCACAGCTGCGTTCGCCATCGAAGCCCTCTGGACAGTCGATGACGGCCTTTGCGCGATAGGTCTCCCGATACCAGCCGCCCTCAGGATGCGGGGACAGATTGAGCAGTTCGGCCCATTGGGCAGCGGACGTCCGTTGCACAGGCATCAATTGTCAATCTCTCTCGAATGCTTCGCCTTCGACCCGCCAAGACCCTCCATGATGGAAGTGACCACCGACAGGACGATGCTGAACAGCAGCGCCCACCAGAACCCGTCCACATGGAAACCGCTCACAAACCGATGGGCCAGCATCACCATGGCCGCATTGATGACCAGCAGGAACAGCCCCAGTGTGAACACCGTGAAGGGGATGGTGAGTATGATGAGCACCGGTTTCACAAAACCATTGAGCAGCGCAAGCACGATGGCCACCAGAATGGCGGTGATATAGTCATCGACATCGATGCCCGGCAGGAGCCATGCAGTGAGCAGCACGGCCAATGATGAAATGACGATCCTGATAAGAATGTTCCCCATGATGACGCAAAGCTATAAAGGTTCGGACTGTCCATCGGCACGGGCAAGGCATTGGTGGAAAATGGCCTCGGGATATTGCACACGGCTCAGGTAGAGTCCCTGCGCGGGGGCCGATGTGCCCGCCTCCGACCGGTCGCCACTGTCAAGTATGCGCTGCATCGCGGTGCCATCTGACCTTCCCCTGCCAATATCGACCAGCGTGCCCACGATGGCCCTCACCATATTGCGCAAGAACCTGTTGGCCGTGATATGGAAGCGCAGAAGATCGCCATCCTCCTCCCAACGGGCCTCGGTGATGGTGCAGATGTTGGTGTTGTTGGACGCATGCGAGCGGCAGAAACAGGCGAAATCGCGTTCGCCCAGCAACAGTTGCGCAGCCTCGTTCATCCGGTCGATGTCCACGCTGTACATGCAGCGCCATGAAAGGCCCTGATGGAAAGGGTCCTTTCTGCGGATGATGACATACTCGTAGCTGCGCCAGCGTGCCGAGAACCGTGCGTGGGCATTGTCGGCCATCAGATGTATGGCGCGCACCGCGATGTTGGGGTGCAGCATGTTGTTGAGTTTGAACAGGAATATCGCGGCCCCATCAGGAAGCTGTCCGGCATCGAAATGGGCGAAGTATTCGCGGGCATGCACGCCCGTGTCCGTGCGCCCACATCCGACAATGGATGTCGGGGCCTTCAACAGCATCGAGACCCTGTCGGTGAGTTCCTGCTGCACGGTGATGCCGTTGGGCTGGATCTGCCAGCCATGGAATCCGGTGCCGTTATACTGCAATTCGAGAAAATACCGCATGGTGTCCCTGTTCACATGACCACCGGGCCACGGACGGGCCCAAGATACGATGGACGTTCAACAACAGGCAACTTCAGCCGAGCTGATGCAGCGGCTAAGCCACTCTGTGCACCCGCAGCAGCTCTTCCATTCTGCCGATCACCTCCTCTATCTCGTCCAAGGTATTGTATCTGCCGAAAGAGAAACGCACAGATGGGCGCGATGGGTCGGCATGAAGGGCCGACAGCACATGCGACCCCACATCGCTGCCACTGCTGCAGGCACTTCCGCCCGAGACGCAGATCCCCATTATATCGAGGTTGAAGAGCAGCATCTCGCTGATGGATGACGCAGGGAAGCTCACATTGAGCACCGTGTAGAGCGACCCGCCCTCGGCATCGCCATTGAACCGGACGTCCGGGACCGTCTCGCGCAGCCGTGCCATCATCAGGGCCCGGAGGGCTGCGATGTGGGTGCGGTGCTCCTCCATGCCTGCATTGGCAATTTCCATCGCCTTGGCAAGGCCCACGATGCCATAGATATTCTCGGTGCCGCCACGCATATTGCGTTCCTGCGCACCGCCCTGCAACAGCGGCCCGATGCGCACCTTGGGGCCGATGTAAAGGAATCCCACGCCTTTGGGGCCATGGAACTTATGGGCCGAACAGGTGATGAAATCCATGTCCAGTGCTTTCAGGTCCATGGGATAGTGGGCCATGGTCTGCACCGTGTCTGAATGGAAATAGGCCCCGTGCTGGCGACACAGCATGGAAACGCGGTGCAGGTCGAGCAGATTGCCGATCTCGTTATTGCCATGCATCAGCGAAACCAGGGCCGGCCCCTCCTGTCGCAACAGTTCTTCAAGGTGGCCCAGGTCAACGTGGCCAAGGTCTGTGAGACGCACCATGCTGATGCGGGCACGTCCGGCCTCCTGCTCGGCCTCGGCCGTGTGCAGCACAGCATGGTGCTCGATGGGCGAGGTGATGATGTGGCGCACGCCAAGGTCGCGCACTGCGCAACGGATGGCCATGTTGTCGGCCTCGGTGCCGCCCGAAGTGAAGAACACCTCGGCAGGAGACGCACCGATGAGCGAGGCCACCTTTCTGCGCGCCTTCTCGATCTCTGCCCGCGCCTCGCGGCCCAGGCTGTGTGTGGATGACGGGTTGCCGTATATACGGCCCATCACATCGGTCATGACCTCCGTGACCAGAGGGTCGATGCGGGTAGTGGCTGCGTTGTCGAGATAGATGGGCACGGGAATGGGTATTCGTTAATGGTTAATGGTTAATGGTTCATGGTCGATAGTCCATGGTCTTCGCTCTATGGACTATGGACTACGGTCTATGGTCTATTTCAATTCACCTTCTCCTTCATCACCTCCTTGATGTCTGCGATGATCTTGTTGGCCAGGTTGGTGGCCGTGCTCTCGTTCTCGCTCTCGCAATAGATGCGGATGATGGGTTCGGTGTTGGATCTGCGCAGATGCACCCACTCCTTGCCGAATTCGATCTTCACCCCGTCAACCGTGTTCACGGGCTGTTTGATGTATTTGTTCTTCACCGCTTCGAGGATCGCGTCCACATCGGTCTCGGGTGTCAGCGACACCTTGTTCTTACTGATGAAATAGTTGGGATAGGAGGAACGGAGATAACTGGCCGAAACGCCTTTCTTGGCCATCAGGGTCAGGAACAGGGCAATGCCTACCAGTGCATCGCGTCCATAGTGCAGTTCGGGATAAATGATGCCCCCGTTGCCCTCGCCTCCGATGACGGCACCGGTGGCCTTCATCATATCCACCACATTGACCTCGCCCACAGCGCTGGCATGATAGACCCCACCGGCCATCTCTGTCACATCGCGCAAGGCACGGGTCGATGACAGGTTGCTCACCGTGTTGCCCACCTTGTTGCTCAGGACGTGGTCGGCCACCGCCACGAGGGTGTATTCCTCACCGAACATCTCCCCGTCCTCGCATACCATGGCCAGACGGTCCACATCGGGGTCGACCACAAAGCCCACATGGCCCCCTACCCTTTTGACGGTCTCCGAAATCTCGGACAGATGCTCTGGCAGTGGCTCGGGATTATGGGGAAAATGGCCGTTCGGTTCACAGTAAAGCTGGGTCACCTTGTCAACACCGAGAGCGTTGAGCAGTTTGGGCAGCACCAGCCCTCCTGTGCTGTTCACGCAGTCGATGACCACATGATACTTGCGTTTGCGGATGGCCTCCACATCCACCAGCCCCAATTTCAGCACCATTCTGATATGACGGTCGATATAGTCGTCAATGAACCTTACCGAACCGAGGGCGTCCACATTGGCGAAGTTCAGGTCGTCAGAATCGGCCAGGCGCAGCACCTCTTCGCCCTCGCTGGCCGAGATGAACTCGCCCTTCTCGTTGAGCAGTTTGAGGGCGTTCCACTGCTTGGGATTGTGGCTTGCGGTGAGTATGATGCCACCATGGGCCTTTTCGGCAACCACTGCCACCTCTACCGTGGGGGTCGTGCTCAGTCCGAGATCGATGACATCAATGCCATATCCCATCAGCGTTCCAGTGACCAGATGGTTGACCATTTCGCCCGAAATGCGTGCATCGCGGCCAATGACGACCGTGGGCCTTGCCACGCCCGAACGCTGTCGCACAAAGTGGGCGTAGGCCGAGGTGAACTTCACAGCATCCAACGGACTGAGGCCCTCCCCCACCTTACCTCCTATGGTCCCTCTGATTCCCGAGATGGATTTGATCAACGACATGGCTGCGATATTGATGAGCCGACAAAAGTACATGGTCGGTTCAAGGGGAATACCCGACCTTTGCGAAGCCTTTGATGACTCCTGCGATTTTTTTGAACAAAGGCTGTGGAAAATAACCAAAGACCGACCGGTGGTGCCATTACGGATTTGAGTAGTCTTATCCAAAGATTTCAGCCATGAACATTGACCCGGAATCAGAGCCCGAATTCAACCAGAACTCAGAGAGTCTGGAGCGTTTCGAGAATATGCTGGCCAATGACGACCAGTATTATTTCGATGTCGAGGATCTGGAGGATCTGGTGGAACATTATATGTCGGGCATGGATCTCGACAAAGCATGGAAAGTGCTGGAGCTGGCCTCACAGCAGCATCCCCACAACAGGAACTTTGAACTTATCAGGGCCGACATTCTCACGCTCAAGGGCGATGACAAGAATGCCCTCCGCTCCATTGCCCTGCTCGAATCCATAGACCCTACCAATGTGGACATGCTCATCCTCAAGGCCGGCATCTTCAGCAAACAGGGGAAGCATGAGGAGGCCATTGCCATTTTCAGGTCAGCGATGGAGTACACGGAAGATCTCAGCGAACTCTATCTGCTCATCAGCTATGAATATGATGCGATGGGAAACAGAGGCGAGGCCATTTCGCAACTCAAGACCGGGCTGCGCGAGAATCCTGAGCAGCATGGACTCCTCTATGAGATCAGCTTTCTCTACGATCTGATGGGCGAACCCAAGCAGGCCATCGAATTCCTGAACAAGTATCTGGACGAACACCCCTACGCAAGTGCAGGATGGTTCAATCTGAGCACGTTCTACCGCAGGGCCCAGGATTACCCACGCGCCATTTGGGCCTTGGAACTCTGCGTGGCCATTGACGACCGTGATGCCATGGCCCTGCAGGAACTTGGCGACTGCTATCTGGAATGCGGCAACTGGGACCGGGCCGAAGTGCAGTTCAGGTCTTTGCAGGAGCTTGACCCTGAGTATCCGGACGCGTTCCTTGGGCTGGCAGAATGCGCAGAGGGCCGCAAAGAGCTCGACCAGGCTTTCGAACTCTACCAGAAGGCCATGGAACTGGATGCGGAATGTTCAGATGCATGGTATGGCATGGCTGTGATACGCGAGCGGCAAGAACGCTATACCGAATGCCTTCCCTACATGAAAAAGGCATTGCAGATAGACCCGCTGGATGCCGAATACTGGTTCTTCATGGGCGACCTCCTTGAACAGTTCTCCGAATTCGGTCAAGCTGTGGAAGCCTTCGACAAGGCCCTGGAGATCGCACCGGACGAAACACGTTTCCATGTGGCCAAGGCGCAGGTGCTGTTCCACCACCTCGACCGTGTGACCGGACTCGAAACAATGATGGAGGCCATCAAGACCTCACCCGAAGATGCCGAACTGCACTACCGCACAGCTGCGATGATGCTGATCTCTGGGCAGGGCAGCGAGGCGATGCACTACTTGCAGAACGGATTGGAAATGGACTATGACCGTCATGTCCTGATATTTGACGAGAACCCCGAGGCCATCTACAATCCACGGGTGATGGACCTGATAAGCATCTACGGGCAATGATGGGATCGGATCTGCCGTTCATTCCCGAACGCCCGGACAAGCCGCGCAGTTCTGGCATCACCATGGTGATGGACAAGGGGCTCAGTCTGCGTCAGGCGGAGGATATGATCGCCTCGGCCGGGCATCTCACAGACTTTGTGAAGCTTGGTTTCGGAACCTCCTTTGTTGGGAAAGACATCAAAGAGAAGGTCAAACTGTATCGCGATGCAGGCATACGTGTCTATCTGGGCGGAACACTTTTCGAAGCCTTCCTGATCAGGGGAAGATTCGATGACTATCGCAGAATGGTGCGCGGTCTGGGCATCGACACGGTTGAAGTGTCGGACGGATGCATTTCGCTTGACCACGGGAAAAAATGTGAACTCATCCAGATTCTGGCCAGAGAGTTCCTCACCCTTAGCGAAGTGGGGTCGAAGGAGTCGGGTATCATCATCCATCCCAACAAATGGAAGAGGATGATGCTGGCCGAATTGGATGCAGGTTCGTGGAAGGTGATCGCAGAGGCGCGCGAGAGCGGAACGGTGGGCATCTACCGGCCCAATGGCACGGCCCACGTCAGCCTCATCAACAAGATACTGGGCGTGATCCCTGCCGACAAGGTGCTTTGGGAGGCGCCCCAGAAGGAACAGCAGGTATGGTTCATCAACCTGCTGGGTGCCAATGTGAATCTGGGCAATATAGCCCCTACCGAGATAATCCCTCTGGAAACCCTGCGGGTAGGGCTGAGGGGTGACACGTTCTTCAACCACCTGCCGGCCGACATTGATGCCAACAAGGCCATTGACATTCCAAAAGACAATAAGATGAAAGACCTCACGGTTGAAGAGTTGAAACAGAAGATGGATGCCAAACAGGACTTCCAACTCATAGACTTGCGCGAGAACTGGGAACTGGAGGTCTGCAGCATGGGAGGCACCCATATTCCCATGGCACAGATACTGGAGCGGATTGGGGAACTGCGCACCGATGTGCCCGTGATCATGCATTGCCGCAGCGGTGGACGCTCTTCCAATATCGTCAGCATTCTGGAATCGAGGTTTGGCAGGGACAATCTTTACAACCTCAAAGGAGGGATTCTCGCTTGGGCAGACCGTATCGACAAATCCATGGAGAAATACTGATGGCGGCCAGCGAACGCGGCAGGAGGTTCTATCTTCTGCTCTACATGAAAGGCATGGCCATGGGGGCTGCAGATGTGGTGCCGGGCGTGTCCGGTGGCACCATCGCATTCATCACCGGCATCTATCAGGAACTGTTGGACACGATCAAAGGTGCACGCCCTGAGGTACTTGTGCTGTGGAAGAATGAAGGCTTCAAGGCTGCATGGAAACGGCTCAACGGTAATTTCCTATTGGCATTGTTCGCAGGCATTTTCACCAGCATCATCACGCTTGCGAAAGGGATAACCTTTATGATCGCCACCTATCCGGTGCTCGTGTGGGCATTCTTCTTCGGTTTGATAGTGGCCTCGACCATCATCATCTGGAGGCAGATCCGCACGTGGAATGTGACCAACGCACTGGTGCTTGCCGGAGGGGCCGCGATCGCCTTCTACATCACCATTGCCGCTCCCGCCCAAATGCCAGATGGGCTGCTGTTCGTGTTCATATCCGGATGCATCGCCATCTGTGCCATGATCCTTCCCGGAATCTCGGGCAGTTTCATCCTGCTATTGTTGGGGGCCTACGGCACCGTGCTTGGCAGCATCAGTGGGCTGGTGGACGGACTTCGGGCCATGGACATGGCGGCCATCATTCCGAACGGTATCAACATTTCGGTGTTCATCGGAGGATGCATCGTGGGCATCATCGCATTCAGCAATTTCCTCTCGTGGCTCTTCAAACGCGCTTATGACGCCACCATGGCAGGCCTCACAGGCTTCATGGTCGGTTCGCTGAACAAAGTGTGGCCATGGAAAGAGGTGACGCAGTTCCGCATCAACAGTCATGGCGAAGAAGTGCCATTCCTTGACAGAAGCGTGCTGCCTTCGGTGTTTGAAAATGTGACCGGAGAGCCAGCGATGATAGGATATGTGCTTCTGTGCGCCATCGGAGGATTTATTCTCGTGATGGCCATGGAAAGAGCAGCTTCGCGGGCATGAGACGCTTCGGCCTTATCGGTCATCCCCTCTCCCACTCCTTCAGCAAAGGATATTTCGATGGGAAGTTCAAAGAGCTTGGGATCGATGCCGAGTATCTGAACTTCGATGTCCCCACGGTGGAACAGGCCGTCCATGCCATACGCACCATGCCGGATCTGGAGGGTGTGAATGTGACCATTCCTTACAAGCAGACCATCATCCCCTTTCTCGATGAACTGGATGCGGCAGTCAATGCCATCGGTGCTGCGAACACGGTCAAAGTCTTCCGCCACGGGAACCATGTTCTACTGAAAGGCTTCAATACGGACACGGTAGGATTCCATGACAGCATTATCCCAATGCTGACCAGTGCACACACCCATGCACTGGTGTTGGGCACCGGAGGAGCTGCAAAGGCCGCAGTGCATGTGCTGACAGACCTCGGGCTTTCTGTAGCCACGGTTTCCCGAGTGGCCGGCAAAACTGACCTGACCTATCCGGACCTCAACACTTCCATCATCGCATCGCACACGCTGATCGTGAACTGCACACCCGTTGGAATGTTCCCAAATGTCAATGGCCGACCTGAATTGCAATATGAAGCAGTGGGCCCGGGACACCTGCTGTTCGATATGGTTTACAATCCGCACGAGACTCGCTTCATGCTGGCCGGGCTTGAGCGCGGAGCCATGGTGAGCAATGGCCTCGATATGCTGCACAGGCAGGCCGAAGCAAGCTGGAGCATCTGGAATGACCAGTAAGCAGAATACTGCTCAGAACCGCCCTGAATCAGTATGGAAGAGAAGAAATAAATCTCTGATCGACAACGGATTAAAAATTGGATTAAAACATTTCGGGCATGCAGGCACCGCTCTGCGACCCCCTAATTTTGCGCCATCTAAACCACACACAGACACAGCCATGCGCTACATCATCCTTGCACTTTTTCCCATCATGTTGCTGGGATCCTGTGTCTCCAATAAAAAGTTCAACGAACTGGATGCCAAACGGGCATCTCTTCAAGACCTGTATGAAAAGTCCTCCAGCGACCTTACCCGCACCCAGCGCGATCTGCTGGCCTGCCAATCAGAGAATCGCCAGAAGGACAAGGACCTCGAACATCTGCGTGCGATGAACGAGAAGCTGACCCACAACCTCGGTGAGATGGCAATGCTGACCCGCAAAGAGGCCGAAAATCTTCAAAGATCGCTTGAGAACATTCAAGAGAAGGATCTGCAGATCAACGCGCTGCATCAAGCACTCACACGCAAAGATTCAATCACCATCGCGCTGGTCACCAGTCTGAAAGGCGCAGTGGGTGTTGATGATGAGGACATAACCATCAGTGTGGACAAAGGCGTGGTATTCGTTTCCATTTCTGACAAATTCCTCTTCCGCAGCGGCAGTTATCAGATCAACTCTCGCGCCAAGGAAGTGCTTGCCAAGGTGGCCAAAGTGCTGGAGTCCAAACCCGATCTGGAGGTGTTGATCGAAGGCCACACCGACAATGTATCGTACCGTCAGGGCGAACTGCTCGACAATTGGGATCTGAGCGTGAAACGTGCCACATCATTGGTGCGCATGTTGCAGACCGATTTCAACATCGCTCCCAAGCGCATGACAGCGGCCGGACGCAGTCAGTATGTGCCGGTGTCAGACAACACTTCTGCCCAAGGGCGTTCGGCCAACCGTAGAACGCGCATCATCATCATGCCGGGCATAGATCAGTTCTTCGGCATGATCGAAGAGGAACTGAAGAAGTGACCCTTCTGGCCGATTGACCGGATGCTCAAATGAAAAGTGCCGCAAGGTCAGAGACCTTGCGGCACTATCTGTTGATAGCCCGCCTATTCTGGCAATATCGTCCCAGAATGGAATTCATCGGGCCGTTCCCACAAGGCGCTGTCGGCCAGCACTGCCGGATCCATGGCCGAGATGTTGAAATAGCCCCTCTTGGGAAGTCTGAGCACGTAGGTCTTCTTCTCTTTGTTGGCCAAAGTAGGTTCGCGCAACCATGGATTGAAGATCTTCAGGATCCTGTAGGTGGTATTGAGCTTGGCAGCGACATTGGCAAAATCGGTGACGGCACTGTCAATTCTCACTTCTACGGTCTGTTGTGGCCCATATAGATCCTTCTCGCGGAAATAGAACCCATATCGGGCAGGATTTTCCAGTATCAGCTTGGCAGCAATGATGCGGAACACATAACGACCGGTCTCCTGGCTGAGAATCAGGTCATAGTAATTCGTGGCCCGCTGACGTTTCACCTGTCTGCTCAATCCGCCCATGCCCATATTGTATGCTGCTGCGGCCATTTCCCAACTCCCGAACTTGTCATGGGCATCTTTGAGGAACCTACATGCCGCCTCTGTCGATTTTTCCACGTGATATCGCTCATCCACCTCGGTATTCACCTCCAGTCCATATTCCTTGGCAGTGGGTTCCAATATCTGCCAGTATCCCACTGCACCCGATGGGGACACAGTGTTCATCAGCCCGCTCTCGATCACTGCCAGATACTTGAAATCATCAGGGACGCCATACTCCTTGAGAATAGGCTCTATGATCGGGAACCATCGGTAGGCGCGCTTATGAAAAAGCAGTGTATTGCTCTGCCAGTAGGTGTTCACCAATAATTCACGGTCCATGCGCTCGCGGATGTCCATATCGAACAAAGGAACCCTGTTTCCGCAGAAAGTGAGGTTCTTTGGGACATTGACACTATACACCCGATAGTCCTCGTGGAACCTTGCTTCGAAGGCGGCATCCGATTCATGCTTCACCGAGACCGAATAGGAGACCAGCATCACGGTCCAAAAACCGAGGGCCAACATGACCAGTGCCATGGGGAAGCGGAAACGTTTCTTCTCTATCCTAAGCATGGCACAAAGGTAAGTCCATTGGCGGTGGGGTCAACTCTTGCATATTCAGAACAGCAATCACGCGGGCTTCCATTAAATTTGTAGCACATCGAAACATCTGCAGCTGTGGTTAAGAAACTTGTCGTGTTCGCCTTCATTCTTGCCTTCGTGGCATGCTCCACGGTGCCCATCACAGGCCGAAAGCAGATGAATCTGCTGCCCGAGAGCCAACTTGTAGGCATGGCACTGACCAGCTATGGGCAGTTTCTTGCTCAGAACCCTGCCATGCCCGCTTCCAACGCGCAGACCGCACAAGTGAAAGAGGTCGGGGACAGGATTGCCCGTGCCGCCACCAAATATCTGCGCACCAAGGGCGAAGGCGACAGGGTCGCAGGGTTCAAATGGGAATTCAATCTTGTGCAGAGCAATGAGGTGAATGCATGGTGCATGCCGGGCGGCAAGGTGGTGTTCTACACAGGCATCCTCCCTTTGACCCAGAATATGGACGGCCTTGCAGTGGTGATGGGACATGAGGTGGCCCACGCCATTGCCCGTCATGGCAACGAGCGTATGAGTCAGGGACTTTTGGTGCAGGCGGGTGGACTGGCCCTGGACGTGGCCCTTGCACAGAAGCCCGAACTCACCAGGCAGCTCTTCTCGCAGGCCTATGGGCTAACTGCCACGGTGGGTGCGGTTCTCCCATTCTCGCGGCTGCACGAAAGCGAGGCCGACAAGCTGGGGCTGGCCTTTGCAGCCATTGCAGGCTACAATGTGGACGAGGCCGCTCCGTTCTGGAACCGCATGTCAAAAGTCGGGGGAGGCAGTCGCCCGCCCCAATTCCTAAGCACACACCCGGACCCACAGAGCCGTGCCAAGGCCATTCTCGAATATCTGCCGCAGGCAAAGGCCATCGGCAGGAAATATGCCCTCTGAGCCCATCACCGAATCATTGACCCGAACATCAGACCATGAAACACACAGCCTATCTGCTCGCCCTTCTTGCCATCAGCTCATGCACTTCCAAAGACGGAGACCAACTGCCCTCCGCGTCCGATAGCACATCGCATATCGGTTATACCAAAGTGGTAGAATATGCTGTGGATGCCAACGGCATGTTCCACACCGACCTGAATGATGAGGACTTCACCGACATTTCAGAACTGATGGTGAACCTGCTCAATGATGTGCTTGCAGGCAAACTGCACGCCCTCGACCCGATCACCGAGCAACCCATGACGCTCCAAGAGGTACGGGCCAAGCTGTTCTTTACCGATACGGTCTATTACGAGAATACTGAGACTGGCCAGATGGTGGCCGAGGCCGTGACCCGCGATTACGGCAGAGAGTTCTATTCTGTCAAGTTCCGAGAACAGTGGAGATACACACCCGATGGGAACATCATCGACAGGAAGGTTCTGGCCATAGCCCCGCGCATACCTGTTTATTCATCGATGGGCGGTGAACTGCGTGGGCATACATCGCTGTTCTGGGTGAAGGTGAATTGAGACCAGCATCAGTTCTTCCATGCAAGGCATTGAGCGCTTGAGGTGGATTTGAGACAAAATTTTCCGGGTATTTAAGTTTCCGTTACATTTTTGTTCGGTAATATATCTGCGTGTATTATTTTCGCCATTCATGATTTTCGTCATTGTGAGAAAACACATTGCCATGAAAGGAAAAGTACTTCTCGTATCCCTCGCGCTACTTCCCATCGCCAAAGAAATGTTGGCGCAGTCAGACGGTGTACTCATCGATTATGTGGGATCCACTCGAGACGCATCGGCCGTCCTTGACGTTCGATCTACCGATCAGGGTGTTCTCGTACCCCGCATAAGCATTCCAAACCTTGCCGCTGCGGCCCCGGTGACAGCACCTGCCGAAGGGCTTCTGGTCTATAACACCAGCGCTGTTACGGGCGTAGGCCATTATTATTGGGATGGCACTGGCTGGGTTAGACTGATGAGTGGCAACACTACGCCACTTACAGGTAGCGGAGTAACGGACAAGGTGGCCTTTTGGACCAGCGGTACGAATCTCGGACAGAACACCAATTTCCATTGGGACAACACGAATGGCAGGTTAGGTATCGGCAATGCTGCACCATCGCAGCCGTTGCATGTGACTGGCAATGCGCGCGTGACAGGTAACTTGTTGATAGTGAACACAACCACCATCACGAGTGGACGGATCGGACGATTTGCCAATGGTACAGCCGCAGCTCCTGCCTATTCGTTCACCAATTCCACGACCACAGGCATGTTCCTCCCTGTGGCGAACGAACTGTCGCTATCAACAAACAGTGTCGAGAGGATGCGGATAATCTCCAATGGAAATATTGGGATAGGTGCCATCACCGCACCTACCGAGCTCCTTCATATCGGATCCCTGACAGATGCGGTCACAGCAAACCAGATCGTAAGGGTCGAGAGCAACGGATTTGCAGGTATCGATATTTATGGCGATCGAAGCAATGATGCAACAGAATCCGGTGGGGCTTTTGTACGCCTTTCGCAGGATGCTGTCGCTGTACAGGGCATCCTTGGAGTGGTCAATGTGGCAGGACGCGATGGATCGGGGAACACGTTCACCGGAACAGAGGGAAACTCGGTCGTGCTGGGCAACAAATATGCAGGGGCACTTCACCTTGGTACGAGCAATTCTGTGAGAATGAGCATCGCATCGAACGGAACAACGCGGCTCCATACGTACGCTACCAACGGTATTGTCCGCACTACTCTTGGCAATGGGACCCTTTCAAGTACCGGAGGCGGAATCAACCTTACCACGGAAGTGACAGGAGTGCTGCCAGTGGCCAATGGAGGTACGGGATCGGCCACCCAGAACTGGGTCGATCTGACCACTACCCAAACGGCAGCAGGAAATAAGACCTGGACTGGTGTGGCAACATTCTCAAATGCCACAGCAATAAGAATGTCGAATGGTACGGCAGCGCTTCCCGCCCTTTCATTCACTGGAGACCCCAACACTGGAATGTATTGGCACAGTGCAGATGCTATAGGTTTCTCAACGGCCGGAGTAGAAAAGATGAGCATAGCCTCGAATGGTGACATTGAACTCACCAACAAGGTCGCAATCCGCTCCAACGATGCATGGCTGCGGCTGAACCCGACAAATGCATTTACCAATGGCATCTATGTGGCTAATTTCCTGAGAGTTGATGGTGGCATAGCTTCAGGCGGTGTCGGCACATCGGGAGCAGGCACGGTTCGTGCCACAAGCTTCATCACGTCCGATGTCGGTTTCCGAATATCAAATGCAGCCGCAAATGGCACTTACTTGCGAGGCAATGGCACGAACTACGTGTCATCTGCAATCCAAGCTGCCGACCTTCCAACGGGCAGTGGCAACTACATCCAGAATCAAATCGCTGCCGCTCAGGCGGGGGCCGGATTATGGACTGCCGGCACAGCAAGAGCAGATGCCTTTGGTGTCAACAATACCAGCAACACCTCTGGCAAAGGCCTCTCTCTCTATAACGGTCCTGCCGCCGGCCAGCCTGACTACGGAATGATGTTCGCTGGCATTGGAACCTTCGGTGCCCACGCCTATGTCAACGTTGACTGGGCAACCTATTTGACCATGAATGCAAATGCAGGCCGAGGATGGGTATTCAAGGCCGGAACAGGGGCATCGGGCAACGTGGCCAGTATAAGCGGAGGTG
Organism: Flavobacteriales bacterium; assembly: GCA_021739625.1. Classification (GTDB taxonomy): domain Bacteria; phylum Bacteroidota; class Bacteroidia; order UBA10329; family UBA10329; genus UBA10329. Next base: position 5,559 of record JAIPBJ010000027.1, on the reverse strand, counting down.
GCAACATGAGCATCAACGGGAGGCTAAGGTTGGGCAATGCTGCTAACACAGAGATGTATTCAAACGGATCCAGAATCCTTGCAAGATCTGAAGGTGTGGATGGTGTGGCTGAGTTCGCTTCCTATGGAATGTACCTTCCCAGAACGGGGCAGACATACAACCTTTATCTGGGTGGCAAACTGAAAGTAGGCCATGGCGAGGCCGGTTGGATAGACATCAATGATGCCAACACACGGGTTCTTGAAGGAAGTGGCAACGCAGTGCGCATGCAGACCAATAGTGGATACATCGATATAGGCCCTCAGAATACCAGTTGGGCCCATATACAAACAGACCGTGTCAGATATTACTTCAACAAAGGGTTAACCGTTGATGAGGGGCTCATAGGCAGTTATGATGAGAATCTTTCCCTACAGACCAGTGGAACCACCCGTATGACCATTCTCACAAGCAATGGCAACGTAGGCATTGGAACTGCAGCCCCGACATACAACCTGCATGTGATAGGAAGGATCAAGTCAAATGCGATAAACGAAACCTCTGATGCCCGCCTCAAAAAGGATGTGACCGACCTTCATGATCCATTGTCAAAGGTGCTTGCCATGCGTGGTGTAAACTATTATTGGAGAACTGACGAATTTCCAGACATGAAGTTTGACACCACCATTCAGTTCGGACTCATTGCTCAGGAGCTTGAGAAAGTTGTTCCAGAACTTGTCAGCACTGACAGTGACGGATGGAAAAGCATCGAATACAGCCACATAGTACCACTGTTGATAGAGGCGATCAAAGAACTCAAGCAAGAGAACAACCTGCTTCACGGTACGCTTGACGATTTGGTCTTGAAAGTAGAGCTGCTTGACAAGGAGATGAAAAAGGCTGGCCCTCCCGATAAAGACAGACTGACCCTCAATGAACCTTAGTTAGCAATGTCATGACAATACAGACAGTTTTAACTATCTCCACGATTGTCCTGTGCCTTCACAAGGGCAAAGAAATACAGGCCCAGACATTGCCGGGTGACGTTGGTGCACCATCCGAATCAGACCGTTCACATGCTCAGCACAGTGCTTCGTCACCGGTAATCTTCCCTTTGAAGAAGAACAACGGTTACTTCAGCTATCGCATTCTACCTAACGGAGGAATCGACCCTGTTGACTATGAGACTGCCAAAGCAAAGTTCGTTGCAGAAAATCCCAAAGGATATCAGGCCATGTTGACGGAACAAAGCGGAAGCAGACCACTTCAGATATCCCAGTCAGATTACAACTCCTTCCCGCCTAACAAAAGAAAGGAAGTGGATACCCATCCTGACCACTACGTTGTCGTGAAGAACAAATGAATCTGTCCACCATGCCTTCGATTGAAATGAACAATAGGCACATGCCCTACATACTCGTAGTGCTACTTCTGCTCAATTCGGGGTTTGAGAGTGCGGCTCAATGTGGCTATGGTGGGACGGCCTTTACAAGTCAGAATGCGAATGCAATGACCTACAATACCATATATACTCCATCGACCTGTTATTATGGGGGAGAGTATATGCCACTTACCAACGTGGTTGCCGGTGAGGCCTTTGAAGTTTGGGCCGGCAGTGCGTTCGACAGTCAACTGACAGTGTTCCAAGAAGGAAGTGCGACTGCATTGGCTTACAATGATGACAGTGGCCCTTTACAGGCCAACGTCTATGCGTCATTGCGTTTCATCGCGCCTGCAAGCGGAAGCTATAGGATTCTGCTGAGCCGTTATAACTGTACAACCCAGAGCACTTGCAATTCCATAAACATCCGCAAGGTGCATCCTTGGGGCGGGCCATCCAATGTTTCAGGCTCAGGAGCCTGCAATGGGATCAATATGACCTGCGCTTTTCAGAACGGAAATGCAGGCAGTGGAACTTACACCTATTTCTATGCGAACTCAGGCTCTGAATATAGCTTTTCAACCTGCCCGACCACTATGTTCGACACTCACATCACCATCTATGCCCATGATGGCTCGGTGTGGAGACCCATATTCTACAACAACGACAGCGGCCCAATATGCGCAACCATATATGGTTCAGTGACATTCACGGCACCAGTCAGACCTAACCAGTGCAACTTCCTTGCAGTGGTCAACAGGGCAGGAAATCAACAGAATTGCATTGGTAAGCAGGTCTGGCAGTACCATGATTTCACCGGTCAGTCCGCTATAATTCAGTACAGGAAGAATCAGATAGGTGCCAACACCACATGGCAAGGAGGATTTGCTGGAGCGGACAACTGGAAAGACATCAAGAACTGGAACAATTGCGTTCCTACCCTTTCCATTAATGCAATCATCCCTAATGTTGGTCAGCAGCCCGGTATCAACACGACCGGTGCACAATGCAAGACATTGGATATTGCCACAGGACGGGTGCTCACTATCTGCACGGGGTGCCTGACAGAGTTTGGCAATCCATAGTTCAGGTGGTGGGAATCAATGGGTGTTCAAGCAAAGCTGCCAAAGCTACTCCGTAGTAGTGGCGACCACCATCCTGAGCTGCCCGAAACTGTACTTCTTTCCCAGCTTGTCGAATGCCTCATTCAGTGACGCACCTTTCAGCGTGGCTGAGATTTCGCTGACCTGCCCTTGTGTGAGGAACTTCTCTATCTGAAGACGGCCTTCACCTATTCCCTTGGCAATGTGCCCTTCAATGGTCGCCTTGCCGAGACCTCGCCTTTCGGCCACCTGTTCAACGGTGAGGCCCTCATCCAAAAGCAGATAGGAGTCAAGATAGGTCTGACCTTTCACCGCCTTGGGCTTGGCGGGGCTTTCCGGGTCTTTGGCCTTGCGCACCCGGCCTGTCTTGCGTCCGCTGTTCTTCGGGTTCTCAATCACATGCTGGTTCACCTCGGCAATCAGTTTGATGCGTTTTTCTGTTCGTTGCTTGTCCAGTTGGGCGTCTATGGTCACCTCCTGCCCGCTCAGTATGCTGTGGGCCACCTGCCCTGACTTCTGCATCTGTTCCCACTTCTTCATCAGCAGGGTATCCAGTTCCTCCAATGCGCTTTGGTAGGTCTTGGTCTTGGCGAACTGCTTCACATCCTCCAAGTGCATCAGAACCTGACGCAGCCACTCGGTCAGTTTCCCCTCATAGTAGGTGCTTCCCTTGCTGATGCGGTCGAGCAGTTTCTGGTCGTCACGCGCTTGAAGGAGTTGAGACAGTTGCGTTCGGAAACGTTGCGTGTTCTCCGCCTCCTCGCGCATGGACTGTTGGAGCACGGGCAGGGCCTTGCGCATCTCTGCGTCTTCAAACTCATCAATGATGCTGTGCTTCTGCTGCATCCGGTCCATCTCTTTCAACAGTTCCGCAAAGTCGAAGGTCTCTGCGAGCAGCATGTTCAGAAATTCGCCTTGCTTCTGTTGAAGAATGGGTTGCAACTCGCCCTGTGCCTCCTTGCGTTTGGAGAATTCGACCACCTCGGCATCGGTGCTCACCACATCTGGACTGATGGGCGTTCTGAGTGTCAATCCCTCCAAAGATGTGAGCCGCGACAGGGCCACATACACCTGTCCCGGAGCGAAGGCACGGCCCACATCTATGATGGCCTTCTCAAAGGTGAGTCCTTGACTCTTATGCACGGTGATGGCCCACGCCAATCGGATGGGATACTGAGAGAAGGTGCCGATGACATCCTCCTGCATCTCGCCTGTGCGGTCGCTGGTGGTGTAGCGTTTGTTCTCCCAGACCTCGTGGCGCAGCATATAGCGCATGTCAGTGCCTGCCAATCGTACCATCACACCTTCTTCATCCACATCGACCACGGTTGCGAGCTTGCCATTGAAGTAAACACCTCCCTGCGTGTCGTTCTTGACGAACATCACCTGTGCGCCATTTCGCAGCTCTATTCGGGCCGGAACGGGATAGGCCGATTCTGGAAATTCGTCCTCCACGTTGGCATCGAAGAAGAACGATGGCCCTTTGAGCCGTTCCAGTGCCTTGCGGTTCAATTCCTCTGCGCGATAGTTATGGGTGGTGACCGTGATTGTTTCATCGTTCTGCGCCTCTGCATCGGGCACATAATGCTTGTTGAGCTCCCGCACATCATCGGCTGTGATGATGTTGTTGCGCAGGTGATTGAGCAGGTGGATGAATTTCTCATCGCGCTGGCGGAAGATGCGGTCAAGCTCTACGAACACAAAGCTGTCCTGCTGCAATGCTTTGGCCTTGAAGAAATGCGGACTGTGGTAGTAGCGTGACATGGCGGCCTTCTCATCGTCCTTCACAATGGGCGGCAGTTGATAGAGGTCTCCGATCATGAGCACCTGAACGCCTCCGAAACTCTGACGGAAGTTGCCACGCACCGAGCGCATCCGATAGTCGATGGCATCGAGCACATCGGCCCGCAGCATGCTCACCTCGTCAATGATGATGAGGTCGATGCCGCGCAGCACCTTTCTGCGGATGGCATTGAGCGGATGTTTAGCGGCCAGGCTTCCCTGGGTGTAGAATCCGCCCGGATGACCAAGATCGCGCGGAGCATCCCGCTCTGGAATGAACGTGCCGAGCGGCAGTAGGAACTGCGAATGAATGGTGACCCCTTTGGCATTGAGCGCAGCAATGCCGGTGGGCGCGACAATGATGTGCCGCTTGTGGGTGGAGGCCGCCAGTCCGTGCAGAAAGGTGGTCTTGCCGGTCCCTGCCTTGCCGGTGAGAAAGATGTGGCTGTTGGTGCTGTTGACAAACCGCGAGGCCACCTCAATGAGGTCGGTCGTTTCCATGGTTCTCCTGTTCCTTAGGAAACCGAAAGATAGAAAACCTTGGATTCAACTGGCAACGCTACATATAAAGGCGCAGGGCATACGCATCAAATCCAACCCCAAAGAGAGTGTTTGCAAGTCTTCCTTCGGAAGCCAATTGCTGTTACTCATCAATGCTGATCAATAGGGTGATATATTCCTCACCCTTATGTGAGCTTTTTGTTTCTAATTCCGTGTTCGTCAATTTGACTATTTCTGAAGTGCTGGATTCTCCCCTTTCTGGATAGGTGGTAATGCTTTGCCTATCATCAGAAAACTCATAGGTTCCTCCGAAATTGGAACTTTTGTTCGTTTTGAAATTGGTAAAACTGGTATGCCAGGTTCCATCTTCGTGATATTGTATTATCAGTTCATAATCCGACTGCTCAACCAAAACACCGTTCTTATGAGTTGATACTTTCTTCCACTTTTTGCAGATTGAAATGCTATCATTGGTTGCTACAGCCTCATGCGCTGTTTTAGCTTTCGGGTCTATCATTGCTTGCATGATCTCTGCAGGCACACCCGAGCTACTGAGTTTCATCAGATCATCCATTGTCACATCAAAGTGGGTGATGCTGCTTCTTATCTTGGTAACTATCAGCTCTGATGGAAGCCCTGCCTTTAGCAGTTTAAGCACTCCATCATTGGTCAGGGTGAAGCCTTCCCCTTTTTAGGACAGTGCTAAATTAGATGGTTGGTTGGTTTTTGCAGGGGGAAAAGGGGCGCGCCCCTTTTCCCCCTGCAAGCGGTATCGGATCGGTGCCATTCCCCCCAGTGCGGTATGGGGGTGGT
>JAIPBJ010000026.1 GCA_021739625.1 Flavobacteriales bacterium | reverse complement strand
ATAGAGCTGCATAACGCCCTGCTCCTTCATTTTCCGCAACAGTTCAGAATAGGCATCCTTGCCCTGGTAGTGCGTGATGAAACAATCGCGCAGCGCGGACTGGTCTGCAATGGCGATGGTAGCGTTCGCGTCCGCGCATGGCGACATGGCCGCTTTCACTGCCATGTCGAGGGCCACAGGGCCGGGCTTCCATTTCCTGCCCGACACCGTGGCGGCATTGGCTGCCACCAGGCGGGCCATGTCGCGCTTGTTGGCCGCGTCATCGGACAGGTTGAGGAACACCTCGCCATACCACCACGCCCACAGTGCATCGCCCTTGGCATCCATGATGCGTGCTGCGAGGAAATAGTTGTCGGAGTATGATGGGGCCTTGGCCATTCCCATCTCACATACGGCCAGGGCAGCGGCCACGCTGTCGTGGTTCAGGTAGTGCGCTGCCAGCCTGTTGTAGATGATGCCTGCCTCTGGGAAACGCTGTATGCCATAGCGATAGGTCTCGGCCTGCGACCGTGGCCTATTGAGGCTGTCGTAGCTCGCGGCAAGCAGCAGGTAAAGCCCCGGTCCGGCCTCCTTATGGTACTGCAACGGGTGCAGCACCTTCTCGGCCTTGGCCGCCTTGCCGCTGAGCAGATAGGCGCGGCCCAGTTCAAAGGGGTAGTCGAATTCGGCCGGACGGGCGTTCCATGCCTTGGTGAGGAGTCGAACAGCGTCCTTGTACTCGTGCCTGTCGAGCAGGTCGATCCCCTCGCGGCCCCATTGTTCGGCATCTTCCGCCTTCTGCCCACGAACGAGCAATGGAAGCACTATGAGCAGGGCAAAGAGGGGTTTCATGACACGGTTCAGCGGGCCACTTCCATGGGGAAGTTGACCACTTCTATCTCGTAGGGCAGTTTGCTCAGGCCCTCATAGATGGACGCCTTGTCGCCCACCACCACTATGGCCATCCTGCTCACATCCACGTGCTTCTTGGCCAGTGCGTCCATGTCTTCCTTGGTCATGGCCTGAAGGATGCTGTTCTGCTGCTCGGTGAAATCCTTGTCGAGGCCGTAGGTGAGGATGCGGCTGAGGAACCCTGTCTTCTGATAGCCTGCCTCATACTTGAGGGCGTCCTGCTGCCCGATGGAGTTCTTGGTGAATGACAGCTCCTCTTCGGTCACCCCGTTCTCTGCAAATTCCTTGAACTCGCGGATGAATTCGACCAGTGCGCTGTCGGTGGCCTCTTTCTTCACCCCGGCCTGAGCGGTGTATGGGCCTATGTGCTTCGTTCCACTGAGGTAGCTGAATGCGCCATAGGTCCAGCCCTTGTCCTCGCGCAGATTGAGATTGACACGGCTGTTGAAGGACCCTCCCAGCGCGAAGTTGGTGGCGTAGGTGCGGAAATACTCGCCTGTGGCATCGTAGGGCATGGAGAGGTAGCCCATGCGCAGCTCGCTCTGGGCGGCACCGGGCTTATCGACCAGATAGATCTTGGTGGCCCCTGCTGCCGGGGTGGGCAGCTCTTCGGGATATTGGACCTCTTTCTTCTCCCATTTGGTGAGGAATGCCAGTTTGGGCATGATGTCCTTCTGCTCCACATCGCCCACGATGACGAGGTTGGTGATGTTGGGCACGAAACGGTCCTCATAGAACTGCTGTATGTCCATCAGCGTCACAGAGCCCAGCGATGCTGCTGTTCCGATGCTGGGCACCGACATGATGTGGCCATCGCCATAGAGCACTTTGCCATATTGGTTGTCGGCCAGGGTGGTGGGCACGTTCACCTGATTGGCGATGGACTCCATCTGCTCGAACTTCTTGCGGTTGAACTCCTCCTCGCTGAACATGGGGCGGAACATGACCTCCTCCAGCAGTTGCATGGTGCGGTCGAGGTTCTTGGTGAGCGAGCTGACGTTGATATAGATCTCCTCGCTGCCGGCATATACATTGATGGAACTGCCGAGCTTCTCCAGCTCGCTGTCGAGTTCCTCGGCAGTGTGGTCCTGGGTCTTCTCGGCCATCATCGAAGCGAAGAGGTCTGCTATGCCTGCCTTCCCGATGTCGGTGTAGCGGTGTCCGGTGCGCAGCGCGAGGCGCAGATATACCTTGGGTATCTCATTGTTCTTGGCCCCTATCACAGAAAGGCCGTTGTCCATGTCGGCCCTCCAGAAATCGGGTATCTCTATGGTGGGGTTGGGGCCTGACGGGGGCCGTTGACTGCGGTCGAAGCCGTCCTGCTCCTTGGTGGGCTTCACGTAGGTGAGGCCTTCGTATTGCGCAAGGTCGGGGGTTATGGTGGTGTCGCGCAGATAGACGAAGTTGTCGGGTGCGGCCACAAGCTGGGGCTGTCCTTTGGGATAGACGCTGAGGATGACGGCCGGTCTTCCTTTGATATACTTCTCATAGACCCGCATCACATCCTCCTTGGTCACGGCCTTGTAGCGTGCAAGGTCTATGGCCACGCGGTTGGGGTTGCCCAGCATGAACTCGTACTGGGCCAGTTGCGATGCTTTTCCGCTCACTGTTTCGAGGCCGCTGATGACCCCGCTCTCGTAGGTTGACTTGAAGCGTTCGAGGGCCTCGTCACTCACGCCCGTCTCCTCGAACTCCACGAGGGTGGCGCGTATCAGTTTCTCCATTTCGACAAGTGTCTTGCCCGGATAGGGGAGCACTGTGAGGTTGAAGTATCCTCCCAGCTCCTGACACGGGTGGCTCACCCCTGCCTGAATGGCGAGCTGCGCCTTCTCGAAGTTCTTGTAGAAGAGCGAGCTCTTGCTGCCTCCGAGAATGTCTGAGAGCACGTCAAGCGGGGCCTCGTCAGCATGATAGTTGGGCACTGTGGGAAAGGTGACCATCAGCAGGGGGAAACGGATGTTGTCCTCGTAGGAGATGTAGCGGTCGGCCGTCAGGGTGACGTCCTGCGGCTGCTGGCGGGCCACTTCGGCACCGCGCGGAATGCTTCCATAGTACTTCTTCACCAGGGCCAGCACTTCCGACTGGTCCACAGCACCGGCCACGGTGAGGGTGGCATTGTTGGGGCCGTACCAGCGCAGGAAGAACTGCTTGAGGTCGTTCACGTCCACGCGGTCGAGGTCTTCGAGATAGCCGATGGTGGGCCAGTGATAGGGATGGGTCTGCGGATAGAGGGCCTGGGCCACCTTTTCGCGCACCAGCCCATAGGGGCGGTTGTCATAGTTCTGGCCGCGCTCGTTCTTGACGGTGGCGCGTTGCACCTCGAACTTCTTCTGGGTCACGGCATCGAGCAGGAATCCCATGCGGTCGGCCTCGAGCCACAGTGCGGTCTCGAGCTGGTTGCTGGGCAGGGTCTCGAAATAGTTGGTGCGGTCGGCATTGGTGGTGCCGTTGAGGTTGCCTCCGGCCTCCGACACCATGGCGAAATGCTCCTCATCGGCCACGTTGTCAGATCCTTGGAACATCATGTGCTCGAAGAAGTGGGCGAAGCCGGAGCGCATCGGTTCTTCGCGTGCCGACCCCACGTGATAGGTCACATCGACATGCACAATGGGGTCTGAATGGTCCTCGTGAATGATGACCATGAGGCCGTTGTCGAGCTGATACTTGCTGTAGGGGATGACGAGCTCATCGCCTGTCCTTTCGACCTTCTCGATGAGTTTTATGCCTTCGGGGATGACGACCTCACCGTTCTTTTTGCAGGCCTGAAAGGAGAGGGAGGCGGCCACGAGGCCGAATAGGAGGAACTTTTGCATGTCTTTGATCTTGAGGGGTCAAATATAGGTGCGGGGCGGTGGGGTGTGTTGCAATTTGTGTTAAAGGCAAACAGGAGGGGCGGCCCCTGTTCGGAACCGCCCCAGCGACACCCACCTACAACACAAATACTATTTCAGTTCGACCCTAACGAGCCGTTGGGTGCCCTTGCCACCCTGAATGTAAACGATCCACTCGTCCGCAAAGAGCTGATCCACCTTTCCTCCGGTCTCGAACATGCCGCCCGCCTTCTCGGTGGTCCACACCTGCTTACGGGTCAGTTCGCCTCCGTTGGTCATGTCGCAGACGGCCAGCACAACAGGATTGTCGCCACCGCTGAACATATAGACCTTCTTGCCGTCCCATGCGGGAGCTATGTTCTTGAAGTTGTCGTTATAGAGGAAATACAGCTTGTCGTTGGTGTATGCCAGCTCGTATCCCACACTGTTCGGGTTGCTGCTGTCCTGGTGCTTCGGAATCTGCTTCGACCACTGGATGTTGCCGTCAGCATCAACATTGATGATCAGAATGTTGTCGTGTACATACTTCTGAATGGACACCTTGCCGATGCGCTGCGTGTAGGTATAGAACCGCTCGGCCAATAGGATGACCCCGCCATCCTCTTTCTGAATCGTATAGTCGAGATAGTAGCGGTCCATGCCCACACGGTTCTTTCCCTTCTCCTTCTCCTTCTCATAGTCCTTCACCTTCTTCTCAGACCAGTACTGCATCTTGAACTCATCGGTGAAGGGGTCGAAACTGATATGGGTCGGCTCCCCCGACTCCACGTTCCAGTAGCTGAGAAATGCCCCGTCAATGAGATTGATCTTCGACTTCATGTCGTTATTGTAGAACCCGCTGATCATCACCTCGCCATTGTCTGCAAGTCCAATGGAATAGCTCAATATGCGTTTGTCCTTGAAACCTACCCGCGCATTGATGGTCTTGTCCTTGGTGATCTTGAAAACGTAGGTCTCCAAGCGGTCCTCGGGGTCTGTGCCGCGCCCATTGTCCTGAACACCCCAGGTCACCACCTCACCATCATCCCCTACATCAAATGCCTTGTGGCTGCCCGTGTTGCCCATTCTGAAAAAGAAGTTGCCACCGCCTGCCGAAACCCAGTCACGGTTCACAACCTTGAACTTCAGATCCTTGTTGATGAAGAACTTCTCGTCCTTCTCCCAGATAAGCTTGAAGTTCTTGTCAAACACCATGAAGCGGAACTTGCGGAAGCGGTCCTTCTCTTCCGGTAGTTTGACAGCAATGAGGAAAAGCTCTCCGTTGGGCGAGACATCGATCTGGGTGAATGCATTCTTGAATTCCTTGTAGTACGCCTCGCCCTTCAGCGTGAATATCTCGGTGGCATCCTTGTTCATCATCAATTTGCCCTTGTCCAGCGTGCGGCACAGCAGCTTGTTGGTCTTGGCCTTGCCATCGGTAATAGAGAAGAACTCATAGATTCTGTCTCCCACCTCGAAATGGAACTCGTTCTTCTGAACGCCATTCTCTTTTGTGGGCTGTATGGCCTTGGTCAACTTCCTCTTCAGGTCGTAACCGTATTTGGAATAAGTGGTCGCCTTCTTGTTCTCAAAGAAAGTATAGAAGGCATCTTCGTCACCCCCGATGAACTCACCGACAGTGGTGCCTATGTCGCGCTTTTCCTGCGGCCCCATGTAAACTGTAAAATGAGGGGACTCGACCAGTGGTTTCTGGCCGAAGCCGGGCAACGATGTGACCGCTGCCAGAAATAGGAGAATGCTTCTTTTCATGGATGAACAGTTTAGTGATGGGTGAATTATTGGTTGAGTTTGATCTTCAGTGCTTCTTCGATGATGGGCGATGGAATGGCAAACCCGATGTTATCGACTTTGCCTTTCCTGAGCTGCGAGGTGACAACCCCCAACAGCAGCCCATTCGGGTTGATGAGTGCGCCCCCGCTGTTGCCCGGACTGATGCCCACATCTGTCTGAATGCGTGAGTGGCCTCCGAACTTCCGCTTGCCCGAAATGATTCCCCGTGTCACGGTCTGGCCCAAAGACACATCGGCAGGTGTTCCAATGGCATAAACATCGCTGCCCGTCACAATATCCGGATCCGCACACAACTTCAAGGGCATCAGACCGGTCGTGTCCAGTTTCAGCAGCGCCAGGTCAAGGGCCTTGTTCATCCTCACCAGCTTGACAGGGATCCTCTGCTCGGTATCCTCGGTGAGAATGACCTTGATGCCCACGGTGTCATCTTCAACCACATGCGCATTGGTGATGATGTAGCCGTCAGGTGTGACAATGCAACCACTGCCGTGACCCTTCTTGTTCACAACCGTGACAACAGATTTCACCGCATCGCTCACCGACAGCGCCATCACGGCCCCAGTGACGAGTTCGAGCTCCGGCTCATCCAGTAAGGGCAGAGGCACCGGTCTGCTCAGTATGGATTGGATGGTGTCCAAGGCCAGGAACTTCTTCAGAGAGATGTCCAAGGCCTGATTCATGGCCAAGCGAATGACACCTTGCTGTTCATCCTCGTCCAACGATTCCTCATTGAACTTCACCCACTCCGAACCTGAGGTCACCTTCCATCCATACAGGAACTGGATCTCGTCCAATGTCTCTACAGACCAAGCTGTTCTGAGTTCACAGCGAAGTTGGTTCTCAGCCTTTTGAAAGGAGACGGACTGGGCATAACCTTCAATTCGCAGTGTTTTGTTCAGCACAGCATCGACCGAATCAACACCATATTTTGCCTCCCTTAGCAGTCGCTGCACCTCCATCTTGAGATCCGCTTTCTCCGAGAATTCAAAATTGACCGCAGAGTCGCGCGTGTCATACCCTCGGCCGCTTTTGAACTGCTTCATGGAAGTATAGTCCTCCACGCGCACCTTGCTTTTCCCCAGTTCCATTTCAAATTTGCCCAAGGAAAGGGAAAGCTGGTTGGTGTCCTTGGTTACAATTTTTATCAGCTCGGGAAGCTCCACCTTTTTCGGATACAGCTTTCGCGGTGCGGGAATGACAATTCCCCAGCCCGCCAAGGCCACTCCTATGGTGGAATACAGGGCCACCGTTTGGCCGAGGGAAACATTCTTTGGATCCGCACCGAAAGGAGGATTGGTACCAACGAGAAAATGTATCGGTGTGAAGATGGCGGCAACGGCCCCGGCCGATATCACCAGTGCCATGTCCAACCTGTTGAGCCCGTTGGTGGACGATCGCGCCAGTTCGTAGGTGCCAGAGACATAACCCTCCTTCTCCTGCTTCACAAAATACCCCTTCTTGTGAAAGTGATTCAGCTTGACCTTGGGGTTCGCACTGCCTACTTCCTCAAATGGCCCGTCCTCGGTCTTGGAGATAAGTATTCTCGTGCCCTCTGTGGCAGATATGAACTGGGTCTGGCGCGACACAGACATGAATCCGCAACTGTTTGACAGCGTGATCAACAATGCACCAACAAACAGAGTTATCGCTTTCCTCACCATTTGGCAGCTCCCATTTACGTGGCGCAAAGTAGCAGCTTCTGAACAATTGATACAGTTAGGGCAAAAAAAAAGCAAACCGAAGTTCGCCTTTATGATTTCGATACCCGCTTAAGCAAAAGATTCCATGCAAAAAGGGGCGGCCCCTCTCCGGAACCGCCCCTTCATTAACTCACACCCAAAGGCGCTGACAATTACTTCATACCCTTCTTAGGCAACCATCCGGCAAAGGACTTACCTGCCTTGGCATAAGATTCTTGGATACGGATGCCAGTGTCCCAGTCACCGTAGCCGTAGGTGGTGCCGGGTGCACCAGCGAGGGTCATCACACCCAGTGGGCTGCCTTCGTTGCCGGTCTCTACAAGGCTGATGGTCATGTCAACCAAAGAAGGCTGTTTGCCCACGAATGGGATGTTCCAACCAGGCTCGGTTGTGGTGGTATGTACAATGAGGGTGTATTTCGCACCGCTCTTGTTGCGACCGAAGACCATACCTTTCATGCCCTTGTTGAGCAGTTCCTCGAACTTGCCATGGTACTTGTTCTCACGGTCAGCGGCCCAGTCACCCTCCCACTTGTCGCCACGGCCGGTCTCCTTCTTATTATACTCGCCTTTCTTCTTCTCAATGTACTCATCCTCTGGCACGGCCTTCTTGCCCAGGCCCACTTTCATGCCATCGTACTTGTAAACCAAATTGACCTCAGACTGGCCGCTGAGTGCCTTGAAGGTTCCTGAAGTAAGCGTCATTCTCTGCGCCTGGGCCGCAAATGCGAACACCACGGCAAGCGCAAGGGTCATTAATGTAGATTTTGTTCTCATGGTTGGTGTTTTTGGTTAGAGGCCCAAATGTAGGACGATATATGTCTGCTTCGCTACGTGGATTCACTTATTGCCAAGTCCCTGCCCGACCGATGAATCCATACTTTTGGCAGGAACACCGACCTCCGCCTTGAACGCCAACCTCGACCCATCCAAAGACCAGCAACTGCCCATCGACCGCGAGACCGAGCGCGCCCTGCGCCCCGGTGTCTTTGACGATTTCAGCGGGCAGGACAAGGTGGTGGACAACCTCCGCGTGTTCGTGGAGGCCGCCAAGCAACGGGGCGAGGCATTGGACCACGTGCTGCTGCACGGCCCGCCCGGTCTGGGCAAGACCACCCTCGCCAACATCATCGCCAACGACCTTGGCGTGAGCCTCAAACTGACCTCCGGCCCTGTGCTCGACAAGCCGGGCGACCTCGCGGGCCTGCTCACCAACCTGGAGCCCAACGATGTGCTATTTATTGATGAGATACACCGCCTAAGCCCCATTGTAGAAGAGTATCTCTACTCTGCGATGGAGGATTACCGCATCGACATCATGATCGAGTCGGGGCCAAATGCGCGGTCGGTGCAGATTCAGCTCAATCCCTTCACGCTTGTGGGCGCCACTACGCGCTCAGGTTTGCTCACATCTCCGCTGCGTGCCCGTTTCGGCATCACTTCAAGGCTGGAGTATTATGATGCGGTGGTGTTGAAAGGCATCGTTACCCGCTCGGCCAACATTCTTGGCGTAGAGATCCATGGCAATGCGGCAGAGGAGATCGCCCGCAGAAGCCGTGGAACACCACGCATCGCTAACGCACTTTTGCGCAGGGTGCGCGATTTTGCCCAGATAAAAGGCAATGGCACCATCGACCGCGACATCTCACAGTTCGCGCTCAATGCTCTCAATGTGGACAAGCACGGGCTTGACGAGATGGACAACCGCATCCTCACCACCATCATCGATAAGTTCAAGGGCGGCCCTGTCGGGCTGACCACCATTGCCACGGCAGTGGGCGAAGAGGGCGGCACGATTGAGGAGGTGTATGAGCCTTTCCTCATCATGGAAGGCTACTTGGCCCGCACGCCTCGTGGGCGGCAGGTGACCGAGAAAGCCTACAAGCATCTGGGACGCATCAGCCCCAAGGATGCGGGCACGCTCTTCGGGTGAACATTTGACTAAAGCAATCTTATCCACGCCCACGCCATCACCCCAATGAAGGCGAACAGCGGCCCCATCACAATGAAGAACAGCCCGCCCTGACGGAAGTCGCGCTGCTCGATGAATCCGGTGGCGTATGAAATGGCATTGGACGGTGTAGATACCGGCAACAGCAGCGCGCAGGAGCAGCTTATCGCCACGATCACCGGTACTGCAAGCCCGAAAATGCCCGGCAGTGACACCGCCAGCGGCACCAGAATGGAAGTCGCGGCCGTGTTGCTCATCACATTGCTGAGCAGTACAGCGACAAGACTGAACATGATGGCGATGCCCACCACCGCCAATGGCAGCGCATTCACCTTCGCCATCACGATGTCGGCCAGACCCACATCGACCAGTGCGATGCCCAAAGCAAGGCCGCCCGCCACCAGCATCAGCGTGTCCCACGGCAGTCTGCGCACATGCTCGGCCGTGATGACCTGCGTGAGGGTGAGCAGCACGATGGGCACGGCTGATGTGGCCGCCACGGGAATCCCATGCAGCGGTTCGGTGGCCCAGAGCGCAATGGTCGCCACCAATGTGAAGATGACCGCCCTCCGCTTCGCGACATCCTTGTTCTCCTCTGGGCGGGTCAATGCTGAAAGGTCGAGCACAACCGCACTGAAATCCATTCTCCGTACCATGAATTTCCAGAACAGCCACACCAGCAGCAGCCCTGTGGGCACCCCGACCATCATCCATTCAATGAAGGTGATGTGAATGCCCTGTTCCATCAGTGCACCCACCGCGATGGCATTGGGCGTACTGCCGATGATGGTGCCGATGCCGCCCAACGATGCCGCAGCAGGGATGCCCGTGAGCAGTGCTTTCGAGTAGGGCGAATCCTTGCCTAACACACGGACGAGTGGAAGGACGGACGAGATCATCATGGCGGTGGTGGCAGTGTTGCTCATCACCATACTGGCAAAGGCGGTGGTCATCATCAGGCCCAACAGCAGACGTTGGGGATGCTCACCGAACCGTTTCACGGTGAAACGGAACAGGGCACGGTCAAGCTCGGCCTGCCGCATGCCCTCTGCCAGGAAGAATCCGCCAAGCAGCAGCCAGACCACGTTGCTGGTCCAAGTGCCGATATACATCTCCACAGGTCTGCTGTGGTCAAGGATGAAATCGGTGCCAAAGCCGAACACCAGCATGGCGATGAGGAAGATGCCCACCGCGAAGGGCGGAATGGCCTCGGTTATCCACAGCCCGATGGCCAGCACCGAGAGCAGGAACACATAGTCCACGGCATCGCCATAGCAGAGCTGGCGGAAGAAGTAGGTGACCGCCAGTGCAATGGTCAGGTTGCCAGTGAACGTTGAGGTATTGAACAACCAGTTGGGCTTTAACCTCTTGTACAGCCTGGAGGTCGCTGCCCGCGAATCGTTGTCAGTGAAAACGTGCTGGATATCGCTCCCAAGCTCAGGGATATCCAGTATGGGGAAGGCATCGAAGAACTGCCCGCGCAGCCTCTTTGACCACAAGTGGCCCCCGTCTTTTCGCTCGTTGTCAGAATCTTCTTCCAATTTCCGCTTCTCAGCCTGTGATTGGACAAAGAACGCCAATTCGGCATGGGCCGATCATAGGACACTCGTGATTGCACTATGAAATGTAGCTTCGCCCTCCGTTGCCCTACTCATCTTACCATGCCACGTTTGGAAGTACAGAAAACATACAAGGTCTATATCGGGGGACAGTTCCCCCGTGGCGAATCAGGTCATTGCTACCTTGTTCCACTGAAGGATGGAACGGTGACCAACATCTGCCTTTGTAGCCGCAAGGATGTGCGCGATGCCGTGGTGGCGGCCCGTAATGCCTTCGCGGGCTGGAGCGAACGCACCGCCTTCAACCGCAGTCAGATACTCTACCGTATCGCGGAGATGCTGGAGGGCCGCAAGGCGCAGTTCGTGGATGAGTTGAAACAGAACGGCCTCACTGCCGCTGCCACATCAAAGGAGGTGGAGGCAGCCATCGACCGCTGTGTGCACTTTGCGGGCTGGTGCGACAAGTACACACAGGTTTTCAGCAGCGTGAATCCCGTGGCCTCGTCCCATTTCAATTTCAGTGTGCATGAACCTACCGGTGTTGTGACCGTGATTGCGCCCGAGAGCCCCCCGCTGCTCGGACTGGTAAGTGTGATTCTGCCCATCGTTGCCGGAGGGAACACCTGCGTGGTGCTGGCCTCTGAGAACATGCCGCACACGGCTGTCACCTTTGCCGAGGTGCTCAACAGCAGCGACCTGCCGGGCGGGGTGGTCAACATCCTCACCGGCAAGGCCGATGAACTTCTGGGGCATTTCGCTTCACACAAGGATGTGAACGCCATGGTCTATGCCCGTGGCAATGCCGCACAATTCAAGAATATCCAGGAAGAGGCCGTTGCCAATGTGAAGCGCTCCTATGATTGGAGCAGTCGAGATTGGATCAAGCAGGGCGAAGACCCTTATCTCATTCTCGACCTTCAAGAGGTGAAGACCACTTGGCACCCCATTGAGAACATCAGCGGAGGCAAGACGGGGTATTGAAGGTCAGAACGTATAACCCTCAAACGTTGGCGTAAATTCCTCCGGTCTGATGGGTGGATTGATCTTCAGGTTCTTATACTCATAGACCGCAATCAGCCCGTTGGCATCATACATCTTCTGATAGATGGGCAGATAGTTCTGCTTGTCGATGTACATCTCAATCTTCTTGCAGTACGAATTGGGCACCTTGATGACCTGCCCTGCCTTCACCTTGTCGTAGCCGCTCAGCTTGTTCACCTCAAGCAGTTCATACTCGTTGCTATAGGTCTTGCGGGCTATGTCTATCACGTTTTCGCCCGTTTTCACGGTATAGTCGTTGAAGGCGAACTGCTTGTTGACAAGCGTGATGTTCCAACACTTGCGGCCATCGTATGTCACTTCGCCATGTATCTGCACAAAATCCTCAATCTTATCCTTGTAGCGGTCATAGACGTTCTTCAGCACCTTACCGGTATATTCAAAACCGACCTGTCTGACGCTGTGATGCTGATTGTTTCTGAGGATGCTGCCTTCGGGATCGAGGTTCAGCGTCATGTATGGGAATTTGTTAGGGCTGACCTTGGCCTTCCCATCGTTCCAACCATCTATGTACAGTACCTCGGCCCCCACGTCAGGCACATGCACCAGCACATAGACCTTGAAGGGCTTGACATTCACTTTCACGGTCTGTGAACCCGGCACCATCTTGCCATTGATGCGTTCCGATTTATCGAGTTTGAAGCTCACCGTTCTGATCTTCTCAATGCTCGCCATCATATTGTCAAAAATTTCGTGCTTGTCCGGAATTTGCGCGAAAGCAGCATTGGTGGACAGAAGCAGGCAGAAGGCAATGAACAAACGCATATCGGGTTATTTTGAAGGGGAACGAAATTACACACCTCTATTGAGGAATGTTCCGTCAAAGAATCATGACAGGAATTTGAAATGCCTACTCCCTGACCAGGCTGATGGAGATGGCATAGTGGTCGGAGAGGTGCTTGTGCTTGCTTGACCACTGCGATGTGAAGGTGCGCAGCACGCGGTCGGTCCACACTGGAAGCGGCCTTACCCTTGGACGTGGATTGCGCACCAGCGCATAATCGAGCAGGTAGCTGTTGCCTTTCCACTTGTCGGGGATGAGCGTGTTGTTGGGGCATCCCCAACTGGTGGCCGAGGCCGAGGCGCAGTAAGTGTCCTCTGGCATGCACACATCACCGTCATCGGCATTGAGTATGGTGACCATTTCGCGATAGGCATCCTCATTGGCACGCGAAGTGTTCATATCGCCTGCAACCAATTGAAGCACACCCTCACGGGCCTCCTTCTCCAAGAGTTGTTCTATCTGCGCAAATTGGCTGTTGCGTATCCCGATCTGTTCTGGCCCATCCTCTGACTGGAGGTGAGTGTTGACCAGCTGATAGGCGAAACCGTCCTTCTTCACTTCGAAGAAAACAGCCCCCTTGGCCGCTCCGCAGTCCACTCCCATACACTGGTCATAAAAGAATGTGACCGCATTCTCAATGGGAACACGGCTGAGCACCCAGAGTCCATTGTTGAAGAATTTACCGTTGCCCTCGGGCAGGATCTCATAAGGGAACTCACTTCCCAAGGCCTCGCGCAGCACTTTCTGGCTTTTCTTGCTGAAAGCTTCCTGAAACAGCAGCACATCATATTCAGAATCTTTGAGCAGCGCCCCGATGTGCTTGGCACGCTCCACCTGACCGTTCCAGAAGAGCCCTGCGGGCCTCATGAAGATGTTCCAGCTCAGCACGTTCAATGTGCCGATTCCTTCTGCAGTCTGGGCTTGGGCGGAGCCAATGGTCAGTGCTGCAAGTAACAGTGCGATGATGGGGGTTCTCATTGCAGAAAGGGGTTGTGTCTCTTTTCGAATCCGATGGTGGTGCTGGGGCCGTGTCCGGGATGTACGCTCACTCCATCAGGCAGTGTGAGCAGTTTACTCTTGATGGCTTGAATAAGTTGCGCATGATCGCCACCGGGCAGGTCGGTGCGGCCGATGCTGCCTTGGAAGAGCGCATCGCCAGCGATCACATGTGCGCTTGCACGGTGATAGAAGCAGACGCTTCCGGGCGAATGGCCTGGAACATGTAGAATCTCAATCTCCAGTTTTCCCACTTTCACTGTTTCGCCATCATTGAGGAATGTTGTCGGCCTGACCATTTCGCCTGTGTCGAACCCATAGTTCATCGCATATCGCGGCACGGCTTCCAGCACCGGCACATCATCACGGTGCATTTCCAGCCCCAGGCCGTATCTCTCTGCCACGAACCGATTGCCCAGCACGTGATCCACATGACAATGGGTGTTGAGCAGTTTCACGGGTGTAAGTTTCTCATTGGTAATGAATGCGCCAAGTTCTTCCTTCTCGTCCGGGTCATAACAGCCTGGGTCGATAATGGCGCATTGGCCTTCCCCGTCCCAAATGATGTAGGTGTTCTCTTGAAAAGGATTGAATGCAAAAACCTTGAAATTCATCTTGAATGCGGCAGGCGTAAATTTAGAATGAATGCAAGCATTGGAGACACTCCCTTCCTGTCATTGGCAAAATTTAGCAGAACCTTAAGATCCGAGGTTTTCAGACCCTTCGAGACCTAACGGCAAGTTGGTCGTCTGGAAGATGGTGTGGATTGGGAAACAGGCGATCACGCAGGTCCGGGAAACAAAAAATCCTGCCGGGCACACCCGACAGGATTCATGAATTTCTTGGAAAGAAGTATTACTTCTTGGCTCCGCGCTCGTCAGAAACACTGAGTTTTTTGCGGCCTTTGGCCCTGCGGGCGGCCAACACGTTGCGGCCGTTGGCAGTGGCCATTCGGCTGCGGAAACCATGCTTGTTGACACGTTTTCTACGGGATGGCTGGAATGTCCTTTTCATGATGCGTCCTTAAATGGGGGCGGCAAAGGTAATTATCCGATCGGACTGCACAACTGTCCGACACACTTTTTTACATGGGCCTGCAGGATGCTTTGGGGCTACCTTTGCGCCACCGAAAAAATGGCCCGAAAGAAAGCACTTGACCAAGAGGACCTGCCCAAGGTCAAACTGACCCGCAAGAATCTGAGCAAGGTGCGCAAGCTGCTCACCTATTTCCGTCCGCACCGAGGGAAATACGCTTTGGGACTGATGTTCCTGTTCTTCACAGGCCTCACCGCACTTGCCTTCCCGCTGCTCATAGGCAAAATGGTGAATTCGGCCACAGGTGCCCTTCTACAGGACATTGACCGCATTGCGCTCATACTACTGGTGGTGTTCATACTACAATCAGTGTTCTCATATTTCCGAATCTACCTTTTCGTGAATGTGACAGAGAATGTGCTGGCCGCCCTGAGGCGCGACACATACAGTCACCTTATCCGCCTTCCGATGAACTTCTTCTCGAAACGGAGGGTGGGAGAACTTAACAGCCGCATCGCATCCGACATCAACATGCTGTCTGACACTTTCACCACCGTGGTGGCGGAGTTCCTACGGCAGGCCATGCTCATTGTAGGCGGAATCGCCTTTTTGGCCTACACCTCAGTGGAACTGACCGTAATGATCCTGCTGAGCGTGCCTGTTATCGCCATTCTTGCCGTGGTATTTGGAAGAGCAATTCGCAAAATATCGAAGGAAACGCAAGATAGGATTGCCGACAGCAACACCATTGTGGAGGAGACCATGTCGGGAATTGCCAGTGTGAAGGCCTTTGCCAACGAGCGTTTCGAAATAATGCGCTATGGCAAGAGCACCAACGATATCGTAAATGTGGCCCTGCGTGGTGCCAAAGCAAGGGGACTCTTCGCCTCGTTCATCATCTTCTGCCTGTTCGGTGGAGTGGTGTTCGTCATCTGGTATGGGGTGCGGCTGGTGAACATGGGCGAGATGGGTGTGGGCGACATGTTCCAGTTCGTGCTCTATTCGATGTTCGTAGGTGCCAGCATCGGGGGCATTGCCGAGATGTATGCCCAGATGCAGAAGGCTCTGGGTGCGGCCGAGCGTGTGCTGGAGATCATGGAGGAACAGGCGGAGCCGTTCAGCGGGGCAGCCACACCATTGAAACAGCCCATTGTAGGCAGAATGGAGTTCGCTGCTGTGAATTTCCGTTATGCTTCACGTCCTGAGATGCAGGTTCTGCGCAACGTTTCGTTCTGTGCCGAGCCGGGCGAGACCATTGCATTGGTGGGGCCGAGCGGATCGGGAAAATCGACCATGGCAGCACTCGTACTGCGGTTCTACGACCCAGAAAGTGGCACCATCACGTTCGATGGCCGCGATGCCCGCGATTTTGACCTCGAAGCATTGCGTGCCAACATGGCCATGGTGCCGCAGGATGTGCTGCTTTTCGGAGGCACCATCCGCGAGAACATCGAATATGGCCGTCCGGGCGCCACCATGCAAGAGATAGAGGAGGCGGCCAGAAATGCCAATGCACATGACTTCATCATGTCGTTCCCTGAGGGGTATGAAACAGTGGTGGGCGAACGGGGCGTGAAGCTTTCGGGCGGACAGCGGCAGCGTATAGCCATTGCAAGGGCGGTGCTAAAGGATCCCCGCATCCTGATATTGGACGAGGCCACCAGTTCGCTCGACTCAGAGTCTGAACGTCTGGTGCAGGAGGCCTTGGACAAGCTGATGAAAGGTCGCACCTCGCTGGTCATTGCCCACCGTCTTAGCACCATCCGCAACGCACACCGCATCGTGGTGCTGGACAAAGGGAGAATCACGGAGGTGGGCAGCCACCGCGAACTGCTTGAGAAGGAAGGCGGCCTCTATCGCAACCTGCTCGAGTTGCAGGAGATGTGAGCAGGCCGGCCCGGAGCAAGCAGAGCAACAGAAACCGAGCACAGCCTATTTCAGAATCCCATCTCCGACCAGATGAATCTGCGGGTGCTGATGTCATAATAGGCCATGCGGCCCTTCTTCTCCACCAGCAATAGGCCAGCATCATCCGTACGTTCCACACGGTCCATAACAGCAGACAATAGCAGCTCACCGCGCTCATCGGCCAAGCCTGAAAAGCCGTCCCTGCCCACCACTGCTACACCTGCGATAAAATCGCCAGCCGAGGTGAACTGCGGTGCGATGACCACCTCGCCAGCATCGTTGATGTAGCCCCAAAGGCCCTTGTCCTTCACAGCGGCCCGGCCCTCAGAGAAACCCTTGGTGTCTTCAAACAAAAAGGGGATGACATCAATGCCTCTCGCATTGATAAAACCGAACTTCCCTTTCAGTTTGGCCGCATAGCGCCCGTCCCTGATGGGGTCGACATGGTCGAACTTGAACGGTTTGACCTCAGTTCCGGCAGTGTCGATCATGCCATAGAGCTTCTTTCTCTTGACCATGCTGCGGCCGTTTACCATCGACATGCGGCCCAGATCCTCAAGCGTGGCATCAAATTTAAGGGGCACCACCTCCCTGCCCTTCAGGTCAATGAAACCCGCCTTTTCGTTCAGCAGCACAGGCGCATATCCTTCAGAGAACTGACCTATGCGTTCATATTTGCAGGGCACGATGAATTCGCCCTTTGCACCTATGAGTCCCATAAGGTCGTCCATCACCACCCTTGCCATCCCGTTCTTGAATGATTCCACCTCATCGAACCGGCAGGGTATGGTCAGGTCGCCCTTGGTGTTGATGAATCCCATCTGCCCATCTGTCTCCACGGCCGCCATCCCCTCCGAAAATGTCCATGCATCGCTGAACCTTGGCGGCACCACCACTTGGCCCGTGGCATACACATAGCCGAAAAGCCCGTCCTTGGCAAAGGCGGCCAGACCGGAGCCGAAGTCCAACATCTCGTCCTGCGCTATGGCCACAACGGTCTCGCCTTTGGCGTTGATGGCACCGAACAGCTCGCCTTTTGCCACGATGGCCGTTCCTCCACGGAACGGATCGGCCTCATCGAACTGAGGGGCGATGACCTCTCGGCCCCGCTTGTCCATATAGCCCCAACGGCCTTCGCGCTGAAACGCGGACAGCCCCTCGCTGTAGGGTTGCACCTGCTGATATCCGAATACCACCGCCTCCTTGCCCTGACGGTCCACAAAACCCCATGCGCCATCCTTCCTTGCTGCAAACAGTCTTCTGCTCAGGATGTCCATGTCGGCATCCAGCTCTGCCATGAAAGGATAGTCAGGATAACTCTGTTTGAACTCGGCCAACGACTCCTGCCGATGATCCTCCGTGAAGAGGCCCAGCAGTTTGCGCCATGCCTCATTCACATGTGGACTCTTCGGATTGCTGCTTATGAAAGCACGATATTGACCCAAAGTGCCCTTGTCGGTGCTCAGGGCATAGATTCTGTCCTCTGCCGTGCGTCTGTGTGGCGAGTCGGGGTGGCGTGCAATGAACCCATTATAGCTCTTGACGGTGCCTTCGGCCGTCTCAGTATCAAAAATGGCACGTTCCAGCAGCACCTTGGCCTCAATCGCCTCTTTCGATGCAGGGTGGGCGGTCAGAAACGCCTGAAGCGCCTCGGGGGTCATCTTCTCCTTGGTCTGTGCAAAGGCCAGCGTGGCCTTGAGGTCGATGACGGTCCGTTTGTCGGGCGAAGCGGGGAAACGCTCCATGAACCGGTCGCAGGCCGCGATGCTGTTGGCCTTGATCACCTCCTCCAATGCCAGCGAATAGACCGTTCTGCGCAGCGCATCGATACTTTCCTGCGTGATGGCATGGTCCAGCACCTTGTCGCGCTCCTTTTGCGCGGCAGCCTTGTACAGCGACTCCGACCGCAGGGCATACACCCTTGCACTGTCGAGATTGAAGAAGGGGTTCTGCTGTTCGAGATAGACCCTGCACATGCCAAAGGTGGCGGCCAGCCTTTCCTTGTCCAACCTTTTTTCAAATATCTGCTTGGCCTTGAAATAGTCTTTCATGTCCAAAGCCTCGAATGCCTTGTCGATGGGGTCGGCCACGGCCTGTCCCACCATTATTGATAGCAAGGTTATGAATAGAATAACAGATTTTCTCACGGGGCAAAAGGACAAGCGATTGCAAAAAACCTCCAAAGGAGCGGCAAAGATACAGTTAAGGCCTTCCGTCCCCGAAACCCACCTCCATCAGAATCTGGGAGAATTCGCTGAGGATCATGGCCGTGGCGCCCCACACCACCTGCCCTTCCACGTCATAGTAAGGAGCCTTCACTGTAAGGTGCTCTCGGATCGGGATCAACTTCTCTCCGATGATATCGCTACGGAGGAAATGCGACAGGTCGGGCAGGAGGACACGCTCCACTTCATGGGCATCAGGCACAAGGCGTGGAATGCGGTCCAACACCCCGATGACCGGATGCACCAGGAAGTTGCTGGCCGGTATATAGAGTTCGGTGAGCTGGCCCAAGACCCTCACCTGATGTGGTGCGATGGCCACCTCCTCGTGTGCCTCGCGCAGGGCCGTGGCAATGATGTCGCGGTCTCCCGCCTCTTGCTTCCCTCCGGGGAAACTGACCTGTCCGCTGTGTATTCCCCCATAATCGGGGCGTTTCATGAGCACGGTCCTGATGGTGTCCCTGTCGGGATAGAGCGCGATGAGCACTCCACCGATGCGGGCCTTGCCCATGTCGGGCACGTAGCCCGGAGGAATGCGGAACGAACTGGCCATACGGAACTGAGCATCGCGGCCTGGAAGCGGCCCGGACAGCCTTTGGACAAGAGAGGAGGCCAGTTCTTCAATCACGGGGCAAAGTTACGCCTGCCCTCAAGCTACCTTTGCGGCCTCAAAGAAACCCATCCCATGGAAACCTACGGCCCGCAGCACCTGCAACCGACCTATTATATAGACAGCGACAACTCTGAGATCATCGCCTTTGCCGAGGCCAACAAGGGCAAGGGCACAACGAAGAAGGAACAGGCCATAAGCCTCTACCTTGCCGTGCGTGACGGTTTCCGTTACAATCCCTACAACATCACCAGTCAACCTGCCGAGATGAAGGCCAGTTTCATCCTCAACCGGGGCGATGGCCACTGCGTGGAAAAAGCCATCCTGTTGGCGGCCTGCGCAAGGGCAGTGGGCATTCCTGCACGGTTGGAGTTCGCAGATGTGCGCAATCATATCAGCACACAGAAATTCCTCGACCTGCTCAAGTCGGACATCTTCGCCATGCATGGCATCACACAGCTCTTTGTCAATGGGCAATGGACCAAGGCCACCCCGGCATTCAACAAGGAGCTGTGTACCTATTTCAACGTGGCACCGCTGGATTATGATGGGGAGAACGACAGCATCTTTCAGGAATTTGATGGCAACGACCGCAAGTTCATGGAGTATGTGGCCAACCATGGGGTGTTTGACGACTATCCCCGCGAATACTTCTTGGCCGTGACACTGCTCAACTATCCGCACCTGTTCAACTACGAAAGGCTGCGCAAACTTTTCTGGGAGACCAAGGCGCCCGTGGAAGTTGCGGTTACGGCCTGAGTGCAGACCTATTCGTCCACTTCGCAGACTGTTGGAACTTACCATGGGCAGTGCTTCCCGGTGAAGCGACCATTTCATGCGACCTACCTTCGCAACCCATAAGGCCTATGATCCGGATCGGAAACATTGATGTCGGGGAATTCCCATTACTGCTTGCTCCGATGGAGGATGTGAGCGACCCTCCGTTCCGCGCGGTTTGCAAGGAGAATGGGGCCGACATCATGTACACAGAGTTCATCAGCAGCGAAGGCCTGATTCGTGATGCGGCCAAGAGCGTGCAGAAGCTCGACATCTTCGAATATGAACGTCCGATAGGGATACAGATATTCGGTGGTGAGATAGATTCCATGCGCGAATCGGCCGAGATCGCCACGGCAGCACGCCCAGATATCATTGACATCAATTATGGATGCCCTGTGAAGAAGGTGACCTGCAAGGGCGGTGGCGCGGCCATTCTGCAAGACATCCCGAAGATGGTGGCCATGACGGCCGAGATTGTGAAAGCCACGCATCTGCCCGTTACCGTGAAGACCCGGCTGGGCTGGGACGAGAGCACCAAGTATGTGGTGGAAGTGGCGGAGCGGTTGCAGGACGTGGGCATCAAGGCCATCAGCGTGCATGGGAGAACACGGGTGCAGATGTACAAGGGCGATGCAGACTGGACACTCATCGGACGCATCAAGGAGAACCAGCGCATCACCATCCCGGTCTTTGGCAACGGAGATGTGGACACCCCGCAGAAGGCCAAGGATATGCGCGACAGGTTCGGGGTGGACGGCATAATGATAGGAAGGGCCACCATCGGTCATCCATGGATATTCAACGAGATAAAATACTTTCTGAACACCGGGTCGATACTTCCTCCGCCTACCCTCGACCAAAGGGTGGACACCTGTCTGAAGCATTTGAATTTCTCGCTGCAATGGAAAGGCGACCGCCTCGGAGTGGTTGAAATGCGCAGGCATTACGCCAGTTATTTCAAAGGCTTTGATAATTTCAGAGCCTTCCGCATGAGGTTGGTGACCGAGGAAGATCCGCAGAACCTGCCAGGTCTATTGGAGGAAGTTCGGGAATCCTACCGCAATGTGGTGGCGTTCTCAGCGTAAAACCTCACACAGATGGTCATGGATCTGCCCTCGGTAATGAACTTGGGTATATTTGCCACCCCTGATACAAAGCCCATGACCCGAACAATCAAGCTGAAAGCCGCAACAGCAGGGATTCTCTTTTCCATGTTAGCCTTTTTCCCGTGCGATGTCATTGCGCAGGAAGTGAGCGGCACTGTGACCGATGCCGAGACCAAGGAGCCTCTTTTTGGCACCAGCGTGGTGATTGAAGGCACAGCGGTCGGTGCCACGACCGACTTTGATGGCAAATTCAAATTCAAAGCCGACCGCCAGCCCCCTTTCAAGGTCGTAGTATCATATATAGGGTATAAGAAGACCGAAATTCAGATCACATCGCTGGCCGCACCGCTTCAGGTGGCGTTGGAGACTGACAGGGTGATGCTCAAAGGTGTTGAGATCGTGGACACGCGCATCAGCGATAAGCAGAAGGAATCTGCTCTCACGGTGGAGAGCATGGACATCATCGCCATCAAAGAGACGCCTGCGGCCAACTTCTATGATGGACTTGGCAACCTGAAAGGTGTGGACCTCACTTCGGCCAGCATCGGATTCAAGATCATCAACACCCGTGGTTTCAACAGCACCTCGCCTGTCCGTTCGCTTCAGGTGATCGATGGTGTGGACAACCAGAGCCCCGGTCTGAATTTTTCATTGGGCAATTTTCTCGGTGCCTCGGAATTGGACATCATGAAGGTGGACATTGTGCAGGGTGCCAGCTCGGCCTTCTTCGGTCCCAATGCCTTCAACGGTGTCATTGACATGCGCACCCGCAGCCCGTTCATCAAACCAGGCCTTTCGGCCCAGATAAAGGTAGGGGAACGCGGACTTACCGAGACTGCGGTACGCTGGGCACAGGTGATCAAGAACAAGGACGGGGTGGACAAATTCGCCTACAAGATCAACCTGTTCTATCTGCAGGCGCATGATTGGGAGGCGGACAACATCAATCCCGTGGACGATTCGCCCGTGGACATCAACAATCCGGGTGGGTATGATGCTGTGAACCGCTATGGAGATGAGGATCTGGCGGGTGGCAATGATTTCTCCAATCAGGTGGCCAGCTATCCCGGGCTTGGCATCTATTACCGCAAGGGATATATGGAGAAGGATCTGGTGGACTACAACACCCGTAACCTGAAAGCCAATCTGGCCACACATTATCGCCTCAAGGATGATCTGGAACTCATCTACAGCTTCAATTTCGGATCTGGAACCACCGTCTACCAGGGGGAGAACCGCTTCTCGTTGCGCGACATCCTTTTCTTTCAGAACAGGATTGAGATCAATAAGCATGACAAGTGGTTCGTTAGGGCATACGCCACCAATGAGGATGCCGGCCGCTCATACGATGCCGTGGTCACCGCTTTTAAGATGCTGAATGGCCAGCGTACCTTGGAGAGTTACAATACTGCTTACGCCAATTACTGGGTGTCAAGCATCCGTCCGCGCGTGCGGTCGGTGCTAGCCAACGAGGGTGTCACCTTCGGTGGTATAGGTGTGGGCTGGGACGTGGCGGCCATCAATGCAGTGCTTGCCGACTATCCGGACTCTATGGCCGTATGGCATCAGGAGACTGAGTCAGCCGTGGCCGACAATCCGAATTTCCCGCTGGGGGAGGGAATCTATCCTCAGCCCGGCACCCCAGAGTTCGAAGAGCTGAAGAACAGCATCACCAACACCACTTATACCGACAGCAGAATCAAGGGCGGTGGAGCGATGTTCTATGACAAATCGGCCCTCTATCACGTACATGGCGAATATAAGCTTGATGCCACTATCAAAGATGTCTATATAGGCCTATTCACCTTCGGGGCCAATGCACGGCTCTATATGCCGGATTCGCGAGGCACCATCTTCGATGAGATGCGCACAACCGACCGCTATGTGACCGTTCCCACATCCACCGGCACGCGCGACTCTCTTGTCGTTGACACCACCTATCGCACCATCACCAACTTCGAATTCGGGGTCTATGCGGGTTGGGACAGGAAGTTCTTCAACGAGAAACTGAAGGCCAGCATCACGCTTCGCATGGATAAGAACCAGAATTTCCCATTCCTGTTCTCGCCCGCTGCTTCATTGGTTTATATGCCGAGCCGCAACCATACGCTCCGCCTGGGCTTTGCCTCTGCCATCCGCAATCCGACCCTGTCCGACCAATATCTTCACTACGATGTGGGCCGTGCCGTGCTGCTGGGCAACATCACCGGCTATGAGGACCTGATCACGGTCGAATCGTTCAGGAATTACCTGAACTCTGGGCGGAATCTGGATTCTCTTGTCTACTTCGACATCGATCCGATCGTGCCCGAGAAAGTGAAGACCGTGGAGGTCGGATATCGCGGCTTCTTCTTTGGCAGGGTGTACGTGGACGCTTCGTACTATTTCAGCATCTATGATGATTTCATCGGCTACCAACTGGGGGTGAAATCTGAATTTGACACCATCCTCGGTCTGCCACAGGATCCACGCGCCTATCGTGTAAGCACCAACAGCCTCAATCAGGTGACCACGCAGGGCTTCTCCATTGCCTTGAGCTACAACTTCTTCAACAAGTATAGCCTCAGTGGCAACTACTCGTGGAACAGGTTGGAGAAATTGGACGAGGAGGATCCCATCATCCCGGCCTTCAACACTCCGGAGCATAAGTTCAACCTTGGATTTTCAGGCCGAGACCTTGGCACCGACCGCTTGGGCCACTTCGGTTTCAGTCTCAACTATAAGTGGATACAAGGGTTCATCTTTCAGGGATCGCCACAGTTCACGGGCTTCGTACCCTCCTATGACATGTTCGATGCGCAGGTGAGCTATCGCATACCCAAAGACTACGTGACCTTCAAAGTAGGCGTGTCCAATCTGTTCGGTGTGCTGCCTTTCTTTGAGGATGGGACTGTGGGCGAAAGGTTCGAAAATGCCTTCGACAATCGCAATGTGCAAGTATATGGAGGCCCTCAAGTAGGCAGATTGGCATACTTCTCTGTTCTTTTTGAATGGAATTGATGAATTGACTACATTTGGCGACAACACAACCTAAACCAACAACCATGAAAAAAGTACTACTTGCTTTGACAATGGTCTCTGTCTGGGGCGCTTCCAATGCACAGGAGCGCTACCTGGATGAGATTTTTGAGGAGGTGACCGTAACAGAGGGCGTACAGTTCGCACAGAACTACCAGTTCCTGACCGGCACACCTTTCATTTCACCCATCAACACAGACATCTACACTCCGACCGGAGACACGTATGATGCGCGTGCCGCAGTGATCGTACTGCACACTGGGAACTTCCTGCCCAAGTACCTCAATGGAAGTGCCTCGGGAAACAACAAGGACAGCTCTATCGTTGAAGTGAGCACACGCTTTGCCAAGCGCGGCTACGTTGTTCTGACACCCAACTACCGCATGGGTTGGGATCCTCTCAATGCCAGCCCGGACGTTAGACGTGGTACCCTGTTGGTGGCCGTTTACCGTGCCCTCAATGACGTGAAGAGTCTGGTACGCTATGCCAAGAGCGAAGCAGCCACGCTCGGCATCGACCCAAGCAAGATCATCCTTTACGGTAACGGTTCAGGCGGTTACCTGACACTTGCATACGCTGGCCTCGACCGCATTGAGGAGCTCGAGGATGAGGTTTCTGGCAAATGGATCAGCGAGACCACAGTCGGTCCATTCGTAGAGAACCAGTTGTATCTCGACACTTCTGTTGTTGGATCTCCCAGCGGTTTTGGAGGTTCTCTCAATGTTTCCACCAACCACCCCGGATACTCCAATGACGTGCTTGCCTGCATCAATTCTGGCGGTGCATTGGGCGATTCGGCATGGATGGAGCAAGGCGAACCTGCCATCATCTCATTCCATGTGCCGACAGATCCCTTCGCTCCGTTCGAAGGTGGTCTGGTTGTCGTTCCTACCACCAATGAGGTCGTAGTTGACGTTGTCGGTAGCCGCTGGGCTGTTGGCAAGGCCAACGAACTGGGCAACAACGATGTTCTCGGTGGCCCATACACCGATCCCTTCTCTGTTGCCGGTTATGCTGCTGTGACAGGGGTAGGTCATGCCTCTGCTGAGCACGAAGGACTTTTCCCATTACGTAGGGCGGTTCAGGTTCCTGGTCAGCCTGTGGGTGTGTTCTTCCCAGAAGCAAGCCCATGGGACTGGTGGGATGAGCAGGTTGTCATCGCGTCTGCTGCTACCCTCGGAGCTGATGGTCAGACCATTCACAACAACGGTCTGCTCACCAACCCAGACATGTCTGCTGCCAAGGCAAAAGCCTACATCGACACCATCATGGGCTATATTGCTCCGCGCATCCATACACTGCTTGTTTCAGTCGGTGTGGAAG
Organism: Flavobacteriales bacterium; assembly: GCA_021739625.1. Taxonomy (GTDB): domain Bacteria; phylum Bacteroidota; class Bacteroidia; order UBA10329; family UBA10329; genus UBA10329. The sequence continues at coordinate 9,791 of JAIPBJ010000026.1, read as the reverse complement.
AAAACCGGGACTTCGTGGACAACAACACCTTTGTCTATCCGAACCCTGCACAGGACTTCATCGTGGTGAAGACACGCGAGAACATCACCATCAAGGGTGTTGAGATTTACAGCATGACCGGTGCCATGGTGGCCTCAGAGTTCAACATGAACACGCTGAGCCGTCAGATTGACATTGAAGCACTGCCTGCAGGTCTTTACCTCGTGCGTGTGATGACCGAGGAAGGTTCTGTGACCCGCAAGGTGTTCAAGAACTGAGTTGCATTTCTTTATTGATTCTGAAAGCCCTCTCCGGTGACGGAGGGGGCTTTTTGTTCTTAACGGTATCACAGCCTTCGGGGCTATTTTTGCAATTGATCGAGCGATGTCCTCCAAACCAAGCCTTTTTCTGATCAGCGGTCTCGGAGCCGACTCGCGGGCCTTCGACCGACTCGATCTCGATGGCTATGAGGTGACCCACCTCAACTGGCTTATCCCAGAACGTGGAGAGACCATGAACCGATATGCGCAGCGGCTGTCGGAGCCGGTCAGACAGGCAGAGCATCCGGTGGTGATAGGAGTCTCATTGGGCGGAATGCTCGCTTCTGAGATGACCACTTTCCTGCCCGACATTCGGGCCATCCTCATTTCCAGCATCAAATCGCCAGAAGAGCGGTCGCTCATTCTCAAAGCAGGGCGTGTGTTTCCCATTCAGGGTCTCATGCCCATTTCCGTAATGAAACGCATGTCATTCCTTTGGACCTACGCCAAGCGCAAGTATCCGCCCGAGGATGTCAAGCACATGATCGATATGTTCCACTCCATCGACAATCGTTTCCTGCGATGGGGGATGATGAATGCGCCCCGATGGAAAGGACGGGGTGACTCATCGCGCATCGCGCATATCCATGGCGACCGCGACCTCATGTTCCCCATCGGACGGATTCGTGGATGCGATGTAGTGGAAGGCGGAACCCATCTCATGGTATATCAACGTGGCGAAGAAGTGACCCGCCTCATCCGCTCAAGGCTTGAGCAGTGGTACCCGAATTCATTGTAAAATGATTGAAATAGCAAGACATTGAACATCATTCTTTTTGACGGCCCGTTCCGCACCGACCTGCTCCCGCTCACCTTTACCCGGCCTGTGTGCGACCTGCGCATCGGCATTCTCACAATCCGCGAGAAATGGGAGAAACGGCTTGGAGCCGCCACAGGCACTTTGACTGAAGCGTATCTCTCTGAGAAATTCCCCATCAACGCTGGGGATGATAATCTGCTCATTCATGGGGCGGTGTGTCCTACTGACGGATTGGTGGAGGCCATTCTACGGCTTTCAACGGGACAGCAATTGGCGCAGGGCGAACTGGTCATTGCGATGCGTGGAGACCAAGCAGATGTGGAGATTACAGCCTTGCAATCGAATGCAATTGGGTTCACTGGCGATGTGACCGTCATCCAACATCCTTGGGACATATTCTCGAAGAACGGCAATGAGCTGGCTGCCGATTTTGAATTGTTGACTGCCGGAAGAAAGAGTGTGCCGCTGTCGGCCACAAATACCGTGTTAGGCAGCGGTTCAATCTTCCTTGAGGAAGGAGCCAAGGTGGAGGCCAGCATTCTGAACACGACAAGCGGCCCGGTCTATATCGGTACGGATGCGGAGGTGATGGAAGGCTGCATCATCCGAGGGCCATTCGCCCTTTGCGAACACGGTCAGGTGAAAATGGGCGCGAAGATCTATGGCCCGACCACCGTGGGGCCACACAGCAAGGTGGGGGGCGAGGTGAACAACTCTGTGATCATCGGTTACTCTAACAAAGGCCATGACGGCTTCCTCGGCAATTCTGTGGTTGGCGAATGGTGTAACCTCGGTGCCGACACCAACAATTCGAACCTCAAGAACAACTATGATGAAGTGCGGGTGTGGAGCTACCGCACAGGCCGATTTGAGCGGACCGGCCTACAGTTCTGTGGCCTTATCATGGGCGATCACAGCAAATCGGGAATCAATACCATGTTCAACACCGGCACTGTGCTGGGAGTGAGCGCCAATGTGTTCGGGGCCGGATTTCCGCGCACTTTCATCCCCTCTTTCACATGGGGCGGGGCATCGGGCTTCATAGAATATCGTCCCGATAAGGCGCTTGAGGCTGCAGCACGTATGATGGAGCGCAGAGGCCTGCCCTTGGACAAAGTGGAGGAAGGCATTCTCCGCACCGTGTTCGACCTGACAAAGGGCTACCGCGCCTGACCTTTTGGCGTATCCGACCAACATTTCGACCATTGGCACGTTGGTTGAATCTGGCCGCAGACCGAAGAGAATTGGAAAATGAACATGGAAAATGGTAGGCACATCTGTCACCGACCAACAACCGACCATTTTCGATTTTCCTATGACCACTACGCTTCCGCACGGTGGTTTTCGGCTTTGTACCTTTACGCCCCTTCATTTTTCAGAGAAGAACAAATCTATGAATGACCCTTTCGAAAACATTTTCGCTATGCCCCCAATGATTGACGAGGAATCGGAGTTCATACCGCTGCTCTCGCCCGAGGATGAGGAATCCATGAACGCAGAGGAGATACCTGATATCCTCGGCATCCTGCCATTGCGCAACACTGTCCTTTTCCCAGGTGTGGTCATCCCCATCACTGTGGGCCGCGACAAGAGTATCAAACTCATCAAGGATGCTTACAAGAAGTCCAAGATCATCGGAGTGCTGGCGCAGAAGGATGTGGGTATAGAGGATCCTACACCGGGCGACATGAACGCCATCGGCACCGTTGCCCGCATCCTGAAGATGCTTCGCATGCCTGATGGCAACACCACCGTCATCATTCAAGGAAAGAAACGGTTCGCCATCAAGGAGATGTTGCAGACCGAGCCTTATTTCAAGGCCACTATCACCCCGTTCGATGAGGTGAAGCCGACCGGGAAGACACGCGAATTCAACGCGCTGGTTGGCAGCCTGAAGGACTTGGCGCTGAGCATCATCCGTCAATCACCCAACATCCCTTCGGAGAGCGAGTTCGCCATCAAGAACATCGAAAGTCCTTCGTTCCTCATCAATTTCATCTCGTCCAATATGGACGCAGATGTGGCCGAGAAACAGAAGATGCTGGAGGTGGCCAATTTGGAACAGCGTGCCACCATGGTATTGGAACATCTGACCAAGAGCCTTCAGATGCTGGAACTGAAGAATCAGATTCAGAGCAAGGTGAAGGTGGACATCGACAAGCAGCAACGAGATTATTTCCTCAATCAGCAGATGAAGCAGATTCAGGAAGAATTGGGGGTGAATTCGTTTGAACAGGAGATTGACGAACTGAAGGTACGTTCCAAGAAGAAGAAATGGGCCAAGGAGGTCGAGGCGCATTTCGCCAAAGAGGTGACCAAATTGGAGCGGATGAATCCCAGTGCAGCAGAGTATTCGGTGCAGATGAACTATCTGGAAGTGATACTCGACCTGCCGTGGGACGAGAAGTCGAAGGACAATTTCAACCTTAAGAATGCCAAACGGATACTCGACCGCGACCACTTTGGCCTCACCAAGGTGAAAGAGCGCATTATTGAACACCTTGCCGTTCTGAAGCTGAAAGGCGACATGAAAGCTCCGATCCTTTGTCTTGTCGGCCCTCCGGGTGTGGGCAAGACCAGCTTGGGCAAGAGCATTGCCACGGCCGTGGGACGACAATATGTGCGGATGTCTCTTGGAGGAGTGCGCGATGAGTCGGAGATCCGCGGTCATCGCAAGACCTATATCGGGGCCATGCCGGGCCGCATCCTCAAGAACATCACCAAGGCCAAGTTCTCAAATCCGGTGTTCGTGCTTGATGAGGTGGACAAGCTGACCCGCGATGCCCACGGTGACCCTTCATCGGCCCTGTTGGAGGTGCTGGACCCTGAGCAGAACAATGCATTTCACGACAACTTCCTGGAGCTTGACTACGACCTGAGCACAGTGCTGTTCATTGCCACGGCAAACACCCTGAGCACCATACAGCCCGCCCTACGCGACAGACTGGAGATTATCGAGGTGAACGGTTATACCATTGAGGAGAAGATGGAAATCGCCAAGCGACACCTGCTGCCGAAACAGGTGAAGGAGCATGGCATCAAGGCATCGGATGTGAAGATCGGTGGCAAGGTGATGGAAAAGATCATCGACAGTTACACCCGCGAGAGCGGTGTACGCTCGCTTGAGAAGACCATTGCCAAGATTGTCCGTAACCGCGCCATGCATATCGCCATGGAGGAACCGAAGAGTGCCAATATCACTGCGCAGGACGTGGAGGACATACTCGGCCCGCCCAAGGTGCACCGCGACCTGTATCAGGACAACAGCGTGGCCGGGGTGGTCACCGGACTGGCGTGGACTGCGGTCGGTGGCGATATCCTGTTCATCGAGACCAGTCTGAGCAAAGGCAAGGGCAAGCTCACCCTCACAGGAAACCTCGGTGATGTGATGAAGGAATCGGCCACCATAGCACTCGAATATCTGCGCGCACATGCCGACAAGCTGGACCTCGATTCGGAAGTGTTTGACAAGTGGAACCTGCACATCCACGTTCCGGAAGGCGCCACACCCAAGGACGGGCCATCGGCAGGTATCACCATGTTCACCGCGCTGGCATCTGTCTTCACTCAACGCAAGGTGCGCTCGCACATGGCCATGACGGGCGAGATCACGCTGCGCGGAAAGGTGCTGCCTGTGGGAGGCATCAAAGAGAAGATACTGGCGGCCAAGCGTGCCCGTATCACCGACATCGTTATCTGTGAGGACAACCGCAAGGACGTGAACGAGATTGAGGCAGAGTACCTCAAGGGCCTCAAATTCCACTACGTGAAAACAATGGATGACGTGATCGCCTACGCCCTGCTCAAGGAAAAGGTGCCCAACGCCATCAAGGTGGAATGATGGACATCCTCTTCGCGTCCAACAATTCTCACAAGGTTGACGAGGTGCGTGCTAAGCTGGCACCACGTTTCAACGTGCGCAGTCTGCGCGATATGGTGGGCGATGTGGACATTCCTGAAACAGGTAGCACGCTTAAGGAGAACGCGGCCATCAAGGCACGCTATCTCTTTGAACTCACCGGTATGGACTGCTTTGCCGATGATACCGGACTGGAGATAACAGCATTGAACGGAGAACCGGGCGTTTACTCGGCACGCTATGCGGGGGAGGGTTCCTCATTTGACGACAACATGGACAAGGTGCTTCGCAATCTGGCAGGCCACACCGACCGCTCGGCACGCTTCCGCACCGTCATCTGCCTCATCTATCAAGGCAAGGAATACTTCTTTGATGGCGAAGTGAACGGAGAACTCCTGACAGAAAGAGTTGGAGGCAAGGGCTTCGGTTATGACCCTGTTTTCCGTCCCGAAGGCTTCCATGAGACCTTTGCTCAGATGAGCCTTGACCAGAAGAACACCATCAGCCACCGTGGGATAGCGGTACAAAGACTGGTTGATTTTCTCGTTTCTTGTTGATTTTCATTTACTTCGATGAAGAAATTGAAAAACGGAGGCCTTGCCTCCGTTTTTTTTTAGAAATTTTTTACCCAAGATATCAATACATAAGAAACTAATGCATAAGTTTGCAGCATGTTTCCACAAGAGCTTGTCAAAGGAACCCTTCAGACCATAGTGCTCAGCCTGCTGGCCGAGCGGGGAAGGATGTATGGATATGAGATCACCCAGCACGTGAAGGAGCGCACCGCAGGCAAGATCCAACTCACAGAAGGAGCGCTCTACCCCACGCTGCACAAGCTGGAGGCCGATGGCCTGCTCGCCACTGAGCATGAGAACATAGGCAAGCGGGTGCGCAAGTATTACAAGCTCACAGATGAGGGCAATGCCCAAGCAAGTGAGAAGGTGCGGGAGTTCCGCAGCTTCTCGCAGACCATGAACGACCTTCTCCACTCTTTCACCCCGCAACCGCAACTGTCATGGAACTGAACGAAACACAGATGGAACTGGTGAGTGCCTACATCCGTCAGAACGGGGTGGCATATGATGGGCTGCATGACGACCTGCTCGACCACATCTGCACAGGCATTGAGAACAGAATGCGTCAAGGCGACTCGTTTGAGGACGCTTTTCTACATACAGTCAGGCTCTTTGGTCCGGGGGGTCTGATGCAGGTTCAACAGGACACTTTCCAATTACTAACCGAAATAAATGCAACCATGAAAAAGGTAACATTCACTTTCGGGCTGACTTCCACATTTCTTCTCTTGGCGGGGACGATTTTCAAACTCATGCATTGGCCGGGGGCCAGCATCATGATAGTCCTTGGTGCAGGGCTGCTGGTGCTTGCCTATCTACCGCTGATCCTTCACTACAAACTGAAGGAATCGCCCAGCAACGAGTACATCATGCACATATCGGGCTGGGTGGGTCTCAGCTTCTCGGTGCTCGGGGTGCTCTTCAAGGTGATGCACTGGCCCGGTGCCGGGGCGATACTGCTTGGGGGCATGGCGGTGCTGGCCTTCCTCTACGTGCCCATCTACTTCTATAAGCAGTACCACACATCGGTCAATAGGCCGGTGACGCTCTCCACATCCATGGTGGCCATGACCTGCCTTATCCTCGTGTTCGCCTTGGCGCGCATCAACCCGAGCCTCAACTATGAGCTGGGGTCAACGATGATCGATGATGAACTGCGGGCATCGGCATCGGCCGCATCCACCAATCAGTTGCTGTATGCCGACCTGGGGAGCAACGCCTCGGCACAGGTGCTGAAGGAGCGCACCGATGCGGTGTATGACTACATAGACGACCTCAAGGCCACCATCGTGTTCGAGACCGAGGATGTGACCGAGGCCGAGGCGCGCACGCTGCCTTTGGCGCAGATGAAGAACAAGGCCAATTTCGATATTACCACACATCTCATGTTCCACCCCGAGGCACCGGGCCGGTTTGACCACACGCAGCTGGTGAAGGAACTGGAGGGTCTGCGGCAGACGGTGCTGGCCACCTATCCGCCCCACATGCAGGCGCGCATGGCGGCCACCTTCCCCTACGACCTTGGCAGGCCGTATGAGAAGCAAGGCAATCAGCAGGACTGGGCCCACTACCACTTCTACCATGTGCCACTGGTTGGCGTGATATCCTACCTTTCAAAACTTCAGAACGACATTAGGCAGGCCGAAAATCAGGCACTTGTCCATCTGTTAAGTCAGCCCGAGGTCTCGAACCCGCCAAGTTGAGGCCGAGGACAAAGCCCCTGTCCGCTTATGGCGGCAGGGGCTTTCATTTGCATTACAGTTCGCTTAGCCTGAACGTGTCCATTGACCGGACACCCTTCTCTGTTTCGCTCACCGAGCAGCATTCGTTGACAGGGTCGTGCTCGAAGAAAAGGACGTAGTTGTTGGCGGCAGCCTCCTTCAGAAATCCTTCTTTTTCCTCCAAGGTCAAGAGTGGACGTGTGTCATAGCCCATGACGTAGGGGATTGGAAAGTGCCCGACCGAAGGCAGCAGGTCGGCCACAAAGGCGATGGTGCGGCCCTTGTAGCGGATTTTGGGGATCATTTGAGCATCGGTATGGCCGTTGACGAACATGATGTCGATGTTCGGAAGCCATGTGCCCTCCTGTTCGATGAATTTCAGTTGTCCGCTCTCCTGAATGGGGATGATGTTCTCTTTGAGAAAACTGGCCTTTTCCCTACGGTTCGGCTCTGTGGCCCACTGCCAGTGGCGGGCGTTGCTCCAATAGGTGGCGTTGCGAAAGGCCATTTCAAAGCCTGAGCGGTCGCGGTTCCAGGCCACGCTGCCACCACAATGGTCGAAATGCAGGTGGGTGAGGAACACATCGGTGATGTCGTCCTTGCCGAAACCATGTGTCGCAAGGCTCTTCTCGAGCGTGGCATCGCCATGCAGGTGATAATGCTTGAGGAAGTTCTGGTCCTGCTTGTAGCCTATCCCATTGTCAATCAGAATAAGGCGATTGCCATCCTCGATGAGCAGACAGCGCATGGCCCATGTGCAGAGGTTGTCCCCGTCAGAAGGATTGGTGCGCTGCCAAAGGGATTTTGGAACGACCCCGAACATGGCGCCACCGTCCAATTTGAAAAATCCTGTGTCAATGGTGTAAAGCTTCATCGTTGCTTGATTAGAGAGCCCAAAGATGCGGACTTAGAAACGTTGGGGGTCCGGTCCGAACGGTCCCGATGCCATTTTCCCTGTCTGCCGACAGGGCAGGCATTTTCATTTTCCCTGTACTTCAACGACCTTCTACCTTTGCAACTCAAAACAATAGGTATGGAAAGCATTAAGGATCTGTTGAAGAGCACCGACCTCGACCGTGACGTGACGGTGGGCGGATGGGTACGCACCAAGCGCGGCAACGCTTACGTGAATTTCGTGGCGCTGAACGATGGTTCGACCGTCAACAATATCCAGCTTGTATTCGAGTCGGGGCAGTTTCCTGAGGAAAGCCTGAAGGACGTGACCACGGGTGCCTGCATCGCTGTGACCGGAAGGCTGGTCGCCAGCGAGGGCAAGGGCCAGACTGTGGAGATCAAGGCCGCGAAGCTCACCGTCCATGGCAAGTCGCATCCGGATGAGTATCCGATCCAGCCCAAGAAGCACAGTTTGGAGTTTCTGCGTGAGAACGCCCACCTGCGGGTGCGCACGAGCACTTTCAGTGCGGTGTTCAGGGTGCGCCATTCCCTGACGTTCGCCATTCACAAGTATTTCAACGACCGTGGTTTCTTCAATGTGCATTCGCCCATCATCACGGGCAGCGATGCGGAGGGTGCGGGCGAGATGTTCCGTGTGTCCACTCTTGATGCCAAGAAGCCTCCGTTGAAGGAGGACGGCACGGTCGATTTCTCGCAGGATTTCTTCGGAAAGGAGACCAATCTCACCGTATCGGGGCAGTTGCAGGCCGAGCTGGCCGCGCTGGCCTTGAGCAAGGTCTATACGTTCGGGCCCACGTTCAGGGCGGAGAACAGCAACACTTCGCGGCATCTGGCCGAGTTCTGGATGATAGAGCCTGAGGTGGCCTTCTGCGACATCCACGGCAACATGGACCTGGCGGAGGATTTCCTGCAATGGGTGATCGCGTACGTGAAGGAGCAGTGCGCGGACGACATCGCCTTCCTTGCCCAGCGTCTTGCGGAGGAGGAGAAAGGAAAGCCCGAGGCAGAACGCAGTCCTCTCGGCCTGGTAGAGAAACTGGATTTTGTGATCAACAACAGGTTCGAGCGCATCTCCTATACCGAGGCGGTGGAGATCCTTCGCAACTCGCAGCCTAACAGGAAGAAGAAGTTCCAGTATCCTGTGGATGAATGGGGCATAGACCTTCAGAGCGAGCACGAGCGTTTTCTGGTGGAGAAGCATTTTCAGAGACCGGTGATCATCACGGGCTATCCGGCCAAGATCAAGGCGTTCTACATGAAGCTGAACGAGGACGGGAACACTGTGGCCGCGATGGACATCCTGTTTCCGGGGATAGGTGAGATCGTGGGCGGTTCGCAGCGCGAGGAGCGCTATGAGGTGCTGTTGGAGAAGATGAAGCAGTTCCACATCCCTGAGGAGAGCATGTCGTGGTATCTGGACACGCGGAAGTTCGGCACTGTGACGCACAGTGGTTTCGGTCTCGGTTTCGAGCGTTTGATGATGTTCATCACGGGGATGACGAACGTCCGTGACGTGATCCCTTTTCCAAGGACACCGAACAACTGTGAGTTCTGAACACTTTGAATCGCGGGCCGGAGGACTCCAACTGACAGCTGGGCACCCGGTCTGATGAACTGTGGCCCCTGACATTCTCTTATCCGACCCATGCTCGACACCCTCCG
>JAIPBJ010000025.1 GCA_021739625.1 Flavobacteriales bacterium | reverse complement strand
GCTCCCGGAACCAAGGGGATGGTCATGGCCGTGTTCACCCTGCCTACCTTCAATGTGGTGTTCAAGGTGATCCGCGACAGGTTCGGTCCCACCAAGAATTTCGGCCGTCAGCACGTCATCGACAGCTATCGCCTGGTGCTTCTGCACGACCGCGTGGGCCGCTTGGCCGATGCCATGGAGTATGACCACATCGAATTCGACCTCGACCGTTTCTCTGGGCCGGTGCTTGACGAACTGCTGAATGAATGTGGCGGGAGCGCTTCGGTGAAGGGCGACAGACTTGTGATCAGGCACCTGTTCACCGAGAAGAAACTGGTGCCACTGAACCTGCTGCTCGAGACCGCCCCGCCCGACAGGGCCGCTGCGGTCATCATCGACTATGGCTATGCGGTGAAGGAGTTGGCTGCCGCCAATATCTTTCCAGGCGACCTGCTCCTGAAGAATTTCGGGGTCACACGTCATGGTCGGGTCATCTTCTATGATTATGACGAGCTATGTTTCCTCGATCAGGTCAATTTCCGAAGGATTCCCACCCCGCGCAGGCCAGAACAGGTCTATTCGGGCGAACCATGGTACACCGTGGCAGACAACGATGTGTTCCCCGAGGAGTTCGATGCCTTCATGGCCCCATTGGGCGAGCTGCGCAGGGTGTTCATGGAGCATCATGCCGACCTCTTCGACACCACATTCTGGAAAGAGATGCAGCACATGCACCGCGATGGCCGTCTGGTCGATTTCTTCCCATACAGAAGGAACAAGGTGGCGATGGGGTTCAGCATCGAATAGCGCCCGGTCTGCAGATTTCATGGGATCGGGGAATGATCTCCGGCAATTCACCAACAGCCTTTCATCCATGCCGCTGGGGTGCCAGCATGGATGCTGTGACATTCCGATCTGCAGGCCGCACCCCAGAGGACATTACCTCCTACAACCACTTACCTTTGCGGCCCCAATTCACATCATGAGCGAAAATGAGATAGTGCTGGATTCCGTAGAGGATGCCATCGAAGACATCCGCAATGGAAAAGTGGTCATTGTGGTGGACGATGCAGATCGCGAGAACGAAGGAGACTTCGTGGCCGCTGCACGCTGCGCGACCCCCGAAATGATCAATTTCATGGCCACGCACGGCCGTGGACTGATATGCGCCCCGTTGGTCGAATCGCGATGCGAGGCTTTGGGCCTCGAACTGATGGTGAGCCGCAACAGTGCAGCTTTCGAGACCCCGTTCACAGTCAGTGTCGACCTCATAGGCCATGGCTGCTCCACCGGCATATCGGTGAGCGACCGTGCCAAGACGGTCAAAGCGCTCATCGACCCCAACATCCGTCCAGAAGAGCTTGGAAAGCCAGGTCATATTTTCCCGCTCAGGGCCCGTCAAGGTGGAGTGCTGCGAAGGGCCGGACACACAGAGGCGGCCATAGACCTTGCACGCATGGCGGGCTTTGAGCCTGCCGGGGTCATCGTAGAGATAATGAACGAGGACGGCACAATGGCCCGCCTGCCCGAGCTCACAGTAATTGCCAAACGGTTCGGGCTCAAACTCATCAGCATCAAAGACCTGATCGAGTACCGAATGGCCCATGAGTCGCTCATTGAGCGCGTGGTGGATGTGAACATGCCCACCGAATGGGGCGATTTTCAACTTCACGCCTATCGTCAGACCACCACCGACCAGAACCATCTGGCATTGGTCAAAGGCACGTGGGAGAAGGACGAGCCGGTGCTGGTGCGTGTTCACTCCTCATGTGTCACGGGCGATATCTTCGGTTCCTGCCGATGCGACTGCGGTGCGCAGCTTCAAACAGCCATGCGCATGGTGGAGGAGGCAGGGAAAGGGGTCATTGTCTATATGAATCAGGAAGGGCGTGGCATCGGACTGATCAATAAGCTGAAAGCCTACAAACTTCAGGAACAGGGCATGGACACCGTTGAGGCCAATCTGGCCCTCGGATTCGGAATGGACGAGCGCGATTATGGCATCGGGGCCCAGATTCTGCGCGACCTTGGGGTGAGCAAGATGCTGCTCATGAGCAACAACCCGAAGAAACGCACCGGGCTGGTAGGCTATGGCCTCGAAGTGGTCGAGAATGTGCCCATTGAACTTGAGGCCAACGACCACAATCGCTTCTATCTCGATACGAAGCGTGATAAGATGGGGCATTCCATCCGATTGAATAAGTGACGGGAATGCCTGTCCCCGTTGGGATTCATGAAGTTTTTCCTTTATGCCCGATAGGCTTTGGACGAGTGAACCGAAAACCTATATTTGCACCCGCTTTTCAAAGCACCTCCCGATCTGGTAGCTCAGCTGGTAGAGCATAACACTTTTAATGTTAGGGTCCTGGGTTCGAGCCCCAGCCAGGTCACATCAAAGCCCGCTAACTGAATACGTTAGCGGGTTTTTTGTTCTTTATTCCGTCCCTTTGGGTCCGGTACGAAGCGCGGCAGAACAGGCCTGACGGCTCCCTCGGTCGGCTCACTATTTTTGACGGGATTCCAGACCGGCCCCAATGTCCATCGCCACAGCATTGAACTCCCTGAGCCTCGACCTCTATGCTGCGCTTCTCAGGCGCCTGCTGGTGGTGCTGGTACTCTTTTCGATGCTCAGGGCGGTCTTCTATTTCTACAACCTTGGTTTTTTTCCCGATGTGACACCAGAACGGTTGGCCGTGATGATGGTGGGCGGCCTGCGTTTCGACCTCGTGGCCGTGCTCTACGTCAACATCCTGTTCATTTTCCTTTTCACGGTACCGTTCCCATTCCGATACAACTCCGGTTATCAACTGTCGGCCAAATGGCTCTTTCTTGTGAGCAACACGATCGCGTTGGGGCTTAACTGCATCGACATCGCCTATTTCCGATTCACCCTTCGCAGAACGACCGCCAGCGTGGTGCAGGAGTTCAGCAACGAGACCAACATGGTGGGGCTTTCGCTCCGGTTCATGGTCGACTACTGGTGGTTGGCACTGTTGCTGGCCGCTTTGGTCGCGTTGCTTTTCCTGACCTATGGCAAGGCACTGCCGCGTCCAGCGAAACTGTCCCGGGCAGGCATTTACTTTCCCGTTGGCGCATTGTTGCTCTGCATCGGCACGGTGGCTTTCGTGGGCGGTGTGCGCGGTGGCTTTGAAAAAGGGCTTCGGCCCATCACCCTGAGCAATGCGGGGCAGTACGTGCAGCGTCCGCTGGAAATGGCCGTGGTGCTCAACACGCCTTTCGCCATTCTCAAAACACTGGAGATCACTCCGCTGGAGAAAGTGGATTATTTCAAGGATGAAATTGAGATGGCGGCCCTCTTTTCACCTGTCCGGATGCCTGCCGACAGTGCCGTCTTCCGTCCCCTCAATGTGGTGGTCATTATTCTGGAGAGTTTCGGCAAAGAATATATCGGTGCGCTCAACGGCCTGAGTGTGGGCTACACCCCGTTTCTCGATTCATTGATCGGTAAGGGCCTGACATTCGAGCACTCCTTTGCCAATGGGAAGAAATCCATCGATGCCATGCCTTCGATCCTTGCAAGCATCCCATCGCTGGTAGAGCCTTATGTGCTCACGCCCTACGCTGGCAATGACATCAACAGCCTTGCTTCCATTCTGGGCGAGCATGGGTATTCCACTGCGTTCTTCCATGGTGCGCCCAATGGGTCAATGGGCTTTCAGGCATTTGCGCGCATCGCTGGCTATCAGAAGTATGTGGGCAGGGATGAATATGGCAACAATGCAGACTTTGACGGCAATTGGGGCATCTGGGACGAGCCGTTCCTTCAATTCTTCGCTGCACAGATGAATGGGATGCGCCAACCATTTCATACGGCCGTCTTCACTGTGTCATCGCATCATCCCTACAGTGTCCCAGAATCATACAAAGGTGTTTTTCCAGAAGGCAATCTAAGCATCCACAAGTGCATCGGATACACGGACAACGCGCTCAGAAGATTCTTTGCCACCGCGTCCAAGATGCCTTGGTTCGACAATACCCTTTTCGTCATCACTGCCGACCACACCAATGTTGACACGCACCACCGCCAGTTTCAGACCAGTGCAGGGGTGTTCGCAGTTCCCATCATCTTCTATCGTCCCGATGGAAGTCTGCATGGCCGCTCGAAGAGATTGGTACAGCAGAACGACATCATGCCCACCGTGCTGAATCATCTGGGCCACGACAGCCCTTTCATCGCCTTCGGCAATGACGTGCTCAATGACAGCTTGGAGCCATTTGTGGTCAACTACAACGGTTTCCATCAGATCTTCATGGGTGACCATCTGCTTCAGTTCGATGGCAGCCGCAGCACAGCTCTGTTCAATTTCAAGCAGGATACGATGCTTCGGGAGAATCTGCTGACCGCTCGGCCGGATGTTGTGGATTCGCTGGAACTCCGCGTCAAGGCATTCATTCAACAGTATAACCAGAGGTTGATAGACAATGAAATGCAGGTAGGGAGTGGAAATTAGTCCCCGAAAATTGAAAATGGTCTCCGCATGACCGAGGTGTCCGTTTGTTGCCTGTTTTCCATCCCTACGCCATATCAACGCTGAAGAACAAATGGACACCACACGCGAGAAATGGATGAACCTGCTGATGGGCGCGAATGCGTTCATCTTCGTGGTCACATTCCTGTCCATAGGTTTCTATAACCGCCCGTCTGCTGATGATTTCCAATATCTGGCGCTGACGCGGGAGCATGGCGTTTGGGATGCGATGGTGCTGCTTTACCACAATTGGAACCCGCGCTGGGCATCGACCCTGGTGGTCAATGGGTTCTTTTCGGGGTGGCAGGACGGAGTCACGCTGCCGCTGCTTCACGTGCTGACAATGGCGCTGGGCTGGGCGGCCTTTGCGATGCTGTTCAAGATCATCTTCCAAGAGTTCACCATCATGTATCTCTATCTGCCATTCTATGTGTTGGCAGGGCTGTTCTATGTGTCGTTCGGCACGGGCGACACGTGGTACTGGCTCTGTTCGGTCCCCATGTATCTGTGGGGAGTGCTGGCCGTGGCGTTCGGTTTCGGGCTGCTGATTATGAATGGCGGGAAGTGGTGGCGCATTCCAATGGTGACATTGGTATTCCTTTATGTGGGCGGTTCATCCGAGACAGTGGCCGTGTGTACGCTCATCCTGCTCATCTACATCGGTCTGCTGCGGGGTGAAAGCATCGGCCCGAGGATGTTCCATGTAGCGACCATCGCCTGCCTCACAGGTCTCATCATCGATGCGATGGGCAATGGGGCACAGGTGCGCTTTGAACATCTGCCGCAAATGCCATTGACAGACAGACTGTTGATAGCCTTGAAGAATTATGGTCGGCTGCTGCTGTTCCGCATCCCAACTGTGCTGCCAGCGATGCTGGCATTCCTGCTGCCCGTGGCCTGGATGGGGATGATCACACGCCAAAGTCAGGTCAGTGGACTCTCGGAGCTTTTCAGCGGCAACCGCCACGGTTTTGCCCTGACCGACATTATGATGCTGTTTGTTTCGTTGATGATGGGGCTGCTGATGAGCGATATGGGGCCTGACAGGGCATGGCTTCCCATCTCTGCCGCGATGCTTGTGTTGGGCGCGGCCATGGCGTGGCAGTTGGGCGATTGGTTGGATGCGAAGCTCAAGGGCTGGCTGTTCCATCTGGCACTGGTGGCACAGGTGGTGCTGCTGGGCTATCAGGTAGGTGAACTGGCCATCGAACTGCCGCGTGCCATGCGCTACGCAGAAGCGGTGGATGACAGGATGCAGAACATTGCAGAGGCTGTGGAGCTTGGCGACACATTGCTGGCACTCAGACCACTTCCGGATGCGGGCTGGTTGCAGTCGGCCGAGATAAGGACGGACACGGCCCATCATCTTAATCGCCACCTGAGCCTTCACTTCGGTGGAAAAGTCAAGCTGTTTGTTCAGGACAGCTTAACTTCGGAGGCCGAATGAAGTTCCTGACCACTTTCTCCATTGCGCTCTCGCTCGCCTTGAATGTGCAGGGCCAATGTGCTGACAGTCTTTCCTTCCCACTCCAGAATCCGCCCTGCTACAACGATTACATTCCCGTCTGTGGGTGCGATCAGGTCACCTATATCAATTTCTGCCACTGGCAGTATGCCGCCCTCAACTTCTATAGCGAAGGGCCTTGCGAAAAGGTGGCATTCAGGTTCTATCCCAACCCTGTCGGGGAGTTCATCAATCTGAGCGTGGCCACGCGTTTCGAGGGCGATGTCAACATCTACATCTTCGACCGCACCGGCAATATCATGTACTACCGGTTCATGCACAGCGTGAGCAACGAACAGCTCTACATCCCTGTATATGGCTATCGGCAGGGCATCTATTTCATTATTGCCGAATCAATGGGAGAGACGTTCACTTCCAAATTCATGAAGTGGGACTGAACGCGGTTTTGGAACGCACACCGGAATGCGGTCACTCCTCTGCTTCTTTCAGTTCTGTGGTCTTCGGAATCTCAAAGGCCTGACCTTCCCAATAGCACCCGTAACAGCGATAGCGCTTCACTGGCAGGATGCCCAGAGAAAGTCCGGTAATCCATTTCTCTGTTCCCTTGCGCTTGTGACGGCTCAGTTTCTGCCCACAGACGGGACAGTTGACCAAGCGGTAGTATTTGGAATACCGCAATAGTAGGAGCACAACAACATAGACCAGCAGGGCCGCTGCCAGCAAGAAACCCGCGTTTTTCATAATTGCGGCAATGTCCATGATAGGGATGCAATTGAAATCCCGAAATTATGCGTATTACTCATACGTGATTCACGTGTCCAACAAGTTTGCAGAAAGGTAATATCGACTTCAACTGCCGAACTGCACTTGACTTTCGCATATTTGGCAGACCGAACATTGCGCAACTGCGATGTTCATCTCCAACCCACACCCGGTCAGATGCTCATTCTCCTTTCGCCTGCCAAGAAGCTCGACTTTTCGCCATTGGCCGATCTTGTCCCCCATACCCTGCCAGATGGACTGGAACGTTCATCGCAGTTGATGAGTGCGCTGCGGAAACTATCGGTGAAACAGATCCGTGAGCTGATGGATCTGAGCGAGGATCTCGCCTATCTGAACAGGGAACGCTACGCGGCCTGGGAGTCGGATTTCACCCAAGGCGAGCTGAAGCAGGCCCTGCTGGCCTTCAATGGCGATGTTTACCAAGGGCTGGATGCGGCCAGCATGTCGGTCGGAGATCTCGATTTCGCCCAGCAGCATCTGCGCATTCTTAGTGGGCTGCATGGCCTGTTGCGCCCCCTGGACCTCATCAGGCCCCATCGTTTGGAGATGGGAACCAGACTGTCGGTGAGGAAATCCAAGAGCCTCTATGATTTCTGGGGCGACAGCATCACGGAAAGCATCAACGCCCAGCTTTCAGTCCTGAGAGCTGATGTGGTTGTCAATCTGGCCTCTGCCGAGTATTTCAAGGCAGTGAAAGCCAAGAAACTGAACGCGCAGGTCATCACGCCTTCATTCAAGGATTACAAGAATGGTCAGCTCAAATCGCTGTTCCTCTATGTGAAGCAGGCGCGAGGAATGATGAGCGGATTCGCCATCCGCAACCGGATCACCGATGCCGAAGACCTGAAGGATTTTGAAGGAGGAGGCTACCGTTTCACCCAAGACCTTTCGGATGCGGACAATTGGGTGTTCACGCGTTGATCAGGGTTCTCGCATGAAGTTGCGCCCGGCAGTGTACTGACTGCTTTCCAAGGCATTCAGTGTGCTGATGGAGAAATAGACGCCCTCGTAGGTCGATGAGGTGCGGCTCGAGAACAGCCCCAGACCGTTGTCGATGTTGCTATAGGTGGGCTTGTCCTGTACCGCGCTGGTGTTGCTGGTGCTGTTGATCTCAATGAAATCAGCAAGGTTCTGACCGCCCATTAGCACCATCACATCCAGATCGCGGGTATTGTTGGGGAAGGGGCCGGGGATACCAATGATTCGTACCGCATCTGCATTGGCAGCCACCATTTCTCCGATCCTACGGATGATACTCTCGCCCGAAAGCGGCACTTGCGTGGTCTGATTGCCGCTGGTGCCAAGCTTGTCGAGCCTTGCGGCCAGCCATAGAATGCTCTTCGGGGTCTCCACGCCATTGATCACTTCGCGATAATGGAACCGCAACCACACTTCGTAGATAGGAGCATTGGCAACGGTTTTGAAACGCATGTTGTAGTCCTTGAAAGTCTGAATGGACGCGTTGTAGATGTCCATCTGCTGCGGCACAGGCGAGTTGCTGTTCGGATTCTCGAATTTGAAATTGGAGGCATTGACGATGGCTGTTCGCGCATCGGCCCTGTAAACCGTGTCCTGTGTGTTGGGGTCGATCTTCAGAATCTCAAGTCCATATTCTTTGGACGGGTCGAGGTCGTGCCCGCTGAGGTACAACCGTTGTCTTCCTCCGAAAAAATCGAAATCATCATCATCGGGGTTGCCAGGATCTTTGTTGTCAATGCTGGTGGTGTCCATTGCGAACCTTGCCTGCGATCCATTGGAACCGTATTCAACCAGATTCACCTTGAGTGATCCGTAAGGGAAATAGGACGAGTCGGGCACCAATGCCATATCGTAGGCCGAGGCCTGACCGAGGAACGTCTTCTGGATCCGGAACAGGTGTCCATCACCGCCATTGGCAGGGTTGTCGTTGGGGTCGAGCAGACCATAGACCACGGCCCGGTCCTGATATTCGCCCACCAGATCAAATTCGGTCGAGCAGCTGTTGAGCAGCATTGTGGCCAATAGGCCCAAGAATGTTCTTTGAAACATGTCCATGAGTTGGGGCCGCAAAGATAGCGGTATGTGCAAGGTGGAACTGACAGCACCGAAAAGCGAACGTCTCCTTATACTTTGTATAGCTTTGCCGTCCTGCCTTGTTGTTCATGTCATCACCCCTCATGAAAAGACACTTATTCACCTTTGCAGCGCTCGTGCTGCCCGCAGTGGGCCTTTGGGGCCAGAATCCGATCACGTTGGAATACAATGTGCAGCAGTTGCGCGAGGAATTCTCTGAGGAGAATGCCAACTGGAATTACATGTCTTCGGTAGAGAACCTGTATATGCCCGATAAGGGCGATCTGTTCATGCACCGCAACAATCCCAACAGCGCCTACGCCTTTGTGACCAAGTGGGAGAACAGCCTTCGCGTCTTCAGCATCATTTCGCGTTTGAAGATGGGCCCTGCCGAGACACCGGACCAGTCCATCGGAATCGTGTGTCTTGTGCAGCGCGATGGCAAGGGGGCCGTGGTGGTTGAGTTCAACAAATTCAAGCAATACAGGGTGAAACAGTTGGTGGGGGCATACTACCGCTACATCTCCGGAACCGCAGAGGACAAGGGCTGGGTGAAGTCGAACCTGCTTCGCGGAAAGGACGACTACAACGATCTGGAGGTGCGTGCAGCATTGCCGCAGGTGGATGTCTATATCAATGGGAAATTCGCCCAGTCATTCGATGTGCCCGACTATGGCCCTGGGCAGATGGGACTGGTCATTGGCCCCGGCACCAAGGCCAAGGCCGATTTCTTCCACGTCCATGCCACTTCCCAGACGATTGCTGCCGGTGATAGCAGCGCGGTGGTCAACAACACGCCCGTCACCCCCATCGAGCAGATCACCAAGTTGCGCTTTGAACTGGAAATGAAAGACAGGGATCTGCGCGAATGTCAGACTGAACGCATCAAAGCAGTGAGCGTTATGGAGGATCAGATCGGGGGACTCATCTCCGAGAACCAGCGGTTGACCATGCAGAACAAACAGTTGGCCGAATTCCGCAACGAGATTCTTGTGGACATGGACGAGGATGCCTTTCTGACCGTTGCCAGAAGTCTGAAGGACGAGATTGTCAAGAACCAGCGGCTCGAATCGCAGGTGCAGACCTACCGCGACTCGCTGCGCACCACACACCAGACCTACAGCAAACTGAAATTGGCCCTGTTGGACAAGAGCATCAAGAAGGCGGAAGTGCAGAAAGTGGAGCGCGACAGGCAGGAGTCCATCAACACGAAGAGTGAGATCGAGGCCGAACTTCAGGACAAGCGCCTTACGAAGGAGCAGGAGGAATGGGAAAGGAAGAACTTCAAACCCATTGCAGCCACAGAGTCAACGGCCCCGGACGCCAAACCTGTAGAACAGCCGGTCGGGAAACCAAAGGAGGACAAGAAGAGCGAAGGCAAAGCTGGCAAGAAGGATAACCCGAACAAGGAGATCGCAGCACCTCCATCCGAAGCATTGCCTGAGGCCTCTCCATTGCCCATTCCTGTTAGAAAAGCTGAGAAAAAGAACGATTGATGTCAGTACACAAAAGCGTAAAACGGGTCACAACCCACGTGCTTCAAGAGATGAAGCGCAATGGCGAGAAGATAGCCATGCTCACTGCCTATGATTTCACCATGGGGCGCATCCTCGATGGTGCGGGCATCGACATTCTACTCGTTGGCGACTCGGCATCGAACGTGATGGCCGGGCACGAGACCACCCTGCCCATCACCCTCGATCAGATGATCTATCACGCAGCATCGGTGATCCGTGGTGTGCAGCGTTCGTTGGTGGTGGTGGATCTGCCCTTCGGATCCTATCAGGGCAATTCCAAGGAGGCACTAACTTCGGCCATCCGCATCATGAAGGAGTCTGGCGCACATGCCGTGAAATTGGAGGGCGGACGCGAGATCCGCGAATCTGTGGAGCGCATCCTCTCTGCCGGAATCCCGGTGATGGGCCATTTGGGCCTCACCCCACAGAGCATCTACAAGTTCGGGACATACACGGTACGAGCGAAGGAAACAGCAGAGGCTGACCGCCTCATTGAGGATGCACATCTTCTGCAAGAGACGGGCTGCTTTGCCATCGTTCTGGAGAAAGTACCTGCTAAACTGGCCGGCCGCGTGGCTTCAGAACTCGAAGTGCCCATAATCGGCATCGGTGCAGGCGGTGGTGTGGACGGGCAGGTGCTGGTGTCGCACGACATGCTGGGCATGAACAATGAGTTCAGTCCCCGCTTCCTACGCAGATACCTCAACCTGCACGAGGACATGACGTTGGCCGTGCAGCGCTACATTGCAGATGTGCGCGCCAAGGACTTTCCGAGCTCCAACGAACAGTATTGACAGAGGAATGGAGTAGCTGCCAGTTGGCTGGTCATGGTCCAATGACAGGAAAGATACTTCTTTCATAAGTTCGCATGTGCTGCGTACATCCGTCATAGCCCTCTGCGTTCTGCTCAGCGCATCAGCATTGGCACAGACTGCGCCCGACAGCACGCGCAGGAGTATCTTCTCACTTGGACTTCGTGGGCACTACGGCTATCTGCTCAAACACTCCTCCGAGTTTGAATTCAAGCAGTCCTACCCTTTCGGGTTCGAGGCCGATCTGGGCTGGCAGCTCATCACCGACAAGGCCTATCGCTTTTGCAGTTGCTATCCGCGAGTGGGACTCTCGGTCAACTATTTCAATTTCGACAATGGCCCCGTGCTCGGTTCGGCCTATTACACCTACATCTATGTGGAACCTGTGTTCTTCGTGCCGCGCAGGTTCAATCTTTCATTCAGGATTGGGCTTCTGGGACTTGCCTTCATGGACAGGCCATATCACGAGGTGAGCAATCCTCACAATCTTGCCTACAGCACAAATGTGGCCTTCCCACTCGTGCTGGGCATCGGATTCAGCTATCGGGTAACCGACCGCTGGAACATCCGCATCGGTGGCAATTACAACCACATCAGCAACGGAGGCATCCGTAACCCCAACAAGGGGTTGAATTTCCCATCTGGCCATCTGGGCGTGGAATACACCTTCCGGCCTGTGGCGCTGGCCGCACGCGGCAGAATGCGCAGACCACCGCCCGAGAAGAAGAACCGCTTTGAGCTGGATGTGGGCAACGCCTTGAAGAACGCTTCGGCCCAGAATCCAGCGCAGTTCTGGGTGCTCAACATAAGTGCGCAATATGCGCGCTGGTTCCACCGTTCATCGGCTGTGGCAGGCGGGGCTACATGGGAAATGGACATTTCGCGCAGGGTGCGCATCCTTCGGTCCGATGACCCGACACGCAGCCACCATCGGGCCTCGGTCTATGTGGGCCATGAGTTCTGGCTGGGCAAGATTCAGTTCGGGCAATATGTGGGGGTCTATGCCTTTGACGATTTTCCGGAGATAGCACGTTGGTATCATCGCCACGAACTCACGTTCCATGTGACCCCCTGGCTTTTTGTCAGTGCGGGATTGAAAGCCCATCATCAGGTGGCAGATTTCCTCGACCTCAAGGTGGGCTATTCGTTCGGCTGGGCCGGTAAGCGGAAGTTGACCGGTGGAGGTAAGGATTGAACACGCTACTATTGACGCTCGGTCATGGTCGGGAAGAGAAGATCTCTTGGGCTGCTCAAGAACGTTACTGACGGGAAGAAAAGATCTCTTTAGCTGCTCAAGAACGTTACTGACGGGAAGAAAAGATCTCTTGGGCAGCTCAAGAACGTTCCCCATCCCGTGGGCAGATCGCCTGAGCAGATTGTCAACGTTCCCCATCCCGTGGGCAGATCGCCTGAGCAGATTGTCAACGTTCCCCATCCCGTGGGCAGATCGCCTGAGCAGATTGTCAACGTTCCCCATCCCGTGGGCAGATCGCCTGAGCAGATCGACAGCGTTATCCATCCCGTGGGCAGATCGCCTGAGCGGATTGTCAACGTTCCCCATCCCGTGGGCAGATCGCCTGAGCGGATTGTCAACGTTCCCCATCCCGTGGGCAGATCGCCTGAGCGGATCGTCAGCGTTATCCATCCCGTGGGCAGATCGCCTGAGCGGATCGTCAGCGTTATCCATCCCATGGGCAGATAGCCTGAGCGGATCGGTAACTCGACAGTTAGAGATGTCCCACTGTTTCCCCTGTCTGCCGACAGGCACGCATTTTCAAATTGCCTTAAGGACTACTTCTCCAAGGTCGTCTCCAGTTCGAAGTCGTTCTTGGTGATGTCCATGTCGTTCTTGAAGTAGTAGATGCCGCCCCAATCATACTTCACCTGACGGTACACAAAGGTCTGCCGCTCTCGTTTTATAGTGATCTGACGGATGACACGCTTGTCCTCCTTGATGATCTCCTCTGTGCGCGACACGATCTTGCCGGCCTCCTGAATGGTCATTGGCCGCTCTTCGGCAGCTGAGGCAGGTTTGGCGGTCTGACCGCCTTGCTCCTGCTGGAACTTCTCCCGTGCTTCACGTTTACGTTTCTCAAGGTCGGCCTTGGCAGCGGCCTCCTGTTTTCTGCGCGCTTCTTCAGCCTGTTTGGCTGCCGCATCCTTCAGTCTGCGGTCCTCTTCCGCACGTCTGGCCTCCGCCTCAATGCGGTTCTGCTCTTGCAGCTTCTTGTCTTCTTCCTTCCGAACTGCTTCCTTGGCCTGAATCTCAGCTATCTGTTTGCGCTGCTGTTCTTCCCGTTTCTTCAGGTTCTCAGTCTCCTTGCGTTCCGATTCGGACATCGACTGTTTGCGCTGTTCCTCTATCTGCGCAACCCGGGCAGCCCGCGCTTCATCGGCCCTGCGAATGGTCTCCGCCTTCTGTTCCTCCTTTGCTCTTTGCACTTCGTCATCCTGCTCTTCTTTTTTCTGCGAGAATTCGCCCTTGCGCCCTTCCAGGGCATCCTCCTTCACGAAATGCTGCTTGTACTGTAGTTCTTTCTCTTCCTGTTTGGTGATGAGGTTGTAAAGTTCCTCTGCGCTTTTGCGCGCTTCTGCGGTCTGCCCATACGTCACTTCAGGGCCGCTTCGCTCCTTGATGAATCCATTGGAGGCGGCATCATAAGTGTATTTGATGAACGTGTCGGGATCGTCAGGCTTCCCTTCTGTTGAAAGGGATACGGACAGCGTCAGATTGAGACCTCCCTTCTGCACATCAGTAGGAACCTTGGCCGTATTGATGGCGATGCTTTTGGTCACATGGCCAGGTTTCTCGAAAACCAACACGTACATATTTCCGAAATCCAGTTTCTCGTTGATGATCTCTGGTGCTGGACGCAGCATTTTCAAAGGCGAACCGTTGAGATTGAGGGTGAACTTGCTACCTGTGCGCACCCCGTCACTGATGCCGTAGCGGACAGTGATGCTCAGCTGTTGCGACATTGCCAAGTCGGACAATGACAGGTGGAGGAGCAAACAGCAAAAAATAGCGCGTAGCACGATATTCGGAATCATTTTATCACCTTCAACCTCGCAAATCAAGCTCGGGAACAAGGTTGGCAAATATGAGGTTCTTTCTACAAAGAATGGATGTGATGGGTTGCAGTAGAATGATGTTTGATAGATATTGATAGGAATGATGGGCGCATGAAGACACTTTGGACATTGACCTTGATCTGTGCATTGTCAACGTGTGCGACAGCGCAAGACCTGGAACGTATGTACAACGAGGGGCAGCACTACTTTGAAATAGGTGAGCACGGGCATGCCATTGCTTTTTTCACCGGTGTGATCGAATACGATCCTGTCAATGTGCCTGCATTGGTGAAGCGGGGCATGTCCTTTCACGAAACCGGTGAATACGAACGCGCGCTGGCAGACTTCACAGCCATCATAGGTGCAGAGGCCGAGAACCCGACTGCATATATCGAACGGGGCAGAGTGCATCTTTCCATGGCCAATGTGCGTATGGCCTGTGAAGATTGGAAATTTGCCCTTGGTCTGGGAGACCCGACCGCCAAGCATCTATCAGAACAGTACCATTGTAAACCTTGACCATCATGCTCAAGTTCATCATCATCCTGACCACTTTCACTGTCATCGCACTGTCTGGACCATCTTCTGCCCCTGTCACCATGGATGAATATGGCGACTGCGTGGAGAAGTACCGTTCTGGCTGGGGCGAGAGCTGTGCACAATGTGCCAATTCGCAGGACAGCTATGCGGTCTATCTGCGCAACATCTGCACCGAGTCCATCGATGTGATGGTATGTGTGCAGGAGGCGGACAAAAGCTGGAAGAAATATCAGCACAGCAGGATGGCCCCACGCGATTCCCTGCGTGCCTATGCTTGCATCGGAACAGGAAAATACCTGAGCTGGGCACGCAAGGCCGGGGACGAGAGCACGGTGTTCCCTTCGTTGGAGGACGTGAACAGGAATTACAAGGATTGAGATTGGAATCCGACAACTGATAGGAGACATTCCTTTGAGTGGCGAAATTCTCCATGCCTGATAAAGGATTTCACTCCTTCGCGGTTGATTCAGCATCAAAATCGCGTTTGGTGATGCTGTTATCGTTCTTGAAATAGAAGATGCCGCCCCAGTCGTGGCGCACCATACGGTAAACGAAGGTCTGCCGCTCCCGATTGATGGTGACCTCGGTGACCTCCATGGTTCCCTCACGGAAAACATTCTCAGAACGTGAAACGATGTGCCCGGCATCGGCTATGCTCATGGGCTTCTGCTCCGCAATGATCTTAGCGGCATTGGCATTTGCCTTTTGTTCACGCTCGGCACGCTCCCGCGCCTCCTTTTTCCTTCGTTCGTCATCGGCCTTGGCCTGCTCATCGCGATTGCGCTGCTCGGCAGCGGCCCGTTCGGCATCTCCTGCGCGCCTTTCTTCTTCGGCTTTGGCGGCTTCGGCCCGTTTGCGTTCTTCTTCGGTCCTGACGGCCTCGGCCTTGAGGCGTTCCTCTTCGGCCTTGCGTGCCTGTTGTGCTGACCGATCTTCTTCCGCTGCTTTGATCTCTGCCACTTTGCGCGCTTCCTCATCTGCACGCATGCTTGCCAACCGTTCCTCTTCGGCCTGTTTGGCAATCAATGCTTTCCGTTCCTCCTCTGCCACCTTCATGGCGGCAGCATTGCGGGCATCCTCCTCTGCGCGGAGTTTGGCAAGACGCTCTTCTTCCGCTTGCCGGGCCTCCAGTGCTTTGCGTTCGTCCTCGGCAGCTTGCATGGCGGCCTTTCGGGCATCTTCCTCTGCGCGGAGCTTGGTCAGTCTTGCCTCTTCAGCATCACGGAGCTCCTGTGCCCTGCGTTCATCTTCTTCGGCTTTTTGGGCTGCTGCCATTTGCTCATTCTCTGCCTGTTGCAGCGCTGCCCTTTTCTCATCGGCCGCCCTTGCTTCAGCGGCTTTGCGCTGCTCTTCGGCCAATAGCGCCTCAGAAGCCCTCCGTTTTTCTTCTTCTGCCTTCGCTGTTGCAGACGAACTCTGCTGCACCTGTTCCTGCTGCCTGTATTCTTCCTCGAAGGTGTTCAATGCTGCACGGATGCTCTTCGTATAGTCGGTGTCGTAGGCGAAACCATCTTCCTTCGCATCATAGAAATAGCGGGCCACTGGCTGGTTGAACACCACGGTGTTGATTCCTTCATACTGTTGGAATATCTCCACCACGAAATCAAAGTCGAGCTCATCGCCCTGAACGTCCTTCGGAACTCCCTTGGTGCTGATGGTGATGCGTTTGGTGATATAGCCCGGCTTCTCGAATGTGAACACATATTCGTGGCCGAACGCCAATGGCTCGGTGATACGGTTGCGGCCCGGGTCGATGGTTTTGAACGATGTTCCGTCCCGGGTGATGACCACACGGCTGTCGCTGTGCTTTCCTTTGTTCACATCAAAGCGGATGTTGACCTGCACCTCTTGCGCCAAGACCGGTAGGGTCAGCAGCAGAACTGCGCTTAGAAACATATTTCGCCAAAGCAATGTCATCGACTCTGAATTTTTCCCCACTTTCATCCCATGGAATCCCTTGAAGGGAGGGCTTGCCAAATATGAGACTCTTTGGGCTCATAGCTATATGTTTGATGCCCTTAAGCGGCATGGCGCAGCACAGCGATGCTCTGAGTAGGGTGAATGTCCTCATCGGTCCCGAAAATTCGGTTCAGGTGAAAGGGAAACTGTTCATCATCGATGGTTTCCGTTCTGGAAAGAAGGTGAAGACCGACAAGGTGAGCATCTATGACCTTGACCCTTTGAGCGTGGCCTACGATGTTGAGAACGGTATCGTGTCCGTTTCCTGTTTTTCTGAAATGGGCGAATGTGTCCAACGGCAATTGCATGCTGACGGGCAGAAGAACTATCGTTGGCGCATTGCATTCGATGCAAAGGATGCTGCCGTTGCCGAGGAACTGATGGTCGTGTTGCGCGAAATGCTTGTCCGAACTCAGGGAAAATGAGACGTTGGTTCCTCTTACTTCTGTTCATCCCAATTTTAGCGTTGGCTCAGGATGCTGAGACTCTGGAACGTCAGGGTGATTTGCAATTTGAGAACGGTGAGTTTCAGAAGGCCCATGATTCCTATTCGAAGGTATTGGACCAGAACCCGGAGAATCTGACCGCTCTTCTACAGCGTGCACTCACCGCGTCCATCCTCAATGATTATGAAAGTGCGGTGGCTGACTACTCGGTGGTGCTTTCCAAGCAGCCTGGTCATGTATTCTCCTACATCAGCAGAGGCAGTGCGCTGAACAAGCTCAAAAGGTTTGATGAGGCCATGGCCGATTTTGACCATGCCTTGAGCATTGATTCGAAAAATCAGGAGGCATTCAACAACCGGGGCTGGGCCAAGAATGGTCTTGGACGGTCGCAGGACGCCTGCGATGACTGGAAAGCATCCAAGAAATTGGGCAATGCGGAGGCGGCCATCATTCTGAAGAACAATCGTTGCAGGTAGCAGGGTGTGAATCTGCTGGCCGTCAACATTGGAAGTTAGCCATGATGCCCTATCGTCAATTTCTGTCTCTGACTGCTGTGGCCGCACTCATGTTTTCCGGTTGCATTGCCATTGCACCGCCTTCGCCCATGGTCACCTTCGGTGGGCCACAGGTGACAGGAAAGGGTGTGACCGAAGCGGTGGGGGCGGCCGGTGCTGGGATCAGCTTCTTTGAAGAGAATGAGATTGCAGAACACGCTTGGTTCGGCCGTGTGAGGCAAGGTATCAATGAACGTTGGGACATCGGGATAGATTTGTTGGGCTATACCTTCGAGAAGCGGGTATCGGTGTCGGGAAAGGTGTCGGCACGATACCAACTGATGTCAAGAGTGAGGTTGGAGGGTGGCATCGGCATCGGTGACGATTCGCAGGGGCGAAGCGTGAATGGAGATTTCGGACTGACCATTGGAACCGTGAGGCCCGACCGTGTCTGGGATGTCTATGGAACTGTGCGCTACGGATATGCCCACGGTTATGCGGGCAGCACGTTGGATTCAAAGGCGGCCGAGGGGCTGATCGCTCCTGTCCATGTCTCGACAGTGATGTTGAATCTTGGAGCGCAGGCCAGGGTGACCCCCCATGTCAGATTCATTTTCGAAGCCGGGGTGGGGCATCTTTTCCCTTCACACGGCCTACATGGGGCGGTGCTATATCTCGGTGGAGGATTGATGCTGCGAGTGCCTTGGCGCAAATGGGAGTCCGTAAGGTGACCGATAAGATACAGTTCAGAAGCTGTATCCGTAGCCCAGCCCCATGAGCATGGTGTCGTGTGTGATCCAAATGATGTCATCGCCAGTAGTGCTTGAAGCCCAATATCCGAAGCTGAGGTTGAGCGATGAGCGTGCTGCAATGAGGTAGCCAACGCCTGCCGTGGCGCGGATGTCCCATCCGAATCTATTGGTGTTCAGTGTAGGTGTCAGATGCGGCAGATCAGGGCTCTCGGGCCAATAGGAGAATCCACCCGCCACCAGCACATGGATGCCTAATCGCTTGAAGGGATTGAACTTGGCGGAGATCCGCAGATTGGGACAGAGCATCCATCGAGCATGGTCTGCTGTCTCGGGTTTGCCCCACATGCTCATGATTTCGCCCCCTATGGCAAAATGCTGATGGATCCTGTAATCAGCAAAAGGTGTTGCCCCGAAGGTATAACTCGCCTTGGTGAACGCATCATTGACATTGAAAAGCCCGAACGTGCCAAAATGCAGGTCGATGCCAACAGTTGTCCTGTGTTTCAATTGTGCTTGCACCATGGCGATACTGACTTCGGAGATGGTGTTCTCAATGATCAGAACATTTCGGGTCACTGTTTCATGCCCGGTCTGCACTGCACGGACAGTGACATCTCCTGCCATGATGTTCTCCAATAGGATGCCCGACCTGTCCGCATCGGTCTTTCCCACATAGCGGTCGTTCAGATAGATCTGCACGTTAGGGGTGCAATAGATCTGAAGAGTGCCTGTCTGTGCAAAAAGCGCAGAGGTGCATAGCAGAAGTGCTGTGACGAGGATGATCGCCTTGGACATGATGTGCAATTGGCTGTTTCGATGGGCAATTGTGCGGAATCTGCAAGTATAGCCATTGGCTTTCGGCCGCAATCACCTTCCCCGCAGCCCCAGTTCTACCGCCTCCAGGTCGCGGATGTTGCCCGCATCGAGTGTGAAGCGCAGCAATGTCCGGACATGGTGAAAGCCGTGGATGCCGGCAGCACCTGGATTCATGTGCAGCAGGCTCAGCTTCGGGTCAGGCATCACCTTGAGGATGTGCGAATGGCCGCAGATGTACAGCTTTGGCCGTTCATTCAGCAACAGTTGGCGCACGCGGGCAGTGTAGTGTCCCGGATATCCACCGATGTGCGTGATGACCACTTTCACGCCCTCCACGGTGAATACGGCATCTTCGGGCCACACCAACCGCGCTTTGGCATCATCTATATTGCCATGGACAGCTCGCACTGGTTTGATGGCCGAAAGTCTATCCGTAACCTCCAAACTTCCTATGTCGCCAGCGTGCCATAGCTCATCGCACGATTGCAAGTGGGCGATGATGGCATCGTCCAGATGGCCGTGCGTGTCCGATAGCAGTCCGATACGCAACATCAGCGGTAGATGGTCACCTCGCCCGAATAGACCTTCGTGCGGTTGGTGATGTCCTTGATGATGAACTTGTAGCTATAAACCCCCACCTGCACATCATTTCCATTGAACCTGCCTTCCCAATGGCGGTCCTTGTTCTTCGAATAGAAGATCAATTGACCCCAGCGGTTATAGATCCACATCTCATAGTCCTCAATGCCCTCGCCCGTTCCGAAGAAACCATCATTCAGCCCGTCACCGTTCGGGGTGAATGAACTGGGGATGAAGAACGTGAGGTTGGGATCCACTATGACGCGGATTCCGAAAGTGTCCGAACATCCGAAGTCGTTGAACACGGTCTGGATGATGTCATACGTGCCGTGTTCCTCATACACGTGTGTCGGCACCTGTTCCTCATATTCGGTCCCGTCACCGAAGTCCCAGTGCCAGACCGTTGCCCCTTGGCTCATTTCGGTGATGCGCGGCTTGGGGAAGCGCATGTGATAGCGCAGCGTGTCTGTGACGAAATCGGCCACAGGCTTGGGCCATGCCGTCACAGCATCGGTGATGGTGAGCGAGTCCACGCAGCCTTTCGCGCTTGTGGCGATGAGTGTGATGTCATAGCTGCCCTCATCTGTGTAGGTGGTAGTGGGATTGGGCACCCCGGCCGTGCTTCCGTTGCCGAAACGCCATTCGTAGCCCGCAAGGGAATATCCAGAGGCGATGGTCGAAGTATTGTTGGGACTCACCGGCAGCGGCACACAACCTTCATTCGGCTCAGGTGTGAAGGACGGCACGGGCAGCGGATAGACCTCTACGACAAGAGAGGTACTGTCCACACAGCCATAATTGGATGTGGTCACCAGCCGCACCGTGTAGAAATCCCCATCCGCGTACATGTGCGTGGGTGATGTGGAGGTATAAAGATTGCCATCGCCCATTGTCCAATCGTTGGATGCGATTGCCCCTTCAGAGATGATGGACAGGTTGGTGAATGTGATCTGCTTGCCAGCGCAGGTGTCGAAGGCCGTGAATTCGGGTTCGGGCAGCACATAGACACGGATGGCCTTCATCGTATCGGCAAAGCATCCGAGCGCGGTGCTCACGGTCAGCGTCACGTTCGTATAGCCATTGCTGGGGAATAAGAAACTGGGCGCAGGCGTTTCGTTGCCCTGTCCACCACCGAATTCCCAAACATTGCTTGTGATGCTACCTGTGGTCACGGTGCTCAGATTGGTGAACTGCGTAGCCACACCAAAGCACACCGAATCTGCCGTGAAATCAGCAACAGGCATCGGGTGTATGGTGAGGGTCTGTATCAGTGTGTCCGAACAGCCCACAGTGGTTCCAACAATAAGCGTCACATCATAGTCGTCAGCAACAGGGTAGGAGTGAGGCTGTGGCCCTTGGCCTGTGGCATCTTCCCCATCGCCAAAATCCCATTGCCAAAGGTTGAGTGTGCCAGAATTGGCCGTGCTGCCATCTGTGAACATGGCCTCTGTTTCGAGACACACATCGCTGAACGTGAAATCGGCATCGGGCAATTGATGCACCTCTGTCTGTTGGATGATGGTGTCGCGGCAGCCTTGGTCGGTCTCCACCATCAGGGTGATGTCGTAGATTCCGGGTGAAACAAACAGGTGATTGAAATCGGGCAGCGTCTCGGTGGTGCCATCGCTCAGTTCCCATTCAAACAGGTCGATAGTGCCGCTGGCCACTGTGCTCTGGTCGGTGATGACGGTTTCCTCGTTCAGGCAGACATCGGGCGCGCTGAAAGCCGCTGCGGGTTTTGGGAATACGGTCACGGGCCGAGTGGTGGTTCCTGTGCATCCGAAATCGGAGGTCACGGTGAGGGTCACATTCACGTTGCTGCTGGTGAGGAATGCATGTGTAGGGTTCTGCACTGCGGAAGTTCCGCCTCCGGCAAATGTCCAGTTCCAGGCCACGATGCTGCCTTCACCGATAATGCTGGTGTCCAGCAACTGCACAGGTTCCATTTGGCACACGGGCGGCACTTCGAAGCCTGCCTGCGGGTTGTCGTGCAAGGTTATGGACTGCGAAATGCTGTCAATGCAGCCTTCGGCACTTGTGGCGGTCAGCTGCACATCGTAAGTGCCGAAGGCGGGGTAGGTGTGCGTGGGGTTCTGCGCTGCTGAGGTTCCTCCATCACCGAAATCCCATGCCCATCCTGCAATGGAACCTGCCCCGATGGTCGAGGTGTTGGCAAAGGGGAAGTTGGCCGCATGGCATGCATTGATGGGGGCGAATGAAGGGACTGGAAGTTCATGCACCATCGCATTGACGGCCGTAATGTCTGTGCAGCCCAGATCGGATGTGACGGTGAGCGTGACATTGTAAGTGCCGAATGCAGCGTAGGTGTGCTGCGGATGCTGAGCAGTGGAAGTGTTGCCGTCACCGAAATCCCAATCCCATCCTGTCACAGTTCCCGATGCGATGGCCGATAGGTCTGTGAAGTCGTTCGGCAGCCCGAGACAGGCTTCTGTGGCTGATGCTGAAGCCACCGGATTCGGGTCGCTGATCACCGCCACGGTCACCGCGTGCTCGCAGCCGAAATCCGTGGCCACGGTCAACGTGACATTGTATGTTCCACCAAGTCCGAAAGTGTGCTGGGCGTTCTGGGTCTGATAGTCGGTGATGCCATTGTTGCCGATGTCCCACATCCAAGTGTCGATCATGGAAGGAGCGCCCACGGTCGAGGCATCATTCAACTGGGTGACCTGTCCGGCACACACCTCGGAGAAAGTGAGGTCGGCCACAGGATTGGGGAATACCATCACCTGTTGGGTCACCTGATCGGTGCAGCCCACTCCTGATGTCACCTCCAATGTCACATTGTATGTTCCTGCGGCCGGATAAAGGTGCGAGACCAGCGGGGTGGAGGCAGTGGTCCCATCTCCCAGTTGCCAATCGGTGGTGCTGATGCCGTTGGGGTCCTGCGACACGTCTATCATGTCCATCGGTTCACCATTGCAGACCGAAACGGATGCGAACATCGGATCGGGCAGGGCATATATCTCAACAGGAAGGGTCGCTGCGTTGGAACATCCATCAGCATCGGTCACTGCAAGGTTGACATTGTAAATGCCTGACAGGGTGTATGTGTGCTGGGGGCTGGCCACTGCGCTGACGGCTCCATCGCCCAGGTCCCATATCCATGTGTTCACTGCCGAACCTCCTATGACAGTAGCATCCGCGAACTGCGTCAGATCCTGATGGCAGCGGTCGGTGACAGTGAAGTTGGGCTGGGGCAGTGGCAATATCTGTATATCGCGATAGACCGTGTCGCGGCAGCCCAAAGCATCCAGTGCTATGAGCCTTACCGTGTAGTTCCCTGCATTCTGATACAGGTGGGCAGGATTGGCGTTGGATGAGGTGAGGCCATTGACCACCAACCCTGTCCCATCCCCGAAATCCCATTGCAGCTCATCGAACTGCGACAGGATGTTGAATGCACCACAGGGCTCATAGAAGACCATTCGGGCCGAATCGCCCGTGCATACGCGCTGACTCTCCAGATTGAAATTTGTGAAAAGCTCGTAGGTGAAGTCCGAGTAATAGACGTCAGGTTGCGAATAGTTGTAGAATCCGAACCTCCCCGGCTCATAACATCCGGGAATGTCGAAAATGGTGTCGCTGTCCACAATGATGACGGCCCTTGTGGTGGTGTAGAGCACCTCAATATCGTGGAACTGGTTGCGCACATATCCTTTGCCGGGGCCATAATCCGTTGCCAGGACCGTGAATTCAGCCGTGTTCGTGTGGCCCCAGAATGTGGGACCCAGAGCTGCTGCTGTGTTGGGAATATTCCCAACTATGCGGTTCAGCGCAAAACCTTCCTGCCCCAGGAATCCATTGCTGTTCTGGTTGACCTGTTTCCAGTCGAACAGGTAGGTGTCATAGAAAGTGGAGTTGCCCAACGGCAATTTGTGGCCGAACACGACCCCGATAAAATCATCGTCCCCATTGGTGGTGCGCATTCTTCCTTTCAGCCGCACATTGATGTAATCCACAGGTGTGAGGAAGAAGGTCGGGTTGCCGTTGATGGTCTGCCGCACCTGTGCCCCGGCAAGCTGCACGACCCAGTTGCCGTTTGCTGGCGCACCGGCCTGTTGCCAAGTGTTGAAATCGACATCGGTGAGGCACACGGGCACGCTGATGTTCAGAACCTGCTGTCCGGTGCATCCCAAAGCATCGGTGACGGTCAGCGTGTTGGGGCCTTCACAAAGTGCAGTAGCTGTGGACGTGGTGGCACCGTTTCCCCACAGATAAGTGTATGGCGGGGTGCCACCGAACGGGGTGGAAGTGCCAGTGGCATCGCACACGCCCACGTTGCTCACAAAAGTGCCAGAGGCCTGAGGTACAACCTGTGGAGGTTCGGTGAGGTCGATACTTCCGCTGGCAGTGCATCCGTTGGCATCGGTGATCGTCACCGAGCTGTTGCCTGCTGAAAGGTTTGTGGGATTCTGAAGCGTGCTGCCGTTGGACCAAAGGAAACTGTAGGGTGATGTGCCCCCGCTCACGGTCAAGGCGGCCGTCCCGTTGGTATATCCATAGCACGTTGGATCTGTCCCTACGATGTTGACAGCAATGGCTGCCGGCTCCGTGATGGTCACTGGCACATTGACGATACAGCTGCCGATGCCCGAACGTGCGAATACCGTGGCATTTCCAGCGGGCAGATTGTTCACCGTGTTGGCCGGACCGTAGTTCACCCCGTCCACGGAATAGTAATAGTCCGGGGCACCACCAGCACTGCTCAGCGTGGCCGTGCCATTGCTGCCTCCGGGGCAGGAGACATCCGTGACCGTGGCCGAGGCCGTATGGGTGAAATCGGCATTGTCGCACGTGGCGTTGGCCAGCAGTTGGGGCGATCCGATAGGTGTTCCGTTCCATGCCGCATTGCCCTGCGCATTGGTATAATCGCCATTGAACTTGTAATAGGCCTGCAGCCCTGCCTGTACGGTGGGATTGGGCAGGTCGAACATGTTGGCCTGAATGTCGGCCTCGGCACGCGCCACGTTCCAGATGCGCACCTCATCTATATAGCCGTTCCAAGCCTCGCATTGGCAGTTGCTCTGATTGCCGATGGCAGTGGCGAGGTTGTTGGTCACCAACGTTCCGCTATGGGCCACTGAGGAGGCAAGACATCCGTTCACATAATAGCGCACGGTGGCCCCATCGTATGTGAATGCAACGTGATAGCACACGTTGGGCTGCGGAGAGAAATTGGCCGGAGCTGCAATGTAGCCGTTGGATGTGGTGATCTCCACGCCTCCCGGACGCAACAGGTAATTCACATTTCCAGGGCCGGTATGTTTCGAAACGATGTTCACGCTCGGCCCCACGCTCATCACCAGTGCTTCCACGGTGATCTGGGTGCCGGCCACGTCCAGATCACCGATGTTCACATAGCTCGCCCCTCCCGGGTTGAACAATGCCTGTGCTGCTGCCGGAACCATCGACAGGGCCCACAGCGCAGGCAGAACAAAAAGAATCCGGATTACAGGAGTGTGCATTCGTTGCCGAGGGGAAGCGGGGTAAAGATAGGTGTTGCGGTTCGATGACGTGAAAACGGTCGAATGGATGCCAATGGACCAGCGCGTCCTTTACGGGGTTGCTGCCGATTGCCATGGGCCATAGTTGACCAAATGAAGGATGAGGGCAATTGAACATCTGTTCGTAAACCCGATTAGACCGTTGGTAAAATGGTAGGCTGACAAAGTGGCCGGACGGCAGATATTCGTGACCGGCTATGAGGTGATAATGGATTGGCCAAGTGGATTGAATGTGGACATCGGTAGTTTGGGTGGCCCCGGCAGGAAGCGAAAGTGGAATGTCGGGGCCTTATTTTTTCAATGGTTGAAAACGTTGCATCGTGTTTTTAGTACGTCTGTACTATTTTTGCGCACACAGTCATCACAGGTCACTCACGCTCATCACTATTTGAATGTTCACCGAAGACCACAAGATTTTCCGTCAGGGCCTGCGGGCCTTTCTCGACAAGGAGGTGATGCCCAACATCGACCAGTGGGAAGAGGAGCAGCGGATGCCCAAGGACCTGTGGCCCAAATTCGGGGAGATGGGCTATTTCGGGCTCAACTATCCGGAACAGTATGGCGGAATGGATGCCGATTTCATGTATTCGGTCATCTTCATGGAAGAGATATCGAAGTGCGAGTCGGGCGGGTTCATGATCCTGCCTGCTGTGCAGCAGTTCATGTCATCGCCCTACATCTATAAGCACGGGTCTGAGTTCTTGAAAGAGAAATACCTGACCAAGGCCATATCGGGCGAGTGGATATTCAGTATCGGCATCAGCGAGCCGGGCGCGGGCAGCGATGTGGCCAACATCCGCACCACTGCTGTGCGCGAGGGCGACCACTATGTGATCAATGGCAGCAAGACCTTCATCACCAACGGGGTCTATGGCGATGTGTTGGTGCTGGTGTGCAAGACACAGCCCGAACTGGGCGCAGCGGGCGTTTCGCTCATCGTCATGGACCTCGACTCTCCGGGTGTTTCGCGCACCAAGCTCAAGAAACTGGGCTGGCATGCCTCGGACACCGCAGAGCTGGCCTTCGACAATGTGAAAGTGCCTGTGGAGAACCTGATAGGCGATGAGGGACAGGGCTTCTACTATCTGATGGGCGGTCTGCAGTTGGAGCGTCTGACAGGTGCTGTTGCAGGTTTCGCCTCGTGCGAATGGGCCTTGCAGTATTCCATGCAGTATCTCAGCGAGCGTGAGGCATTCGGCCGTCCGCTCAACAGGTTTCAGGTGCTGCGCCACCGTGTGGCCCAACTGGCATCGGAGATCGAATGCACCAAGCAGTTCGTCTATCACTGCTGCCGGGTGCATGCCGCAGGCGAATATGCCGTGAAGGAGAGCAGCATGGCCAAACTGCTTGCCAGCGAGCTTGCCAACAAGGTGATGACCGAGTGCCTGCAATTCTTCGGGGGCTACGGTTTCATGGAGGAGTACAAGATGGCCCGCGCCTACCGCGATTGCCGTGTGGGTACCATCGGAGGTGGTACGAGCGAGATCATGCGCGAGATCCTCGCCAAGATGATCATTGACGACACCAATTACAAGCGGGCCGGTTCGGGCACAGGCGCATCATCCAAACCCAAGGCCGTGGCCGCACCGACATCAGCAACATCCCAAACATCAACCAATAACCCACCAAAACAATCAACAATGAGCTTTGAAAGCGTAGTGAAATCCATCGAGGAGAAGGCCGCAGGTGCGAAAGTGCTGGGAAGCAGCCTCAAGTTCAACTTCGGAGAGCAGAACATCCTGCTCAACGGCAAAGGCGACAGCAACATGGTGACGGCCAATGATGCCACAGCCGCAGACTGCACAGTTGATGTGGCATTGGAGGATCTGGAGGCCATGCTGGGTGGCGGCCTGAACCCGATGACCGCTTTCATGAGCGGCAAGATAAAAGTGAACGGAGATATGAGCGTGGCGATGAAACTGCCACAGATCATGGCCTAAGGGTCGCTGCATCATACAATGTCCGGAACGGGCACGCTGCGAAGTGTGCCCGTTTCTTTTTGTATGGACGATTCTGCCGGACTGGATACTTTTGTGATGCGTTCAATCAAAGACCAGCGTCATGGATATTCAGTTAAGTGTGGAAGAGAGTAAGGCGAAGCAATTCCTCGCTTTTCTCCGTCAGCTTGATTTCATCACGGTGAAGAAGACCACACGTGTGAAGTCAGAACATCACAATAGAATAGATGACCCGAAAGGGAACAAAGACCTTCCCTATTTCGGCCTGTGCCCGGAATGGGATGTGGAGGCCGATGAATTGCGACATGGAGGAATTTCCAAGCGGGTCGTGGGATGGTAGTGGTCGATACGAACATTCTGATTGCCATCATCAGAGGAAATGAAATGGCATCAGCCCTTATCAGGAAGCAAGGCGGGGAGATCTGTATCTCTGTGGTTTCGCACATGGAATTGTCTGTGGGAGCAACAAACCGCAGCAAGCGTGAAGCGGTGGACATGGTGACCCGCACCCACAGCGTACTTCCGCTAAGCAAGGCTATCGGTGAACGTGCACTTTCCCTTATTCAGACCTACAGCACCCCGTCACGCTCTCTGTTCCTTCCTGATGCTTTGATAGCAGCCACTTGTATGGAGAACAACGCCACCCTGCTCACTTTCAACACCAAGGACTTTCAATTCATCAAAGGATTGAGACTTGGCAAATGAGGTTGACGATCATTCATGGTGAGTCCTTCTGATCCGGGTTCTTTTCTCAAAACATACTTCACCCCGATCGTCCTTGCCTGGATGGCGATGGCGGTGGTCACCTTCGTTGTGCTGCAATTCGTCACTGCGCCTTTTGGGAGGCATGCCCGCAGCGGCTGGGGGCCGATGGTGCGCAACAAGTGGGGCTGGATGTGGATGGAGCTGCCCTCTTTCGTCCTCATCCTCGCAGCCCTGCTTTGGGGCAGCAAAGTGAATCCGGTCACATGGTGCATCGGTGGGCTTTGGCTGCTGCACTACTTCAACCGCGTGTTCATCTTTCCTTTCAGAATAAAGAGTGGCGAGAAGCTGATGCCCGTGACCATCGTGGGTTCGGCCATATTCTTCAATCTGATGAACGCTGGACTGAACGGGTATTTCCTTGCCGAACTGTCGGATTACTCGGGCGATTGGTTTTCAAGCTGGCAGTTCATGTTGGGACTTCCGCTGTTCCTCATCGGCATGGGCATCAACATCTGGGCCGATGAGCGGTTGATGAACCTCAGGAAGCCGGGCGAGACAGGCTATGTCATTCCCCGTGGCGGTCTCTTCAACATCATCAGTGCGCCCAATCTCTTTGGCGAGACCGTGGAATGGACGGGATTTGCCATCCTTGCATGGAACCTGCCCGCAGCATCGTTCGCCATCTGGACCTTCGCCAACCTTGTGCCACGTGCCAAGGAGCATCACCGTTTCTATCTGGAGCGTTTTGCAGATTATCCCAGGCACCGCAAGCGCATCTTTCCGTTCGTCTATTGATTGCGAACTTTGCGCGTCCCAACACGATATTCCGCCTCTTGCACACCCTCGAACCGCACTACAACTGGCGCAGTTTCTACACTGCCGAGGACGATGACCGCTCGCCCTTTCATGGCCGCGAATACAGCGAATTCGAGTTCACAGATGCACTGTACGACCACGTGCTGCACCCGCAGTGGGACAACTTCGGCTCGGCAACGCTCTACATGAAACTGCTCTATGCCGACTACGATGGTCACTATGCCATCATAGAGCTGATAGGGGAATGGAACGACCTGCTGTATAACGACATCATGTTGCTCAAGCGCGACATCATCGACCATCTGATACATGAGGGCATCACGCGATTTGTGCTCATCGGTGAGAACGTGCTCAATTTCCACGCCTCTGACGAGGAATACTATGCAGAATGGTTCGAGGATATTGAAGATGGCTGGATCATCGGCCTCAATTTCCGCCAACATGTGATGGACGAGATGCAGGATGCACAGCTCGACTGGTACATCAACTTCGGAGGTGCGTTCCAACAGACCGACTGGCGCACCCATTCGCCAATGGACCTCTGCGACCGCCTCAACGGGCTGGTGATGCGCAGGATCGGGTGAGGAGGATCTGGCGCTCTGCCTGGAGACAGATATGGGGGAGTGTCCAACAATCTGACACTGTTGATCGTCCGGTCCCCGCAACCTCGGTCTGCAAACACGGCCCCATTCTGCGCCAACGTATCATATCACAGGGCCTGTGTCCTATTTCCATCTCCTCCAGATTCCCTTATTTCTACCACGTTTTCTCAGAATTCTTCTCACGAAATTGAATATTTCTCTCAGGAAAATGGATATTTCTCTCAGGAAAACGGAATTTTCTCTCAGGAAAATGGATATTTCTCTCAGGAAAATGGATATTTCTCTCAGGAAAACGGAATTTTCTCTCAGAATTATGGATATTTCTCTCAGGAAAATGAAACTTTCACTTAGGATTCTGAGACTTTCTCTTAGGATTCTGAGATTTCCTCTTAGGATTCTGAGATTTCCTCTTAGGAAACAGAGAATTCTCTCACCTTTTGCGTCAATGCGCAGCCTCGGTCGGTTGCCCCGGCACCTTGCCGCGTCAGTGCCGGGAAACGGGGCGTTGACGCAGAGAACCATTCTGCATTGACACGCATCTGTTCTGCGTTGACGCAGAGTCTTACCGCGTTGACTCGGAATCGTTCCGTGGGTGGTGCAAGGGTATTCGGAAAAGTGCGACAGATTGCAGTGAGACCGACCTGATACCTGCCTGCAAAAGAAGCAGGACAACCGCCCCGGATCCTCAGAACTTGAAGTTCCAGGTCACGCTCGGCAGGATGGGGAAGATGCTCACCTGCCGCGCTTCGATCTTCACAGACTGATCCTCCTCGTTGGCCTCGGTGGCGAAGTAGATGAAGAACGGATTCTGGCGGCTATAGACGTTGTAGATGCTAAAGTTCCACGTGCTCTTGAACCTGCGGTTCTTCTTAGGGTTGGGGTGCAGCGTGGCCCCGAGGTCGAGGCGGTGATAGTCGGGCATGCGGAAACCGTTGCGGTCACCGAACTCGCTGATGATCTGCCCGTCAATGAAATAGCGCGAAACGGGCACGGTGAGGGCCGCGCCTGTGCCATAGACGAAGATGGCCGAGATGGCCCAGCGGTCGGTGATGCGATACGACCCAACGAACGAGAGGTCGTGCCTCCTGTCATACCGCGCAGGGAAAGGCTGTCCGTTGTTCAGCGCAGGGAACACGCGGTTGGTCCACGAAAGCGTGTAGCCGATCCATCCCGTGAGGCGTTTCCCATTCTTCTTGATGAACACCTCCAGTCCATACGAATCGCCATTGCCGAAGGTGAAATTGTTGTCGGGATTGTCGAGGATGTTGTCGCCCGGCTGCGCACCGTCCTTGTATTCCACAAGGTTGTACATCAGCTTGTAGTAGCCCTCGATGCTGGTCTCCAACTGATTGTCGAAGAAATTGTGGAAATAGCCTGCCGCCCATTGATGCCCCTCCTGCGGTTTCACCACATCGGTGCTCGGCACCCAGAGGTCGGTCGGCAGCGACACCGAGGCAAGGCTGGCAAGGTGGATGTATTGGAAATTCATCGTGTAGCTGGCCTTCAATGAGTTGTGGCGGCCCAGCATGACACGGCCCGATATGCGCGGCTCGGGATAGATGTAGGTCTTCACGTTCTGCCCGGTGGAGTAGGGGATGGTGTCGATGATGGTCTGCCCTGTCTGGTCCTTGATGTAACGGTTGAAAGGCCCAACGTGCGAGAACAGCGACCCGCGCAGCCCGGCATTGATGCTCACACGGTCCGATATGTCCCAGTTGTCCTGAATGTAAAGGGCCGCCTCATGCGCATGGAAACGCACCTCGGGCCCCAGATCGAACTGCACATCGCCCGAGCGGGCCGCCACATTGCTCGGGGTGAAGATGTGATAGATGTAATTGGCCCCGAACTTCACATTGTGGCGCACATCGGGAATCCAGTTCAGATCGGTCTTCAGGTTGAAGTCGCGGATGCCGGAGAACAGACTGAAATCGAACTCTTGCTGGCCCGCGCTGAAGGTGAAGTCATAATCGCTGAATATGAATCCGGTGTTCATGAACAGCTTTGGGGTGAAGATGCGGTTCCAGCGCAAGGAGGTGGTGGCATTGCCCCAGGCCAGCCCGGCCTCAAACCCCCCGTTGTTGTTGGCGAAATTGAACACATCGCGGCCAAAGTATCCGCTCAGATAGATGCGGTTCTTGTCGTTGATGATGTAATTGACCTTGGCATTCAGGTCATAAAAGAAATAGGACGTGCCCGCAAAGTTCGACTCCGGGTCAACGAACAGGCTTCCCAGCAGTCCCGCGTATGCCACCCTTCCTGATGCTATGAACGAGGCCCTGTCCTTGGCAATGGGGCCTTGGATGGTGAGCCTTGAGCTGATGACCCCTATGCCGCCCTCCACCTCATATTTCTTCATGTTGCCGTCCTTCATGCTGATGTCGAGCACCGAGGCCAACCGACCGCCATACTGTGCCGGCATTCCGCCCTTGGTCAGTTCCATGTTCTTGATCGCATCACCATTGAACACGCTGAGGAATCCGAAGAGGTGCGACACATTATAGACCACCGCCTCATCCAGCAGCACAAGGTTCTGGTCGGGTCCGCCACCGCGCACATAGAGGCCGGTATTACCTTCGCTGGCCGATTGCACGCCCGGCATCAGCTGCAGGGTCTTCAATATGTCCACCTCGCCCATCAGTGCGGGCAGTTCCTTGATCTGCGCGATAGGGATCTCCACAGTGCTCATCTTGGTGCTGCGGGTGTTCTCGTCCTTCTTCTCGCCTGTGATCACCACTTCCTCTTTGGTGAAGCCTGCCGGTTTCAGCTCAAGGTTCAGTTGAACATTGGCCTTCAGGTCTATCTCCTGGACCAGCGTCTCGTAGCCCAGAAAGGTCACTTTCAGCGTGTGCTTGCCCTCCGGCACCGTGAGCGAGAAAAAGCCGTAAAGGTTGGTGGTGGTGCCCTTCATGCTCGGTTCCACGAAAACGTTGGTCGAGATCATCAGCTCACCGCTGGTGGCATCCTTCACCGTTCCGCTCAGGGTGAATTTCTGTTGGGCAGATGCATACTGATGCCATCCGATGGTCATAAGCAGCAGCAGGATGCGCAATAGGGCAGAGGGGGTTCTCATGGTCTTGGCACAGGCAGGAACACTGGTCAGCGGCACATTGTTCAAGGGACGCAAATGTACAGGCTCCAACGGGGCAATAAATGTTGTACATGCTTCCTGTGAAGGTTTTCAGTTAAAATTGCAGGCCTTTGCATCGGGAATGCGCCATCGGTGCTCAGGCTGACCTCACAGAGACCATAAAGTAGTGAACAGTTTCCTCAATTCGTTGATGCACCGCTGGGCACGGTTCCGTGCCCCCGCTGTGGTCGCCACTCCCGATGACCGGCAGTTGCAGTTGGACACGGCAGAGGAAATTGCCCGGCAGTTGGCCGATTGGCGCGGGCAGCATCCTCATGCCGTCATTTCACTCGGGCAGAATTGCGGCACAGCATGGTATCTCAAAGCCGTGGGGTTGAAGCAGGTGTCCTATCCCTTCGACTGGGTCACCACCTCGCCAGCCATCATCGTCCATTGTCTGCATGACCGGTTCCAGACCTTTCTTCAGCGCGACCTCATGGTCTCGCGCGGCATGATGGCAAGTCACACAGTCTATCACGCCAACAGCTTCAGCCACCGCAACCCTAAGTCCTCCGATGCCGATCATGGCTACTTTGTCCGCTGCGTGCAGCGTTTTCTTCAGGTGTTGGACGACCGTGCGCCCGTTATATTCGTCACCACGGTGCTCAACGAGGCTGCCAAGCGGCCTGTTTGGGCAGACGGCTTCGTCTATGATTTCAAACGGCCTGATGATCAGGTGGCGGATGATTTCACCGACATGATGGATGCCATCAACTCCATTGATCCCAATGCGCGCTTCCTGTTCATTGAGGAATACACCGAAGGGCCTTTCTCGTTGGAGATCACCCAGCGCACCGACCGCATGGTGTGGCTGCGTCACTGCGCCAGAGGCCGCAGCACAGGCGTCCAATACCTTGACAGGACAGATGATGAAGTGGCACTGCGCATCTACGCTGCCCTTAAATGACAGGTCGGGTCAACCCTTCTGGGCAGAAAGGAAACGCTCCACATTGGCGATGATCCGGTCTTCAATGTCCGAGGACACAGTGCCAACGAACTTCAGTCCGGTCACTTTCTCGTACAGCTCTATGTAGCGGGCCGAAACTGTTTCCACGAACGCATCGGGCATCACGGGCATCTGCTGGCCATCCTTGCCCTGAAACCCATTGTCCATCAGCCATTCGCGCACAAACTCTTTGGACAGCTGCCGCTGCACCTCGCCTTTGGTCTGTCTTTCGGCATATCCTTCGGCAATGAAGTAGCGCGAACTGTCGGGTGTGTGGATCTCATCGATGAGGATGACCTTGCCATCGCGGTTGCCGAACTCATATTTCGTATCCACCAGGATCAGTCCCTTCTCAGCGGCCATCTCTGTGCCACGTTGGAAGAGCTTGCGGGTGTAATTCTCCATCTGCACATATTCCGCTTCGTCCACGATGCCCTGCGCAATGATGTTCTCCCTCGAAATATCCATGTCGTGCCCCTCTGTGGCCTTGGTGGCCGGGGTGATGATGGGCTGCGGAAAACGGTCGTTCTCCTTCATCCCATCGGGCATCGCAACGCCACAGAGGATACGCTTGCCTGCCTTGTATTCGCGCCAAGCGTGGCCCGCGAGATAACCGCGTATCACCATTTCCACAGGAT
Source organism: Flavobacteriales bacterium (assembly GCA_021739625.1). Taxonomy (GTDB): domain Bacteria; phylum Bacteroidota; class Bacteroidia; order UBA10329; family UBA10329; genus UBA10329. The sequence continues at coordinate 1,551 of JAIPBJ010000025.1, read as the reverse complement.
ATGGATTGCAGCGCAGTCCCACAGACACCACAGGGTCGGGCGTGGCGAGCAACCAGTTGGGGACGATGTCGGCCGTGGCCCGCAGAAAATGTGAGGCAATGCCAGTGAGCACCTCGCCCTTGAAGGGAATGCCCTTGGGAAGAATGTGGTCGAAGGCCGAGATGCGGTCGCTCGCCACCATCACCATCAGGTCATCGCCAATGGAATACACATCGCGAACCTTGCCTTTATAGACAGTGGTCTGGCCGGGGAAATTGAAGTCGGAGCGAATCAGGGTTTTCAATTTGTTCAAGGTTTAAGGTTCGAGGTTCAATCAGATATGATAGATGCCGGAGTCACGGAACATGGATGCTGCGAATTTCTGATTTTATCTTTCAAACTTCATCCTTCCCATAGACCTCTACGATCCGCTTCACAAGTGGATGCCGGATGATGTCCTTGCCGTCCAGCTCAATGAACGCGATGCCTTTGACGTGCTGCAACGCATCCCACGCTTTGCGCAGGCCGCTGGCGGTGCGTTTGGGCAGATCCACCTGGGTCACATCGCCAGTGATGATGAACTTGGCCGAGTTGCCCATTCTGGTGAGGAACATGCGCATCTGCGGGTCGGTGGAATTCTGTGCCTCGTCCAGGATCACAAAGGCATGGTCGAGCGTCCTTCCACGCATGAAACCCAGCGGAGCGATCTGAATGACACCGGTCTCCAGCATTTCTTTCAGTTTGATGGGCGGGATCATGTCCATCAATGCGTCATAGAGCGGTTGCAGATAGGGGTCGAGCTTTTCTTTCATGTCGCCCGGAAGGAAACCGATGCTCTCACCGGCCTCCACTGCGGGACGGGTGAGGATGATGCGTTTCACCTCCTTGCGTTTCCATGCCCGGACCGCGAGGGCAACGGCCGTGTAGGTCTTCCCGCTTCCGGCAGGCCCTATGATGAACACCATGTCGTTGGTGTTCACCGCAGTCACGATCTTCCGTTGATTGGCGGTCTTGGCCTTGATGAGCAGCCCACCGGGGCCGAACACCAGGACATCGTCCTTGCCTGTGCCAACGGGAACGATCGCTCCATCGCTCAGGATCCGGTCCACCTCGGTCTGTGCCAAGCTGCCATACTCCTCCACGTGCTCCAGCATCTCCTTGAACCTGGCGCTGAATTCCAAGACCGACACATCGTCACCTATCACCTTCACTTCCTCGCCCCGCGCCACGATGCGCAGTTTTGGGAAATGCTTGGCAATGGCCTTCATGTTGCGGTCGTTGACCCCGAAAAGATCGAGGGGCGAAACACTTCCCAGACTGATGGTCTTTTCTCTTGTCAATGCGTGTGTCGATCTGATTTCCGCCCCGGTCGCAGGGGCAATATCCTTAGCTTTGAAGCCACTGCAAAGAAAGGGATCAGTTCACGGTCAATGGTCGACCGGATCAATTGATTATTGTCCAATGAAAATTGATGATTGCCCCTCATGCCCATGATCACCCTTACCACCGATATGGGAACCCATGACCACTATGTGGCGGTGGTCAAGGCGGCCATTTATCGGCATCTGGCCG
>JAIPBJ010000024.1 GCA_021739625.1 Flavobacteriales bacterium | reverse complement strand
GCACATCGGGCCTTTTTTTGTGTCTCAACCCGCAATCAGTGCTTCCTTGTATCTCGCCAAGGCCCGGTCACGCGCCCATCGGTGCTCCACAATGGGCTTCGGATAGGTGAGTTCCTGAAATTCGGGAACCCACTGACAGATGTACTTCAGCTCCGGGTCGAATTTCGAGGTCTGAGCCTCTGGACTGAACACCCTGAAATAGGGTGCAGCATCACAGCCCGAACCGGCCGCCCACTGCCAACCACCATTGTTGGCGCTCAGGTCGAAGTCGAGGAGCTTGGAGGCGAAATAGGCCTCGCCCCAGCGCCAGTCAAGCAGCAGATGCTTGGTGAGAAAGCTGGCGACTATCATGCGTACGCGGTTGTGCATGAACCCAGTGGCATTGAGTTCCCGCATCCCGGCATCCACAATGGGATAACCCGTTCGGCCTTCGCACCAGGCCAGAAAATGCTCGGTGTTCGATTCCCATTGTATGCGGTCGTATTGCGGTTTGAATGCCCCGTTGACCACACGCGGGAAATGCCACAGAATCATCATGTAAAAATCGCGCCAGATCAGCTCATTCAGGAACGACTCATTGAGGGCAATGGCCTTGGCCGCAAGCGCACGGATACTAATTACTCCAAAACGGAGATGCACGCTTAGCCGCGAAGTGCCGGCAATGGAAGGAATATCGCGATTAAGATGGTAGTTCTTGATGATATCATTGCTCACTTCGATATTGGGGGCATGTATATCGGACGGTGAGAACCCTATTTGAGCAAGCGACAGCATCGGCAGGGACCTCGTTCTCTTCAATTGCGCAGCATATTGCCGAGTGGGATAGGGTTTGAGGTGAAAGGCATTGAGGTTGGTCTTCCACTTTCGGCTGTAGGGCGTAAACACCGTGTAGGGCCTTCCATCATCCTTGAGCACTTCGTCCTTCTCAAAGACACATTGGTCCTTATGTGTGTAAAAAGCAATCCCCTTGCCTGCAAGCAGTATGGCCACATCTGCATCGCGCTGTTTGGCGTAAGGCTCGTAGTCGTGATTGGTGAAGACGGCACTGACACGATATTCGGAAGCGAGGTCAGCAAGGATGTGCGAGGGATGTCCATTGCGGACAAGTAGTGTGGAACCAAGGCTTTCGAGGTCGGATTTCAACGTTGTGACTACCTTGTGAATGAAGTTGATCCTCCTGTCGGACCGGTCCTCCAGTTTGGTGAGAATGTTCTCATCAAAAATGAAGATGGGGAGGACGGGAAGGCCTGAGCGTAGGGCGCGATATAGTCCGGCATTGTCGTCCAAACGGAGGTCACGTCTGAACCAGAACAGAGCGATTTCGGAGGTCATCGGTATGGATGTCCCTTCGGAACAGGCCTGTCGCAGAAATGTTCAGGTTGCGGCCAGCTGTTGTCTGCGGCCCAAGGCGCGGAGCATGGAACCGTGGCCGAGCACCGCCCCTGTGAAGGTTGGAATGCTTCGGTAGGGAATGTCGAACTCGCGGCAGGTCTGCTCCACTATGGGAGCGATGTTGGGGTAGTGTACGTGGCAGACGCGTGGGAACAGATGGTGTTCAACTTGATAGTTGAGACCTCCCACGTACCAGTTCAGGATCTGATTGTGCGGGGCGAAATTGGTGGTAGTGCGAAGTTGGTGAACAATCCAGCTGTCGGCCATTTTTCCATTGGCATCGGGCAGGGGAAAATCACACACCTCCATGATGTGGGCGGCCTGAAACACCATCCCAAGGATCACCCCGCCAATGAAATGCATGAGAAAGAAGCCGCCAACGGTCACATACCACGCTACAGGCAGCAGGATGATGGGCAGGATAAGGGTGACAGTGAAATAGGTCGCCTTGAGCAGCAGCACACGGGCTATTACGATGCCGAATCCTTTGCTATAGCTGTTGGTCATTCCGCTGTTGTGGTAGTCCACCAACTGTTTAAAATCCTTCATGAACACCCAACTCACGGTCATCAGGCCATAGAAGAACCATGCGTAGATATGCTGGAACCGATGCACCGCCCTGCGCTTGGCGAACGGTGAGAACCGCAGCATGGGAAAGGTGGTGATGTCGGCATCGAGGCCTTCAATGTTTGTGTAGGTGTGGTGAAGTATGTTGTGTTGAATTTTCCAGTTCTCAGCACTTCCGCCCACAAGGTTGAGGAGATACCCAACGTATTCGTTGATTGTCTGACCGGATGAATAGGCCCCGTGGTTGGCATCGTGCATCACCGCCATTCCTATGCCGGCAATGGCAAAGCCCATGAGTGCGAAGGAGGCAATGACCCATTCAGGCCGGGTGACCATGCCTGTGAGCATCAGTATCAGTGGAATCATATAGGCCGAAACGATGACCACGGTCTTGATGACCATGGTGGCGTTGGCATGCTTGGAGATGCCTTTGTCCTTGAAATAGGCATTCACACGGGCGTTGAGTGTCTTTGTGAACTCGGTGTCCCTGTCTCGTGGAAATTTGACCCTGTCGGTCTGCATGGCCGCTGAAAATTTGCAACGAAGTTAGGGGGAAATGGGACGATTGACTTTCGTCAAGAGTGTCTGTGAATGGCAATAGAACTACAGGAATAGGCAGGTCTCATCGACACCAACTATCGACCTTCAACCTTTCATGCCCGGTGCCTGATTCGAAACGCGTTGTTGAATCTCGGCCAGGGTTTCGTCATACTTCGGGTGTGTGGTGCCCATCCACACGTCCCACCAGCGGAAATAGAGACCATAATTTCCCTCGAAATAGCGGTGGTGCATGTTGTGATTGGTGCTACTGTTGAGCCACTTGCCGATGCTGCCTTGTGTGAGCCATGCGGGAAAGAACTCATAGCCTAGATGGCCCATCACGTTCTCGCCAGTCATAATGAGCAAAAATGCCAGAATGGCCAACGGATGCATGGGCATGAGAAAGACAAGAACGATGAGAATTCCGCTTTCGACCACCGACTCCAGCGGATGGAATGCGAATGATGCCCACGGAGATGGATTGGTACTCCTGTGATGCACCAAATGCATGACCTTGAACAGCGCAGGATGATGCATGATGCGGTGGGTCCAATAGAAATAGGTGTCATGGATCACCAGAGCGATGGGTACGCTAAGCAGCAGCCACCAAAGTGGATAGTCTTGCACGCCCATGTATATCTGCGTATGGTTCAGCATCATGTAGATGAAAGTGCCCGTGAATCCGAACACGCAGAAGGTGCCGAACGAATAGATAATCTCTCTGCGATAGTCCTGGCCTTTTGGGAACGCCTTCTGAATCTTTCGCCAAGCCAATCGTTCTTTCATCCAATGCACGGGGAAGAAGGCAGCAGATGCAAAGACCAGATAGCGCAACGAGGTGAGCAGGAACACCTTGAACCAGACGAGAGCAAGTGAAGTCATGGGATGAAAGTAGTGTGAAAATGGATATATGCATTCAGAATTAGTGGATGGCTGTCTGAGAGTGATAGGACGTCAGTCTGCCATGTAAATCTCAGAAGCAGATCTCAGGCCCGAAAGTTGCCAAGGTCAGGTCGATTTCGCAATTGCCTGCCTAGAAAGCTGAAGTTGGATTCTACAACATTTGATGGAGCTATGACCACGCGCGTGTGATAAGAATCATCTGCCAAGTGAGCATGTGCTGACATTGTGCATCTCTGAAACTCAAGAACTTTGCGAGCCGTGATGATCTGGATGTGGAATGGTGCAGGGTATGTGACGAGGTGTGTCAGGAAGGATGGGCACCGTTGGAAGGAATGGATTGGTAATTAACAATTGAAAAATTTAATGAAACTCCCCAGCAATTGTCTCTTGGCCCTATTGATGGGTTGCATGTTGACATTGTTCTTAACCTCGTGCCTCGGTCTTCCAGGCCCGGACGATGAGGACGAGACCAGCGAGTTCGGTGATGATGAGAGCCATCACAATGGCGAAACCTGTATGAACTGTCACACACAGGGAGGATCTGGCGAGGGCTGGTTCACAGTTGCCGGATCGGTGGAGAGAAATGCGGGTCACAGTCTGATCGAGTTTTACCGAAGCAAGAATGGCCCCCGTTTCTTGGCCTTAGAGGTGGATGGGGAAGGCAATTTCTACACAACAGATCCAGTCGATTTCGGGGATGATGGTGTGTTCGTGGGGATACGAACAGGCAACAAATTCGAATGGATGGAGGATGACGAGGATGAACTTCACCCCGATGTGGGCCCACAGGGACAGATCTACTATGGGAGTTGCAACACCTGTCATGGTGTGACCACCGACCGAATTGAACGTGCAGACTGAATAAGCATCATGAGAATTAAGATATTGTCATTGGCATTGTTGCTTTCAACGACTGCAACTGCCTTAGCTCAGGAGGTGAACTGGATGACGGATTTCGAGCAGTCGAAAGCCACGGCCAAATCGGAAGGCAAGGTCATTCTGATGAACTTTTCGGGATCTGACTGGTGTGGCAACTGCATCCGGCTGGACAAGACACTCTTCCAGAGTGCCGCATTTGCCGAGTATGCCAAAGAGCATCTGGTGCTGTTGAAATTGGATTTTCCCGTGAAGGCCAAGAACAAGCTTTCGCCCGAACAGACAAAGCACAACGAGCAACTGGCGGAGAGATACAACAGCAAGGGTGAGTTTCCGACCACGCTGATCCTTGATGCCGAGGGCGTGATCATCAGAAAAATGCCCTATCCTCTCGATACTCCTGAGGCATATGTCAAGGGTCTGAGTGAAATGCCCGACAAATGAGATTTGCAATTGTGATAGTCTGTTGGCTAGTGGCCCTTTGCCTGCCCGCAATCGGGCAAGTGTCTGTTTCGCGAAGTACTAAATTGATGGGCTCGGCATTTGCTTTCACTGCCGTTCATTCCGACACCGTCACCGCCCAACGGGCCATAGATGCGGCAATTGCAGAAGTGCAGCGCATCGAGAATGTAATCAGCGAATGGATGGATGGTTCAGAGACCTCATCCATTAACAGGAATGCGGGAATCAGTCCGGTGAGTGTCAGTGACGAACTGATTCGGCTCATTCAGCGGAGCAAGAAGATCTCGCAGGTGTCCAATGGCTATTTCGACATCAGTTTCGCATCCATTGACAATATATGGTGGTTTGATGGCAGGGTGATGCCCGCACCCGATGCGGCCCTTGTTGCCCGGTCTGTGAAGAGGATCGGCTATGAGAAGATCATTGTTGACCCCGAGAAAGGAACGGTCTTTCTTCAGGATGAGGGCATGAAGATCGGGTTCGGGGGCATCGGAAAAGGATATGCTGCCAATCGCGCCAAACAGGTGATGCTGGACATGGGCGTGACATCGGGAGTGGTGAACGCGGGTGGAGACCTTATCGCATGGGGCCCTCAGATTGATGGAAAACCGTGGTCCATAGGTATAGCCGACCCAAAGGAAAAGACCAATATCCTTGCGTGGACCGATGTGACCGACATGGCAGTGGTGACCTCGGGCAGCTACGAGAAGTTCGTGGTGATAGACGGCAAACGCCATGGACACATCATCGACCCCAAGACAGGATGGCCTGCGACAGGTCTGCTGAGCGTGACCATTTTCTGCCCCGATGCCGAACTGGCCGATGCGCTCGCCACCACCGTGTTCGTGCTTGGCAAAGAGGACGGCCTGAAACTCGTCAATCATCTGGAGGATGTGGAATGCATCCTGATTGATGAGGACATGCACTATCATTACTCGAACAACATTGAGACACGACTGAAATGAGAAGGAAGCACAAGGTGCTGACCGCGGCCTGCATTCTGACCGGAATGCTTGCCCTGCATAGCTGCGTCAGCGTTAAAGAATATCAGAAAATGTATCTCAACAACGAGAATATGAAACTCTCCGATGGGAAGATCGGAACCTTTGAAGAAGGGTTCGTCACCTATAGGGAAGGTCCTTCGGGAGGCATGGGCGGTAAAATCGGTGGAGGATGCGGATGCAACTGAGATTTCCCACATTGGTCGTTGCCCTGTGTCTTTCCCTGATGGAAACGCAGGCTCAGGAAGATGCCAGATCCAAGATAAACCTGGACGATATTGAGGTCTCCATCCTTGGGAGCTACTATATGCAGGACGGCAACCACTCTCCCGTGACCGGAGGGCAGGGAACCGAGAAGCTTATGAACATTGCCCCATCAATCGTGGTCAATGTTCCGATAGATACAGCACATGGGGTGTCCCTTTCCGGTGGGGTCGACTTCTATTCATCGGCCTCGTCAGACAACATCAACAATCCTTACCTGTCAGACAAGCACGTCTCTTCGGCCTCGGCCTCTGACCAACGGTACTATGCTACGCTTGGCTATCACTACAAACACTCGAAGAGCAATACTGTGTCGGGTGTGTCGATAGGATTCTCGAAGGAGTTCGATGTGATCTCCCTACAGGCCGGAGCATCGTTTCAGAAGTCGAGCAGGGATCACAACCGCGACATAAGCTTCAAGGCAAGCTATTACAAGGATGAATGGAAACTGATCTATCCTGTGGAACTGAGGAATGGGAATGTGCATTGGCTCAGTACAAACCAGCGCCACACAGTCAACTTGAGCACCACAGGTTCGTTCGTGCTGACAAAACGCGTGCAGACGTCCGTCACGGTGGACATGGCCTATCAGTTCGGTATGCTCAGCACTCCGTTTCACCGGGTGTATTTCAGGGATCATCCAAGGGTGAAAGTGGAACAGCTTCCCGGAAGCAGGCTGAAGATTCCAGTCGGGCTGAGGCTCAACATCGCCATCACAGATTATCTGTTCATCCGTAGCCATTACCGTTTCTACTGGGACACGTGGTCGCTCATCGGCAATACTGTGACCATTGAGATTCCCGTGGTCATTGCCAGAACCATCAGTCTCTATCCGTTCTATCGTTTCCATCAGCAGTTCGGGACACCATATTTCATGGCCAAGGGCGAACATTCGGTGACCGATGAATTCTATACCTGCGATTATGACCTTTCGACCTTGAACAGCCATAAGTATGGCATTGGCATTTCTATTTCTCCACTGATGGGCGTGCTCCACTGGAAAGGACTTTTCCGCAGACAGAAGGTGAGCATGCTCAAAAGCATCGATTTGCGCTATGCTCGCTATGACCGGAGCGATGGTCTCCGTGCCAATGTGTGGACCCTCGGCCTGAATTTCACCATCGACAGGTAGCCTCACTGATTTTTCTGCGGCCTGAGACACGGATGGTGGTGTGCAGGCCACTTGCTCCGTCCCCGAACAGATGATATTGGATAAATACGTGATATAACTCATGTTTTCATAGCGTATGGTTTTCAATTTTGTGTTGAATTTCAAACGCCATCATCATGAAGAAACACCTACTTACCGCTATGCTGCTTACCGCCACTGCACTGTCATTGAGCGCGCAGCAGTCCTACACCTACCTGTTCTCAGGCACACCGTTCACCAGCATTCCTTCGGGAGGGCCGACTCTTCAGACCATCGGCCCTTCGGAGACCCCTGTGGCGATGACCATACCATCGACCACCTGCCCGCAGACCCCTACCATCAACCTTACCCGGTTCGCACACAATTCGGGTTTCAAGGCCAAGGCATTCTTCTCAGACACGTACAGTATTGAGATGATCTTCAAGTTCGATGAATTGAACGGCTACAATCGCATCATCGACTTTTCGAATAGCGGATCTGATGCAGGAATCTACACGCTGAGCACTTGCCTCAACTTCTATCCCAATGGTAATATCGGCACCTGTCCTGACGCATTTGACACTACGAACTACAAGCAGGTCGTAGTAACCCGAAGCGCAGACACCAAGGAAATGAGAATCTACTTCAATGCCGAGCTGTTCTCAACCTTCGTGGACAACGCCAACCACTATGTGATCGGCAGTGCACCCAATGACAGTATCAAGTTTTTCCGCGATGACAACATGGTGACCAACGAGGCATCACCGGGCAAGGTGGCCCTTATCCGCATGGCAGACCATGTACTCTCTGAGAACGAGGTGACGAGCAGCTTCAACGATTTCTGCACCCGAATCACCTCGGTGAGCGAACAGGAAGGAGCTTTGGCAACCAATGTCTATCCTAATCCGGGCAATGGGCAGTTCGTGCTCGACCACAATGCGTCATCGGGTGCGCTGCTCAGTATCATCAACATGCAGGGGCAAGAGATATACAGCGAGATGTTGGAGGGCAGCCGCACACATATAGACATGACCGCTTGCCAGAATGGCGTTTACCTGTACCGCATCATGGATGGTGCATCGGTAAACACAGGCAGGTTCATCATTCAGTAGTAAAGGGTTGTTCTATGTCTGATCCTCGCCTGACCTCGTTCTGGAGGTCGGGCGGGGATTTGTTTCAGCTCATTGAATTCTTATGACCCTGCCCTCCCAAGCACCCAGCGTTGCCCTTTGCGGAGCTGCCACCGTACTCAGCAGAACCGTGGCTGTCGGGGCGATGAAGGGCTTCTCCCTTTTTGAGAAATTAAGCAGCACAAGAAAGGTCTCGCTGCCAAGGGTTCGGTAAAAGGCCAACACATCCTTGTCGCAGCGGATGTCGGAGATGGTGAGACTGCCGTGGCGGAGCACCTTGTTGGAGTTCCGAAGTTTTATCAGGTCAGCGTAGAAACGCAGCAGTGATGAGGCGTCCTGCCATTGTGCGGCCGCGTTGATCACGCGGTAGTTGGCGGAGACAGGAAGCCAAGGCGTGCCAGTGGTGAAACCAGCGTTGGCGGTGCTGTCCCAAAGCATGGGGGTACGACATTCATCACGGTTCAGCGATTCGCCTGTCCAGTTGACCATGAACTGTGGGATGGCCTGGTAAAGTTTGGCCAACGGGTCGAGGCCGGTGCGCATTGGCAATGTGGGCTTGGGAATGCCCAGTTCTTCCCCATAATAGGTGAAAGGGATGCCACGCACGGTCATCTGCAGTAAGACCATCAGCTTCATTACCCGCACATCATTGTTGGCAATGGACATGCTACGCTTGCGGTCGTGGTTGCTGAACACGTAGGTCGGGGTGAGCGGCAGTGGGAAATCGCGTTCGAAACCTTCGATCACGTGCCGCCATTTTCTTGCGTCTGGCTCGGTGCCCAACGTTTGGAAAAGGAATACAGCGTGGAGGCCCTGTTTCCCTTCGAGCTCGCAGAACTTCTTGATGGTGGCCGTGTTGCCGAACACCTCACCGACAAGGAACCGGGGCGGAACGGTGAACGAATCGACCATCGCCCGCAGTTCGGTGGCGAAGCGGAAGCTCTCATCCTGATTGACGGTGTATTTTGCCTTCTGAAAAAAACCGTCAGGGTTCTCCTCCGAGGGCACGATGCGCAGCCCACCCGGGTTGTTGCGCAGCAGCGAATCCTCATAGATGGAGTTGAAGATGTCGAGGCGGAAGCCGTCCACGCCCTTCGCGAGCCAGAAGCGCGCCACATCGAGCATGGCATGGCGCACCTCGGGGTTGCGGTAGTTGAGGTCGGGCTGAAAGGGTAGGAAAGAGGCCCAATACCATTGCTGCCGCCCATCATGCCAATGCCAGCCGCTGCCGCCTATCATGGCCTTCCAGTTGGTGGGAGGACGCTTGCCTTTGCCGTCTTTTCCATCGTGCCACACGTACCAATCGGCCTTGGGACCGGTGCGGGATGAGGAAGATTCCTTGAACCAAGCGTGCTGCTCGCTGGTGTGGTTCATCACCAGATCGAAGACGACCTTCATGCCCCGCCTGTGCACCTCAGAGATAAGCTTCTCGCAGATGGCCATGTCGCCATATTCAGGTGAGATGTTGCGGTAATCGCTGATGTCGTAGCCGAAATCCTGCTGAGGGCTACTGAAGAAGGGCGAGAACCAGATGGCCGTGAAGCCCAGTTCCTTGATGTGGTCCAATTGACTGATGATGCCATTGAGGTCACCGATGCCATCACCGTCCGAATCCCGGAACGAACGAGGGTAGATCTGATAGACCGCCTCCCCGTGCCAAGTGTCTTGCACGGAAAAAGGGGAATTGGATACTGGAACATGGTCGTGGTTGTCCACGTCATTCTGTTCCATGTTCTGGCCGAAGAGGAACAGAGGAAGCAATAGGAGGGAGACGAGGCGCATGTCAGGCTTCAAAGTTCAACCGTCATATCATGATGGTCATCGGTTCAACTGTTCTGCAAGCGATACCAGATGGTGCAGCCTGTCAGATTGGATGATGTCGGGGTGTTTTAGGACAGCCCTGCGGTTGTCCCAACGTGTGCCAACGCCCCACAGCATCACTCGGATGCCCTCTGCCTGACTGGCCTCGATCTGCGCTGCGGAAATGAACCCGCTGCGGATGGAAATGCCCTCAAGGCCCGAGCTCAGGCACGTTTGGAGGCCCACATCCGCATTTTCAGTATACAGATAAAGCCCTTCGGAGACTTCCGTTCCTTTCAAGATTGAAAGGAATTCAGGCGACATGGATTCAATAAGGATTCTGAACTGTGGATGTTGTTCCCTCAGTGTCTTCAACCGCTCCGCGAAAAGCTGCCGATGGGCCGCATCCGTTCCATGAAGTTTCACATCGAGTGAAAAGACGCTTCCGGTCGGCCAGCCAAGGCCAAACACTTCGTCCGCGGTCAGCAATTCACCTTTGCAGTTTCTCAGTCCTTTCAGGGTCTGAAGCGCTATTGCACCATCGCAGCATTCTGCGTCATGATACGCTACGATGACACCATCTGCCGTGAGCTGGGCATCCATTTCGGTTCCGTCAGCACCGGTTTCAAGAGCCTGTCGGAACGACTTTTTGGAATTGAGACTGTGCCACCACCTTGTGCCCATTCCACCATGGCCCAGGGCGATGACGTGACCGCCTTCCAGATTTCTGATGACAATGTCGGAGGGCAAATGCCCTGTGAACCAGTGAAATCCGCCCCACCCGCAGAGCATAAGAGCAATGGCTATGACGGAGACCCGTTTCACCTGAAGTCTTTCCACATGTTGCGATGCGGGCCCACGTTGGGCACGTCATAAGCTGGGCCGAAACAGGTCCACCCTTGTTTGGCATAGAACGGCAGCGCAACGAGCCGCGCCTGAAGCCATCCCGACCGAACATTCCAAAGTCGCATGGCCTCTGCTTCAAGTTTCTGCAACACTTCGGCCGCCAGTCCCTGTCCACGGTATCGCTCAAGGGTTCCCATCTGTCGCACTTGGAAAGCTGGACGGAGATTGGCAGGGATGATGGTGCCGCTGTCGTCCGTTTCGCCAACAAAATCTGGCGCAAGCGGACCGAATGGCGGACAGGCACTTTTGGCTGCCACGTCAATGACCGAACCGTCATTGCATATCGGAATCAGATGAGCGCGGCCCACCGCAGCGGCCACACCGTCCACCTCGGCCCATACGTTGAGTGCATTGTCGTCACCGGCTATCCGTTCCGAGCCACGGGGGGCGCCCAATGGTCTGCGCAGCACTTCATAGCGCGTGTCGAAGAAACGGTCAGGGGGCATCTCGCCCGGCAAGGTGATACGGACGGTCATAGGAACAGGTCGCTGATGACGAACAGCGAGAAGAGCACGCTGGCCACGCCATTCGTGGTGAAAAAGGCCATGTTCACGCGGCTCAGGTCGTTTGGCTTCACAATTAGGTGCTGGTAGATCAGCAATGCGATGAACAACGCGAATCCCACCCAATAGAACACACCGAAATTGCCCAGAAAGCCCGCCAAAAAGAGTAGAAAAGAAGTGTCTCCATGCAATATCTCCGATAGGCGCAGAGCGCGCTTCCGGCCAAGCCACACAGGGATGGAGAACAGCCCGTTGGCACTGTCGAATTCCTCGTCCTGCAAGGCATAGATGATATCGAAGCCCGACACCCAGAACAGCACTGCGAAGCTGAACAGCAGCGGGAGCAAAGCAAACTCGCCCGTCACGGCCAGATAGGCCCCGATGGGCGCCAGCCCAAGTCCGATGCCGAGCACCAGATGGCACAGTGCGGTGAACCGTTTGGTGAGGCTGTAGCCCAGCACCACGGTCAATGCCACGGGCGACAGGAAGAAGCAAAGTGGGTTGATGAACCACGTGGTGACGATAAATGCCGCGCAATTGAGCAGCACGAAAATCAAAGCGGCATTGGCCTTTATCATGCCAGAGGGAATCTCGCGAATCGCGGTGCGCGGATTGCGGCCATCAATGTCGCGGTCCATGTAACGGTTAAATGCCATGGCGGAATTGCGCGCCAGCACCATGCAAAGCACCACCTTGAGCAACAGCGTCCATTCGAGCACGGCATCGGTGGTCTGCACGGCAAGGAAGAAGCCGATGAGCGCGAACGGCATCGCAAATACCGTGTGCGAGAACTTGACGAGCGAGAGGTATCTTGAAACGGAGCTGACGGTCTGCATGTTGTGGAGTGCCAAAGGTAATTCCTTGTGCTTCCCGGGCAGTTTGCCGATGTGGTTGCCAGTGAACGGGAATTGTATAGTCGGATGAAATTGTCACGTTGCGGAAAATGTTTTTGGCCAAGGGCAATAAAACCACCTTCTGACCGTTGTTTGCAGTATGAAGACCCTGCGAAATCTCACTGCCTGCTTTGCCCTGCTCATGTTGGCCACCTTGCTGATGCAGTCCTGCGCCACCACCCGACCTGCCCGCAAGTGCAACGGTCAGAAGGCCATCCGAACGCCCATGGGGCCGATGTGAGCCTAAAGGTGAACCTATGTCAGTTCATCAGGAAATGATATTCGATTTTCCATTTTCTAATTTCCCAACTTCGCCACCTGTTCGCAAACGACCTCTTTGGTGAAGCTGTCCATCGTCATCGTCAATTACAATGTGCAGCACTTCTTGGAGTCGTGCCTGCAATCGGTGATGGTGGCCTGCGAAGGCATCGCAGCCGAGATATTCGTGGTGGACAATGACTCGGTGGACGGGTCGGTGGCCATGGTGCAGGCCAGGTTTCCACAGGTCGAACTCATCGCCAACAAGGAGAATGTGGGCTTTTCTCGGGCCAACAATCAGGCCATGCGCCTTGCTGCCGGAGAGCTGATCCTGCTGCTCAATCCTGACACGCTTGTGGAGGCCGACACTTTTCGCAAGGTGATTGTTTTCATGGATTCACATCCCGACTGTGGAGGACTGGGCATTAAGATGGTGGACGGCAAGGGCAGTTTCCTCCCCGAGAGCAAACGAAGCCTGCCCACGCCCGAGGTGGCCTTCTACAAGATATTCGGTCTTTCGTGGCTATTCCCGCGTTCCAAGCGGTTCGGGCGCTATCACCTCACTTATCTGAACAATGATGAGACCCATGAGATAGAAGTACTGTCGGGCGCGTTCATGCTCATGCGCAAGGAGGCATTGGACAAGGTGGGCCTGTTGGACGAGGATTTCTTCATGTATGGGGAGGATGTCGATCTCTCCTATCGCATCATCAAAGGAGGCTGGAAGAACTATTATTTTCCCGATGCGCGCATCATCCACTATAAGGGGGAGAGCACCAAGAAGGGAAGTTTGAACTATGTGTATGTGTTCTATAATGCCATGGCCATTTTTGCCCGGAAACATTTCTCGGCAGAGAGTGCGCGCATGTTCTCGCTGCTTATCAATGTGGCCATCGTGCTGCGTGCCACCGTTGCGTTGGGGCATCGGTTCGTGAAGGCCATTGTTCTGCCGCTGGCTGACGGTGCTGTCATCTATGGTGGCCTTTACGTCATATCCCAGTACTGGGAAAGCACCGTCCGTGCCGATGATGGGCTTCACTTTCCCGATGAATTCTTCTGGCTTGCCCTTCCGTCATATATACTCATCTGGCTGCTGGCGGTGTGGTTTGCAGGCGGGTATGACCGTCCAGTGAGGTTGCAGCGAATCCTACTGGGGCTGATGGCCGGATCTGGGGTCATTCTGATAGGTTATGGCCTGCTTGGCGAGGAGATACGTTTCAGCCGCGCAGTGATCCTGCTCGGTTCGTTGTGGGCGATGATGGCAGTTCCCCTGCTGCGGTTGCTGTTCCACGCCATTCGTTTGGACGGATTCGACCTTTCGGGCGAGCGCAACACCCGTTTTGCCATCGTAGGCGGGGCCGAAGAGGTCCATCGGGTGGAAGGACTGCTGCGCGAGACATTCCGAAATCCACAGTTCATTGGCCATGTGGCCGCAGAGGCCGGATCCTTTGAGGGAGCACTCGGCACGGTTCATCAACTGGACGATATCATTCGCATTCACCGCGTTACCGAGGTGATTTTCTGCGCCAAGGACATGCCCGCCCAGCGCATCATCGACATCATGACCCAGAGCCTCCATCCGCAGGTCGATTTCAAGATTGCTCCGCAGGAGAGCATGTTCCTCATCGGCAGCAACGACATCAACACTGCGGGCGACCTCTACACCTTCGGGCTCAATGCCGTGTCGAAGCCTTCCAATCGCAGGTTGAAAAGGCTGTTCGATCTGGGGTCCGGCATCCTGCTCCTGCTGCTTTCCCCCGCGCTGGCATGGTTCACCCGCAGACCTTTGGGACTCTTCAGCAACGTGCTGCTGGTGCTCTTGGGCAGGCGCACATGGGTGGGCTATGCCAGCGGGCAGAAGGCCGACCGTGACTTCCAACTTCCCAAGATTGCACAGGGGATTCTCAGTCCTGTGGACGGGCTGGAGGCCGGTGATCTCGATGCCGAGGGCCTTGTGCGCATCAACATGCGCTATGCCAAGGACTACAGTGCCCTCAACGACCTCAATATCCTGATTAAGGGACTACGCAATCTGGGGCGCTGAAAAGTGTCAGCGTATCCGGAAAGCTGTTGCCAGAAGGGTGGCAGGTCGATCCGCAACACATTCGTCAGGTCTCATTCTTGGGGCTTCGCCACATATTCGAAGTACACATGCACTTCGATCTCCTGTGCTATATTGAGAAACACAGATCCTGGCACTTTGATGTTGTGATCCTCCAACCGCACAGGGAAAGTGCAACGAAGGCTTGCGCGGCCATCCTTGCTTTCGATGCGGCCATCGAAAACACCTGCATGGTCTCGGCCATGCATCTTCAGGATGCCTG
This sequence comes from Flavobacteriales bacterium, assembly GCA_021739625.1. Lineage (GTDB taxonomy): Bacteria > Bacteroidota > Bacteroidia > UBA10329 > UBA10329 > UBA10329. The sequence goes on along the minus strand of JAIPBJ010000024.1, from coordinate 21,025 downwards.
TGGCCTTGATGTTGTAAACCGTGTCCTTGCTCAGGTCGAGCGAGTCTGAGAGTTTGCCACGGAAAGAAGCAAAGGGGAACTTGTCCGTCTCCAGATACATGGAGTTGAAATGCTTCTCCATCAGCTTGTTCTCGAAGCGGAATCCAGAGACCGGCACTTGGAACTGCACCTCATACTCCGGTGGCGAAAGGGTAGATTTCGCAGCATGGTTCACTGCCTCGATATTTTCGATCGGTGTGCGCGAAAAGAATCTGATGGCCGAGGTGTCGGCCACATATACCGCCTGTGCGGTTACCGACACGGGCAGAAGCGAAAGAATGGAATATCGGAGTGCCCTCAGCATTGCGGCCGCTAAAAAACAAAAAATTGAGGGGGATTCCCATCAACAGAAAGCGGCTCCTGAGCGCCTTGACGCTCTGGGAACCGCTATCGCTTCCATGTCCGGTCTATCGCACCATCACTTTGCGCACAGTGCGCTGCCCGCCCTGCTCAATGGCAAGAAGATACATTCCACTTGGCACGTTGTGGCCTTGCAGGTCGATGCGGATGTTGCCCTGCGTGTGGGCCTCCTGCACCAGCACGTGGCCATCGGTGGACATCAGTGTGACCATGATGACCTCATCCACATCGGCAATGCGGATATTGATGTGGTCTTCCACCGGATTGGGAAACACCTCCAACTGGCGGGAGACCGGTTCGGCCACACCGATTGCCACATTCTCATCAAATGACCGAGTGTAGGCCACAATGACATCACCGCTGTTGTCCCCATTGTTGTTGGCAAAATTGTGGGCACTGTAAAAGGTGACGCTGCCAGTGCCTGCAGCTGGGGCCGTCCACTCGAAAGTCCACGACTTTGTCCCCGAACCCGTGTTCCCAAGTGAGGTATGGGTGAGATACTTCCCGCCCGCACCGTTGAGGGTCGTTCCTGCTCCCGAGGCTATGAGTGTGCCCAGTAGCGCTCCCTGTGCGCTCTGTGGCGACAGCGAGAAACCGAACTTGGTTCCGCCATTGCTCATGGTTATGGTCATGTCGTAGGTCTGGCCAGGGATGTAGCCTTCAACGGGGATGTTGCCTGTGAGGCTGACTGCCTGATCTGTCTGGGCAGGGCCACCGGCATGGCATCCTATATGGGCACATGTGCCGCCATCGGCAGGCGAACCTGTGTTGCCCGAGGGTGCAGAACCGCTGCTGCCGTTGGCGTGATGGAAATTGGCGTCCCACACCATGGTGGTCGCTATCAGGGCACAGAAAGTCAGGGTAAACTCTTTCTTCATTGTCGTGGGTTTGAAGGAGTCGGGTTTCGGTCGGAAAATTACAACTGTATATCAACTGTGCCAGACGGGCAAAGATCAGTAATGGGGCATGACAGAACAGTTATTTTTGGCGGCTTCACAAAAGGAAAGACCATGGCCGAAGACCGCTATCAGCATCACGATTATTATCTGATCGATGAACTTCTCACCGATGAGCACAAACTGATTCGCGACACCGCCCGTGCATGGGTCAAGAAGGAGGTTTCTCCCATCATCGAGGACTACGCGCAAAGGGCACAGTTCCCGCGCCATCTGCTGCAAGGTCTGGGCGAAATAGGTGCATTCGGCCCTTACATTCCACAGGAATACGGTGGCCCGGGTCTCGATCAGATCAGCTATGGCATTCTGATGCAGGAACTGGAGCGCTGCGACAGCGGCCTGCGCAGCACCGCATCGGTGCAGAGTTCGCTGGTCATGTTCCCGATTTTCAGCTATGCCACCGAGGCACAGAAGCAGAAATGGCTTCCTCGCCTTGCCACGGGCGAACTGTTGGGCTGTTTTGGACTTACAGAGCCCGACCACGGCAGCGACCCCAGCAGCATGGTCACCAATTTCAAGGACGCAGGGGACCACGTTATCCTGAACGGTGCCAAAATGTGGATCAGCAACGCACCTTATGCCGACATCGCAGTGGTGTGGGCCAAGGACGAACAGGGCGTGATCCGTGGCATGGTGGTGGAGCGCGGCATGGAAGGCTTCACCACGCCAGAGACCCACGGCAAATGGAGCCTGCGCGCTTCGGCCACGGGCGAACTGGTGTTCGACAACGTGAAAGTGCCCAAGTCAAACCTTTTCCCCGACATCCGTGGGCTGAAAGGCCCGCTAAGCTGCCTCAACTCTGCCCGCTACGGCATCGCATGGGGCGCGCTGGGCGCTGCATTGGACTGCTACGACACGGCCCTACGCTATTCTAAGGAACGCATCCAGTTCGGTAGACCGATCGGTGGTTTCCAGTTGCAGCAGAAGAAATTGGCCGAGATGATCACCGAAATCACCAAGGCACAGTTGCTCGTGTGGCGATTGGGCGTGCTGAAGAATGAGCACCGGGCCACTCCACAGCAGATCAGCATGGCGAAGCGCAACAACGTGGAAATTGCGCTGCGCACCGCCCGCGAAGCGAGGCAGATGCTTGGCGGAATGGGCATCACAGGCGAATATCCCATTATGCGCCACATGATGAACCTCGAAAGCGTGGTGACCTATGAGGGCACCCACGACATCCACCTGCTCATTACAGGCATGGACGTGACGGGGTTCAATGCGTTCATTTGAGCGTACGGACTTCGGTCGATTTTGGCTTCCACTTTCTATCCAGATGGCCGCCACCGTTCCCGAAATTCCATTTTCTGCCATTCACGGATGTTCATCCCGTGTGAACAATCCATCGCCCTGTTGGCCTTCCAACTTGGGCCTAGTGCCTAATTTCCCGCATTCAAAAGACCTACGAAAGTGATGAAGATCAGGAAAGTGCTTGTGGCCAACCGTGGCGAGATTGCCATTCGCATCCTGCGCGCCTGTGTGGAGCTGAAACTGCGCACCGTGGCCATCTACACCTACGAGGACCGCTATTCGCTGCATCGCTACAAGGCCGATGAAAGCTATCAACTGGGCGAGGAGAATGAGCCGTTGAAGCCTTATCTCGACATTGATGAGATCATCAATCTGGCCAAGGAGAAGAACGTGGACGCCATTCATCCAGGCTACGGTTTCCTGTCCGAGAACAAGGAGTTTGCGCAGCGGTGCAAGGACAACGGCATCATCTTCATCGGTCCCGAACCGGAGGTGATGGCCCAGTTGGGCGATAAGGTGGCCGCCAAGCACATTGCCAAGCAGTGCAACGTGCCCATCATACAGAGCAGCGATGTGGATCTGAGTGATGCGGCAATTGCACTGAGCGAAGCAGAGCGCATAGGCTTCCCGGTGATGTTGAAAGCCGCTGCGGGAGGCGGAGGCAGGGGCATGCGTGTAATCCGTACGGCAGACGCGCTGGAGAACTCCTTCAACGAGGCCAAGCGCGAAGCGGCCCGCGCCTTTGGTGACGACACTGTTTTTCTGGAGAAGTACATCGAGAACCCTAAGCACATCGAGGTGCAGATTGTGGCCGACAACCACGGCAACACCGTCCACCTGCACGAACGTGACTGTTCGGTGCAACGCAGGTTTCAGAAAGTGGTGGAGGTGGCACCGGCAAAGGGATTGGACGACACCATCCGTTTGCGTCTCTTCGACTATGCCATCAGCATCGCCAAGGCGGTCAACTACAACAATGTCGGCACGGTCGAGTTCCTTGTCGATACCAATGGCGGGGTCTATTTCATTGAGGTGAATCCCCGGATTCAGGTGGAGCACACCGTGACCGAGATGGTCACCGGCATCGACATCGTGAAGCTGCAGATCCGAATAGCGATGGGCTATCGGTTGGACGAGGATGAGATTGCCATTCCAAGTCAGAGCGCTGTCAGTGTCAATGGCTATGCCATCCAGTGCCGGATCACGGCCGAGGATCCCGAGAACGACTTCAAGCCCGACCATGGCATCATCATCGCCTATCGAGCTGCCGAGGGTTTCGGCATCCGCCTCGACCCTGGGAGCATCTACAGCGGGGTGCGCATCAGCCCGTTCTTCGACTCATTGCTGGTGAAGGTCTGCGCCCATTCGCGCACATTGGACGGTGCTGCCCGCAAAATGACCCGTTGCCTTCAGGAGTACCGCATCCGTGGGGTGAAGACCAACATCCGGTTCTTGGAGAACATTGTCAACCACCCTGTTTTCAAATCGGGCGATGCATCGGTCAATTTCATTGAGGGGCATCCTGAGCTCTTCAAATGGGTGAAGGGCCGCGACCGCGCCACACGAATCGCCAAGTATCTGGGCGAAGTGACCATCAACGGCAATCCCGATGTGAAGACCTTCGATCCCGAGCGGAAATTCGTGCGGCCGGTGGTGCCTCCGTTCGGCCGCTACGACCCATTCCCAAAGGGAACAAAAGACCTGTTGAACGAGCTGGGGCCCGACCGTTTCTGCGACCGGCTATTGAAAGAACAGACAGTGCAGTACACCGACACCACCATGCGCGATGCGCACCAGAGCCTGTTGGCCACGCGTATGCGCAGCTTCGACATGCTTGCCGTTGCAGAAAGCTATGCCAAGCATCACCCGGAAATTTTCAGCCACGAGGTGTGGGGCGGTGCCACCTTCGATGTGGCCCTGCGCTTTCTGCACGAAGACCCATGGGACCGACTCGCACAACTGCGCAAGGCCATCCCCAACACGCTGCTGCAAATGCTGATCCGAGGCTCGAATGGAGTGGGCTATAAGGCATACCCCGACAACGTGGTGGCCGAATTCGTGGAGAAATCGTGGGAGACCGGTGTGGACATCTTCCGCATATTCGACTCATTGAACTGGATGAAGGGGCTGGCCCCGTGCATCGGCCACGTGCGCAACCGCACCGAGGCCATCGCAGAGGGTGCCATCTGCTATACGGGCGACATCCTCGACCCATCGCGCAACAAATACACGCTTGCCTATTACGTGCAACTGGCCAAGGACCTTGAGAATGCGGGCAGCCACATCCTCGCCATCAAGGACATGGCGGGCCTCCTGAAACCTTATGCGGCCACCGAACTGGTGGGTGCGCTCAAGGCCACGGTCAAGATTCCGATCCATCTGCACACGCACGACACCAGCGGATTGCAGGCCGCCACCTACCTCAAGGCCATCGAGGCCGGGGTCGATGTGGTGGATGTGTCGCTGGCGAGCATGAGCGGCCTCACCTCGCAGCCCAACTTCAACAGCATTGTGGAGATGATGCGTTTCCACGAACGCGAGAACCCGATGGATGTCAAGAGCCTCAACCGCTTCTCCAACTATTGGGAGAATGTGCGCGAGTTCTACTACCCCTTTGAGAGCGGCATGAAGGCCAGCACGGCCAGCGTGTTCGAGCACGAGATTCCGGGCGGGCAGTATAGCAACCTCAAACCACAGGCATACGCGCTGGGCCTGGCCGAGAAGTTTGAGGACATCAAGCTGATGTTCGCAGATGTGAACATGCTTTTTGGCGATGTGGTGAAGGTGACGCCCTCATCGAAGGTGGTGGGCGACATGGCACTCTACCTCGTTAGCAACGGCCTCACGGTGCAGGACGTGCTCGAAAGGGGCGCGACCCTCAGTTTCCCGGAGAGCGTGGTGGAGTTCTTCAAGGGCCATCTGGGACAGCCTGTGGGCGGTTTCCCACAGGATCTGCAACGCATCATCCTCAAGGGCGATGAGCCCTTCACCGACAGGCCGAATAGCCACCTGCCTGCCATAGACCTCTCTGAGGGCTTCGAGGAATTCAAGAAGAAGTTTGAAGGAGCTGTCAAATACACCGACTACCTCAGCTACCTCATGTATCCCAAGGTGTTCGAGGACTATTGGGCCAAGGTGCGCGAGTTCGGAGACCTGAGCAAGGTGCCCACCAAGAACTTCTTCTTCGGCATGAAGCTGCGCGAGGAGACCATCATCGAACTGGGCGAGGGCAAGAACATGGTGTGCGAGCTGCAAAGCATCGGGCCATCGGACGAGGACGGACGCAGAACGCTCTTCTTCCGTGTGAACGGTCAGACGCGCAACATCAAAGTGACCGACCGCAGTCTCAACATCCAGAAGATCGAGCACGTGAAGGCCGACCGCAGCAACCCGCTCCATGTGGGCGCACCCCTACAGGGAATGCTCAGCAGTGTACTGGTGAAGGAAGGGCAGCAGGTGAAGCAGAACCAACCGCTTTTCGTCATCGAGGCGATGAAGATGGAGACCACCGTCACCGCGCCCTGCGATGCCACCATCCGCAAGACCGTGCTGGAAGCGGGAACGCTGGTGGAGGCCGATGATCTGGTGGTGGGGTTTGAGGGGTAATGGAGGAATAAGCGAACTGGTCGGTCCGCGAATGCGCGGAGGCTCGCTGGCATGACCGTGACAGCCATCAACTGGGCAGTGAACCGCCTTCTGATTCTCTTTCACTCATGATGGCCAAGTGTAGCCCCGCTTAGCCGGCTGTCCGATTTTCCGGAAAGGCTACCAAAAGGGGAAGGTGTCACTTGCATGGCCTTGACGGCATCATTGAGAGCAGGGTGTTCTCTATGACCGTTGACAGCTTTGCAGTCACAGCGAAGGTTTACTTTCGCAATCAGATCATATAGGAACAGGCCGGTCATGGAGAAGGATTCAACATCGCACGATTACAGTGCAAGGTCATTGGAGCTGCACAGAACGCTCAAGGGCAAGATCGAAGTATCGAACAAGATGGAGGTGCTGACCTCGGACGACCTCAGTCTGGTCTATTCTCCGGGTGTGGCCGAACCATGTTTGGCCATCGAGAGGGATCCCGACCTTGTGTATGAGCTCACCATGAAAGGCAACACGGTGGCCATTGTGACCGATGGGTCGGCCGTGCTGGGGCTGGGCAACATCGGTGCCTTGGCATCCATTCCTGTGATGGAAGGGAAGGCGATGCTTTTCAAGAAATTCGCCAATATCAATGCCTTTCCCATCTGCCTCGACACACAGAACGTGGACGAGATAGTGGAGACGGTGATGCGCATCGCACCGGTGTTCGGAGGGGTGAACCTGGAGGACATCTCCGCCCCACGGAGCTTCGAGGTCGAGGCACGATTGCAGAACATAGGCATTCCCGTGTTCCATGACGACCAGCATGGAACGGCCATTGTGACCTTGGCCGGACTCATCAACGCCTGCAAGGTGACCGGTCGCCAGATCAGCGAGCTCAAGGTGGTCATCAGCGGTGCCGGTGCTGCGGGGGCTGCCATTGCAAGAATGCTGCGCTGTGTGGGTCAGGATCCGGCCCAATGCACTGCTGTGGCGCAGGTGCTTATCTGCGACAGTCATGGCATCGTCCATTCACGGCAGGAAGGACTCACGGATGCCAAGCGAGAGCTGCTCAGATATTCCAATCCGAACGATGTGAGCGGTACGGTGCATAACGCCATTATCGGTGCCGATGTGTTCATCGGTGTCAGCGCAGGTCATCTGCTCACCAAAGAGGATGTGCGCAGCATGGCATATGACCCGATCATCTTCGCATTGGCCAACCCGACCCCTGAGATAACGCCCGAAGAAGCTTTGGAAGGTGGTGCCGGAGTAGTGGCCACAGGTCGGAGCGACTATCCCAACCAGGTGAACAATGTGCTGGCATTCCCAGGGGTTTTTAGGGGTGCGTTGGATGCCCGTGCGCCCCGCATCACTCCGAGGATGAAACTGGCGGCCGCTTATGCCATTGCCGATGCGGTGATAGATCCTCAGCGCGATCGCATCATACCATCGTCATTGGACAAGAGCATCACCCAAAAAGTGGCGGAGGCAGTCTTCAGGACGCACATGGACAGCCTGAAGGATGCCACACTGACGGTCTGAACCTGTCATTCAAGGTGTGCAAGGATTCCGATCGATGCCCGTGCCCGGTCCTTGTCGTGCGGAAGCGGCATCCTGTGTTGAGGCCAGCAACCGCAGCATGGGTCAGATGCCTTCCTTGGCCTTGCCTTCAACATGGGTGACCCCGCCCGAGACTATGAATTTCATCTCCTCGGTGGTAGGCAGGTCGAGAAACTCCACATCATCGCGATGAACCACCATCTGGTTGCCCACAATGCCATAAGACAGCGGCAGGTAAACCGAGATCATCTCCTCTCCGAAACCGAAGGCACTGAGGTCTGACTGGGTGACGAAGCCGAATCTGTATTGGATCGGGTCGCGCAGCACCCTGACCTTGACCGGACGGCCCAACTTCTCCTGTTTGTCAGAGAACAGTGAGATGATGTCCTTCACCGAGAAGTAGATCACTTTCACCAGCGGTGTGCGGCCCATGAGACGGTCCACCCACGTCATGGCCGAGATGCTGATGAGGTGAGAGGCGATGAAACCCAGCATGGCCAATACCACGAACACCAACAGGAACCCAAGGCCCGGAACGTGGAATGGAAGGACATCCTCTGTGAGGGGCGAAATGAGGTCGTTCAGAAATCGGACGAACCACGAAATGATCGCAACGGTGACGCCAATGGGAGCCATGAACAGCAGCCCGCGCAGGAAATAGCCGATCAGGGCGGTGAGCAGATCTTTCATGTCAGTGATCGGAGTTCGGTTCTGATACGCTTTGGCAGTCCATCCACTATCAGGTCATAGGAGTCGAGAACCCAGCGTTTTGCATCATCTTCCGTGAATGAACCATCGAACACCAGTGTGTTCCAATGCTGCTTGTTCATGTGATATCCCGGTATCACGCCAGTGTAGTTTTCTCTGAGCTGGTCAACGTGGTCGGGCTGGCATTTCACATTGCACCGCAACGGAAATTCGTCCATGCTCACAAGGGCGAATACCTTGCCCATCACTTTGTAAACAAGGGTTTCGGGGCCGAACGGCAACGTTTCTTCAACCCCTTTGAGGGACAGACAGTAGTTGCGGAGTTCCTCGATATTCATTGGCGACAGGACCTGTGAACCTAAGCAGTGATGTCAAAGATAGGCAAGAGGCCTCAGCAATGCAGCCGCCCCGGATAAACCTTCAAAGCCGCTTCAATGATTGTGATGGCCCTTCGCAGGTCGTCCACCTTCAGCACATAGGCCACACGCACCTCATTCAGCCCTGCACCTGGCGTACTGTAAAACCCGGTGCCGGGCGCCATCATCACGGTCTCGTTGTCCATCGTGAAATCCTCCAGCATCCATTGGCAGAAACCGTCCGAGCTGTCGATGGGCAGTCGGGCCATGGCATAGAATGCGCCTGCGGGTTTCGGGCAGATCACACCGGGAATGGCATTGAGGCCATCGACCAGCACATCTCTGCGATGTACATATTCTGCTGCCACGGCATCGAAATACGACTGAGGGGTCTGCAACGCGGCCTCTCCGGCTATCTGTCCGAATGTGGGCGGACTAAGGCGGGCCTGCGCGAACTTCATGGACGTGGACATGAATTCGCGGTTGCGGGTCACCATGGCACCCACACGGGCACCGCACATGCTGTAGCGCTTGCTGACCGAATCGACCATGATCACATGTTGCTCTGCGCCCGCGAGGTTCATGCACGAGAAGGGCGTGGCCCCATCATAGCAGAACTCGCGATAGACCTCATCGGCAAACAGGAAAAGGTCGTGGCGGACGCATATCTCGGCCAATTGCTCCAGTTCCTGTCTTGAATACAGCGAACCGGTCGGGTTTCCAGGATTGCAGATGAGTATGGCCTTGCTCCTTGCAGTGATCCTTTTTTCAAACTCCTCGACCGGAGGCAGGGCAAACCCGTCCTCTATATGGGCGGTGATCGGCACTACGGTGATCCCACCCATGGTCGCAAAACCATTGTAGTTGGCATAGAAAGGCTCGGGAATAATGACCTCGTCACCCGGATCCATGGCAGTCATGAAACCGATGATGAGCGCCTCAGATCCACCGGTCGTGACCATGATGTCGGCAGGCGACACTGGAATCCCGACCTTGGTGTAGTACTCTGCCAACCCCTTGCGGTAGCTGGAAAATCCGTCAGAGTCGCTGTATTCGATCACCTTGCGGTCCAAGTTGCGCACAGCGTCCAAGGCCACCTGAGGCGTTGCGATGTCGGGCTGACCGATGTTCAGGTGATACACATGTTTCCCGGCCGCCTTGGCGGCAGTGGAATAGGGAACGAGTTTGCGGATGGGACTGGCGGGCATGTTCCCGCCCTTGGCAGACAGCTTAGGCATCGGTTGTTTCTGATTGAAGGACAGCGGGCGAAGATATGGCCCCGTGCCCCCAAAGAAAAAGCCCTCCCGAAATGCTCGGAAGGGCTTCCCCATTTGCAATCTACATTCTTACTTATTCCACCGGAGTGGCACCATCAATGGTCTTCATTGTTGGCATGGCATCCTGTTCAGAGGCCACCGCGTTCACTGTGCCTTTGATCTTCAGGAGCGAGTTGCCGTTGTCAACAGCGTTGGAGGTGATGGTCACCGTCTTGCTGATAGGGCCTACGCGCTTGGTGTCATATTTCACCTTGATGGAGCTTGATGCTCCAGGTGCGATCGGCTCCTTTGGCCATTCTGGCACCGTGCAACCGCATGAACCTTTGGCATTGCTGATGATGAGCGGCTCGGTACCCGTGTTTGTGAAACGGAATTCAGTGGCACCGTTGGCACCCTGGTCGATGGTGCCGTAATCGTGCTCCAGTTTCTCAAATTCGATCTTGGCACCGGCAACCTGTGCATTCGCCATTCCGAAAGAGACCACGGTCAAGGCCAGAAGAAGCATTGTTTTTTTCATGATGAAAATGTTTTTTGGTGATTGTGTGGCCCAAAAGTAGGAACATGTTTGGTGGCGGTTTGTTAATGAGATGTTAAAGCCATGATGGCAGCATCATGGGGCCGTGGCAAACAGGTTCAATTAACCTTGACTTAATGTTGCGGGAATTCGCAACTTGCCGGCCTCATGGACATTCCGCGTCAGTTTAGGGGAATTTGGAACTCCAAGTTCGTCCGGTTCTCAGTGGCAGGAGGCATTTGGACGGTCATCAACATCGCCATGATGTGGCTGCTCATCGATGTCTGGCATCTGTCCGGGTGGCTGGGTTCCATCATAGGTGTCATCATCGTTTACATAGGCCGCTACTACACCTATCTGCTGTTGAATGCCATGGAACCGAAATTCTGGCGCTATGTTTCGGCCAGTGGGGTCTTTTCCCTCTTCATCATAGGGGCCATGACTGTTGCGGTCGATTTTCTGGGCTTCAAAGCACTCGTTGCTTCGGTGGCTGTCACAGCGCTGAGCTTCCTGCTAAAGTATCTCTTCTTCAAACGCATCCGTCTTATCAGTCCTTAATCAATGGCAGGTTCTGTTGTCTGTATTTTGAAAAGGCATTGTTGGGCTATTGTCCTTCTGGCCGTTCTCCTCATTTCGGGGCTTGCAATTGTCTGCGATTATGGCATCAGTTGGGATGAGGAGTTTCAGCGCGACTACGGGTTTCATGTCTATCAGTATGTTCACGAGGGCGATCCGGAACTTTTGGAATACCGCAGCCGATATCACGGTCCGGCATTCCAATATGTGCTTTATCTGGCCGAGCATCTGGTCGGCCCGACCGATCCGGGCGATGTGTACCGCCTGCGCCATGTGATCACCTTCCTTTTCTCGGTGGTGGGGGCCGGGTTCTTCTATCTGCTGCTCTTGGAGATGTTCAGAAAGAGAAGTTGGGCGTTGCTGGGCATGGCCCTATTGGTGCTCAGTCCACGCATTTTCGCCCATTCGTTCTACAATTCGAAGGATGCATCGTTCATGTATATGTTCATCATAGCGATGTACACCATGGTGCTGATGCTGCGGAATTTGAACTGGCGCACCGCGATTGCACATGCGTTTGCCTGTGCCTGGCTCATGGATATACGCATCCTTGGGGCGTTCGTGCCTATTTTCACAGGCATCCTTATTTTGCCGAGATTCTTCTGGTCGTTCAACGAGAACCTTCGGAAAGTGCCACAGCTGCTGTTGTTCGTCCTACTGATACTGGTCGGGATGGTTGCTTTTTGGCCAACGCTGTGGCATGCCCCTTTGGAGGAGCTGATGAATGCCACCGTGAAGATGAGGTCCTATCCTTGGGGTGATCCGGTGCGGTTCATGGGGGCGTTCTATTCTCCAAGGGACCTTCCATGGTTCTATCTTCCTTGGTGGATCATCATCACGACACCGTTGATCCATCTCGCCCTGATAGCGGTCGGAGCCGTTGTTTGGATCTTCACGGCACTTGGCATCCGGCCCGAGCACAGGGTGGCGGTGCTGATTTGGGCGGTGTTGCCTCTGTGGGTCATCACCAATCAGGGGGCCACGGTCTATGATGGCTGGCGGCACCTCTATTTTATCTGGCCATCGTTCGTCATCTTAGCGGTGGCAGGTGCCAGTTGGTTGATGCAAAGGCTTGAGGTCCATCTGCCATCGGCCTTGGTTTGGGCCGTCCTGCTTCTGGGCTGCGCCTTGCCATTGCAATGGATCGTTCGCAACCATCCTTATCAAGCGGTCTATTTCAATGCGTTGGCAGGCAAGGATGCCGGTCTTGATTACGAGATGGACTACTGGGGCGGATCCTACCGTCAGGCGCTTGAGTGGCTTGTGGCGAATTTCCCTGATGGGGACCTGCTGATCTGTCCGGCCCATTTTCCCGGTCATCTCAACCAGCGCATGCTGCTGGAGCAAGATCATGCGCGGCTGCGCAACATGCCTTTGGACGAGGCCGATTTCTTCATTTCGAACTACAGGTTTCCTCGCGAGCTGGATTCCTTTATTGAAAAGAGATGGCCCTACGAGCGTCCGCTGTATCAGATAGAAGTAGACGGAAATGCCGTGGTCGGGGTGTATGACGTCAGGGAGTGATGACCGCTGTGCCGTGAACAAAGCATTCCCACAACGGTTACTTTAGCCGCATGGGATACCGCAGCCTCGAACATTGCATCATCGACCTCGAAAAGCACGGTCATCTTGTGCGCATCCGAGAGGAGGTGGATCCACATCTGGAAATGGCGGCCATTCATCTGAGGGTCTATGCCAACAATGGCCCCGCGTTGCTTTTCGAGCGTGTGAAAGGCTCAGAATACCGTGCGGCCTCCAACCTGTTCGGCACCATAGAGCGGAGCCGTTTCCTTTTTCGCGACACCCTCGACCGCGTCAGCAAGCTGGTGCGGCTCAAAGGCGATCCCGCGCTGCTGATGAAACATCCGTCATGGCTGTTCCCTGCTGCTTTCGGTGGTCTCACCGCCTTGCCCAGAAAGAGCAGTGCCCGTTTTGACGATATCCGCATCAGCGACCTGCCGCAGATCAGGCACTGGCCCATGGACGGTGGGCCTTTCGTCACCCTGCCACAGGTCTATACCGAAGATGCCGACCGTCCGGGAGTGCTGGGCTCTAACCTTGGCATGTACCGCATTCAGCTCGGAGGGAACAGTTATGTGCAGGACAGGGAGATCGGGCTGCACTATCAGCTTCACCGTGGCATAGGCGTGCATCAGACCAAGAGCAATGCACTCGGACTCCCATTGAAAGTGGCCGTATTCGTGGGCGGGCCGCCATCGCACACTTTCGCTGCCGTGATGCCGCTTCCTGAGGGCATTCCCGAGGTGAGCTTTGCCGGTGCTTTGGGCGGTAGGAGGTTCCGTTATCATACATGGGAAGGCCACACCATATCATCAGATGCCGATTTCGTCATTCTGGGCGAGGTGTTTCCCAAGGAGAACAGGCCCGAAGGCCCGTTCGGTGACCACCTCGGCTACTACAGCCTAACCCACGACTTTCCGTTGATGCGGGTGAAACGCGTGTTGGCCAAACGCAATGGGATATGGCCATTCACCGTGGTGGGCCGCCCACCGCAGGAGGACACCAGTTTCGGGGCGCTCATCCATGAGATCACCGGGCCTATCGTCCCGCAGACCATTCCGGGGCTTAAAGAGGTGCATGCCGTGGATGCTGCAGGTGTGCATCCGTTGCTCTTCGCCATAGGAAGTGAGCGCTACACGCCATACAGCGATGTGCGCAGACCGCAGGAGATCCTCACCATCGCCAATGCCATTCTGGGTTTCAATCAGATGTCGCTTGCCAAGTTCCTCATCATTGCGGCAAGGCAGGACAATGAGCAGTTGACCACGCATGACGAGGGGGCCTTCCTGCGCCACGTGCTCGAACGCATCGACCCGCAGCGCGACCTGCATTTTTACACCAATACCACCATCGACACGCTCGATTATAGCGGTGATGGGCTGAACACCGGTTCCAAAGTAGTGATTGCGGCCGCAGGCGAACCTTTGCGCAGCCTTTCGGCAGGCAGTCCACTTGAACTTGGTCTCCCCGATGGATTTGCAGACCCCCATGTCGTGATGCCGGGCATTCTTTCGGTTCAAGGAAGTGCCTACACCGATGGCAGCGACATCCGCAAACTGGCCGATGCACTTATTCCACAGCAGGAAACACTCAATGGCTTTCCGCTGATCGTGGTGGCAGACGACAGCGGTTTCATCGCCCTCACGCTGAACAATTTCCTATGGGCCACCTTCACCCGTTGCAATCCTTCGCACGACATCGATGGAGTAGGGGCCTTCGTGCGCCACAAGCATTGGGGCTGCACCGGGCCATTGATATTTGATGCACGGGTTAAACCGCAGCACGCTCCGCCCCTCATTGTCGATACTGAAGTGGAGAAACGGGTGGATGCCCTGGGCAGCAAGGGAGCGAGTCTGCACGGGATCATCTGACTTCACCATGCGCCAACTGCGGAATTTACGTACGCATTTTGCGTACTGTTGTTATTTTTCGTGCTGAAGAACGGTTCTCTATCGAAAATCTGTAACCCTGAAATGTTACGGTCGTTCGAGACGGCCGGAACCAAGCAGGAACAGGATGAGGATGGATCAGTTTCAGTGGACGCCCGAATTGGGACTTCGGGCCATTCGCGACAATGAATTGAGTGACAGTGCCGATCTGGTGCTGGCATTCGGGGCCAGACCCCTTCTTGAGGATTCTTCAAGGTATGATGAACTGCGCAGGGCCTACCCCACCGCGCAGATCGTGATGGGAAGCACCTCGGGCGAGATTCTGGGCGAAATGGTCTTTGACGATTCGATGTCCATCACCGCCATCGACTTTGAGAGGACTGAGGTCAGGGCCGTCACCATCAGCATCGCTGATGCCAAGGACAGCTTCAATGCCGGTGTGCAGTTGGCAGCAATGCTTCAGAAAGAGGGACTTTGTCACGTCTTCGTGCTGTCCGATGGGCTGCATGTCAACGGAAGTGAGATAGTGAAAGGGCTCAATGCCGGACTTTCGGTCGAGGTGACCTGCACTGGAGGGCTGGCGGGCGATGCGGCCCAGTTCCAAAGGACACTTGTAGGTCTCAATGGGCCTCCTGCCGAGATGAATATCGTGGCGGTCGGATTCTATGGCAGCAGCCTCAGGGTGGGCCATGGCTCGGTGGGCGGATGGGACAACTTCGGGGCCGAACGCCTTGTGACCCGGTCTGAAGGCAACGTGCTCTACGAGCTGGACGGGCAGTGTGCCCTCGAACTTTACAAGATGTATCTGGGCGACCGCGCGGACGAACTCCCCGGTTCGGCACTGCTGTTCCCCTTGGGCATCAAGTTCGATGAGGATGCCGAGACCATTGTAAGGACAGTGCTCGCTGTGGACGAGGCCGATGGCAGCATGACTTTCGCAGGCGATATTCCGCAAGGGTGCTACGTACGGTTGATGAAGGCCAATTTCGGAAAACTGATCGAAGGGGCCGGGCGGGCTGCGCAGCGGTCGAAGCAGAATGGAACGGAGGATGGACCAAGCCTCGCCATACTCGTGAGCTGCGTAGGCCGAAAGCTGGTGCTTGGCCAGCGCATTGACGAGGAGGTGGAAGCTGTGCGTGAGGTGCTCGGAGCCGATGTGGCCATCGCAGGATTCTACTCTTATGGTGAGATTGCCCCTGCTGAAGAGTCTCGAAGGTGTGCGCTGCACAACCAGACCATGACCATCACCACATTCACAGAGCTCTGACCGTGTTGGATAAACTTCGTAGCAGACTGCTCGATCGGCAGATTCGCAGGCACCTTCCAGATGTGACCATTCCTGAGGCCATGGAAGGCTTCTTCAGGATTGTGGACGAGGCATACTCCCATTATGAGGAGAACCTCAACCTGCTTGAGCGTGCCTTGGACCTCAGCTCGCGAGAGCTGAATGATGCCAAGGCCAAGGTGACCAAGGCATCGGCCGAGGTCAATGAGAAGAACAGCGATCTGCTCAGCAGCATCCACTATGCACGGCTCATTCAGGAAGCGATACTGCCCTCCGAGGACCGGTTCCGCAACGTGATCCCCGACTCGTTCGTGTTCCATTCGCCCCGCGACATTGTAAGTGGCGATTTCTATTGGCTTCAGGAATATGAGGGCAAAGTGCTGATAGCTGCGGTCGATTGCACCGGCCATGGTGTGCCGGGCGCATTCATGTCCATCATCGGCAACAATGCGCTGAACGCTGCCGTGCGCGAGGAGGGCCTCACCACACCTTCGCTCATCCTCGACTATCTTAACGAGACTGTGAGCGACACCCTGCGCCAGAAGACCGATGACACCATGGGCATAAAGGACGGGATGGACATTGCGCTCATCAATCTCGATCTCGGAAACCGCACCTTGGAATACTCAGGGGCCTACAACCCGCTCTATATCATCCGTGAGGGACACCTGTTGGAGACCAAGGGCGACAAGTTCCCCATCGGCATCTCCATTGACGACCGGCTCCGCAAGTTCACCAACCACAGAATGGAGGTCCGCACCGGTGATGTCATCTATATCTTCTCGGACGGATATCCGGACCAGTTCGGTGGGTCCATGGGCAAGAAGTTCAAGTATGACAACTTCCGGTCACTGCTGTTCGAGGCCCACAGATTGCCCTGCAAGGAACAATGTGCGCTGGTGAAAGAGCGTTTTCACCAATGGCGTGGCGACCTCATGCAGTTGGACGATACCCTGCTCATAGGGCTGCGCATCCCTTGAGAACATTAGGGGCCTAATCCACTGTCCGAACCTCAAGGTGCTGGATGCGCAGCGTGTGGCCCGATGCCGACCACGCATAGACCTTCACCACGTCCTGCGTGCCTTTCATGGGCTGTAGTGGGAAATCGAAGATGGCCCAACTGTGCTCGCCTGAGGGAATCTGCACGTGTATGGGGCGTGCCTCCCACACATAGCGCTCCTCGCCCGACCATTGCTCCATCACCAGCAGCATCTCTGCTCCGGCCTCCGCAGGCATGATGGCCTCAAGATAAATGGTCAGCGCGGGGATGTTCTTTTCTGCAAGCCCGTGTACCGATGCCGTCCACGTGGGGCCGTAGGGCCGCTCTCCTCCTATGGTGTAGGTGACCGGTGCAAGACTGTCGGTCTGCACAGCAATGGTGTCGCACATCCATCCGCCCGAGCTGTCGAAGTTGAACCTGCTGATGGTGTGCCTCTGCGCATCTCCCTTTCTGAACAGCGTGATGCCGCTGTTGAAATGTATCTCCGATCCTACCACCATGGGATATTTCTCGCGGATGATGCGTTCCACCTCCGGGGTCTGGTTCAGGGTGCTGTGCGCATATACCAGATGATGCGCGTCTGTTCCGGCCATCAGCCTTTTGAGCCGCAGCAGCCCGCCCTCATCGGTCACACGATAGTCTGCGAACCGCAGATCGGGAATGGATGTCCGCTCAAGATAGCGGTCGAGATAGGAGGGATGGTTCACATCGGCCACCAGCAGCAGGTCGGTGCCCAACTGCGCACGCCATTCCACCGCCCTTTCGGCCAGTTGGCGGAAAACACCGAAGTGTTCCGTCCGATAGAAGCCATTTTGATGCACCGTGCTGAAAACCCCGGTGGCAAGCACAAGAATGACAGACATCACCGTAAACCACCTATGGCGGTCTTCCCATCCCGAAAAGATGAACACCAGCAGGAACGGGAACGAGAACAGCAGCACACTGTGCTGAAGCACCGGACTCACATGCTTTGAATAGAAGAATCCGATGAGCATCGGTGTGAGAAAGAATGCGAGTGGGAGCATCCATTGTGTCCATCGCCTATGCGGGCGGAAAACCACCCAGCCCAACAACCCGATTCCACCCAGAACGGCCATGACCATGTATGAATCATTGAGGATGTAGGCCAGATGCTCCACCGGCCAGTCGTTCTGCGGTATGCCCACCCATGCCACCCCGCCCATGCTCAGCTGATGGAGGGTGGTGGCCAGGTGCGGAAGGAAGAGCACGATGGCCCCGCCCAATGCATAGAGGTACTGCCTCAGCCTGTCGCCCTTCAGCATCAGGGTGCCGGTGAGGGCCATCACCGCTGCCGTCAGGCCACAGAAATAATGGGTGTATGCACAGAGGGCCAGCGAAATGGCCAGCAGCCAAAGATTCCGGGCCGTGTGGGTTCCGCGGACGATGCGCACCCAATGATAGGCGGCCATGGTGGCGAACAGCAGCCCGAGGGCATAAGGCCTTGCGATGCGCGAATAGAGCAGTGGGAATTCGAGGGTGGCAAGCGCAGCGGCCATCAGCAGGCCCGCGCTCGCGCTGTGCCATGCCCTTCCGGTCCTGTACATATAGAGCACGGCCCCGATGCCAGCAAGCACAAAGGGCAGGCGCACCCATGCCTCCCTGTCACCGAAGATGCGCACCACGTGCCACAGCAGCACCTGCGCAGCGGCAGGGTGGCCGTCAGGCCGCACCCCGCCTGCGATCAGGTCTTTCAGTGTGCCGAAGTCGAGCCGCGCCAGTGCGCTCAGCTCATCGTTGCTGTAGGAGGGCTGCCAGTAGTTCCACAGGCGCAGGGCCGCTGCCATGGCGAGCACGATGCCCAGCAGAATGTTGCGCTCGCGCCTATCCATGGGCACGCAATTGCCGCAGCCGCTCAAAGAGGATGACCCCTGTGGCCACGCTCACATTGAGCGAACCGGTGCTGCCGGCCATGGGAATGGAGACGCGCTCATCGGCCACTTCGAGCAGGGCGGGGTCTATGCCGTCCTCCTCAGAACCCATCAGGATGGCCACAGGCCCGGTGAGGTCGGTGTCATAAACAGTGCGTTCGGCCTTTTCGGTGCAGGCAATGATGCGCAGCCCCGATGCCTGCAGTTGCATCACCGTGCGCCTGAGGTCGTAGGTGCGGCCTATGTTGAGGTTGAACACCGCCCCGGCCGATGTTTTCACGGTGACGGGATTGACCTGAGCGCTGCCCTTGGCAGGCATCAGTATGCCATGCGCCCCGGCACACTCGGCACTGCGGCATATCGCCCCGAAGTTGCCCACATCGCTCACCCGGTCCAGCACCACCACCAGCGGGTCGGTCCCCTTGTCGAACGCGCCCTGCACCGCCTCCATCACGTCCACATACTCGATGGGCGACAGCATGGCGATGATGCCCTGGTGGTTCTTGGTGGTGAGGCGGTTGAGCTTCTCCTGCGGCACTTCCTGAATCGGCACATCGCGCTGACGCAAGGCCCGCTTGATGCGGCCCATCACGTCCGAGGCCATGCCTTTCTTCACATACACCTTCTCCAGTTCCTTGCCGGCCTCTATGGCTTCCAGCACGGGGTGGATGCCGAAAATGAGGCTGTTGGTCTCGGGGCGTTGGCGTGGGGTGGGGCGTGGGTCGGTCATGGCGCGAAGATAGGGGAGGAGTGGCGGTGAACGGGCCTGCCCCATGGCGGTGTGCTGATGCACAGAGGCCCCCCCGGACATCTGTTCCGAGGGGGCCTTGGCCTGCGTGGACGATGGCTGTCAGGGCATGGGGCTGAGCGAGAAGTGCTCGCTGGCATAGCTGCCGCCCGGGCTGAGGGCCAAATTGCGCGACTCGGTGCCATGGCCCGCATGGCTTGCTTCGATGGTGGCCTGCATCGGGGCAGGCAGGTCGGATATCTCAATGATGTATTCGCCCTGCGCATCGGTGAAACTGTCGATGGTGCCGCTGCCCGGCCCGTTGGCCGTGTCATAGACGCTCACTTTGGCACCCACCAGTGCCAGGCCAGTGCTCTTGTCGGTCACCTTGCCTTTGATGCTGACCCCGGTATTGGGCAGGTCGTCATCGTTTCCCCCTTGGCCCGTGTTTCTGATGAGGTCCAACTGCCAGAAGTTCTCGATCATGTTAGGCGTGTCGCGGTACTTGTCCATCAGCACACCGAGGTTGCCATACATCATGGTGCAGAGCGCCAATCTTGCCTGTTCCAGCATATCCGAGGCCATGGACACCAACTGCTCCTTCTGCTGTTGGTTGTCGCGGGCGGTGCGCATGGCGATGGCAAAGGTGTCCACGTCCGTCTGTGTGGCAGAGAGGGCGGGGTAGGCCAGCAGCCTTTCTGCCAATGCCTCCACCTCGCTCAGCTGACCGTCCTTGGTGCCGTTCTGGAAGGGTATCCTTCGTTTGGGCAGAATCATCATATACTCGGCCGTCCCTTCCAGATGCTGCCCTTGGATCTGGATGTCCCATTGCTTGATCTTCAGGCTGCTCAGCTCCAGCAGCAGGTTGTCCACCAGCTTGGTGTGCCCTTTATAGGTGGCACTGGCCGATATCCATGTGCTGTATCGGCCGCTGTAAGTGCTGCTAAGCGGGGCGGTACGCGTCACCAGCCCTCCGATGACCGGATCCGCCTGCTCGGAGGTCAACTTGCTCTGGTGGTCGTTGTTCAGGATGTTGCAACGCTTGAAACTGTTGCGCGTGGCCTGGTCGAATTGGTTGTTGATGTAATGCCATGCGATGTCGCTCATGATGTTTTGTTTTTGGTTGGATATGGTCGCAAATATCTGTAAGTGAATGGATTGAACATTGACTTTGCTCAAGTTTGCATTTTCGCGGATCTTTCACTTTAGTAGATTTTTATTCCAAATACATGTGTGTATCCTACATCTGTGGATGCATCGGAAGCCCGGCCACGGAACGCCATTGCCGTCACCCTGCAAGTGACCCATTGGCACAGGTCTGACTGTTCAGATCACCACGCTGCACGTGCCCGGTGCCACTGGGAGCGGCCGGATTGCCACGCTGCACATGCCCGGTGCCAATGGGAGCGGCCGGATTGCCACGCTGCACATGCCCGGTGCCAATGGGAGCGGCCGGATTGCCACGCTGCACATGCCCGGTGCCAATGGGAGCGGCCGGATTGCCACGCTGCACGTGCCCGGTGCCAATGGGAGCGGCC
>JAIPBJ010000023.1 GCA_021739625.1 Flavobacteriales bacterium | reverse complement strand
CGGCCTTTTTCAATGGCCCCCGCAGATCAGAGCTGCACTGTGGCGAAGCCGACCCACTTCCACCCCCAAACCCCTCCTTTTCCCCCAAATTTCCCCTCAGCTATACGCAACCGTATGCCAGCCGTCTATTACTGTAAGACCGTTGTCCATTGCCATTGCATAGAAGACCATCATCATAAGACCGTTGTCCATTGACATTGCACAGCCGACCATCGTCATAAAACCGTTGTCCATTGTCATTGCATAGCTGTCCATTGCCGTCCAAATTCCTACCTTCGTAGCGGTGAGCACGGGCAACTGACCGACAGGAACGCCCTGCTGACCGCCCCTGACCTGAAACAGATGCCATGAAACTGATAACGGAAGAAGAAAGAGCTGCATTGGTGACCCGCCCGATGCGCAGGCAGAGTCCGGTGCGCACCATGCTGATGAACATGAATGTGAATGACATCCTGATGGTCGAACCCAAGGACTGGACATGGAAGACGGCCACCCCCGCCTTTCTGTGCCGCAGGGTGGAGAAGGAGACCGACAGACGGTTCGAGTGCGAGGCGGTGCTGCAACCGCCCCTGGGATGGGTGATCAGACGGGTCGGATGACAGGCAGCATGTTTTTTCCAAATTCACAGACATTTTGCCTATATATATTTGCTCATTCCTTGTTAATCCACCTCATAGACCAAAACTGAAATGAGCAAAAAACCTGAATCCCAACGCGACTACAATTTCTCTGACGGTGTGCTGATGCAGCTTACCGACACGGTGATCGGCAACGGCAACCGCGACACCGCAGAGCTGACCCCGGAAGGGGTGACCCCCGCCCGTCTGACCGACCTTGGCACCCTCAACGACACCTTCCGCGACATGCCTGACGATGTGGAATGGGCCGGGCTGCTGAGCGAAAGGACGGAAGAGAAGGATGCCGCCCTTGAGGTGTGCGCGACAGGCGTCCGCAACATCCGCAGGATGGCGGCCAACATCTTCGGAGAGGGCAAGCCCAAATACAGGCGGTTCGGATTCGACAGCATCAATTCGCTGAAGGACGCAGACCGCATCAGGGAGTATTTCCGCATCCACCGCAGAGCGGTTCAGAACGCTGCACTGTTGGCCCCCGAGGGGCTGACGGCAACGGTGCTGGCAGATTTCAGAGCCGCTTGCGAGGCCGCAGATGATGCCTATGATGTGATGGTGGATACCATCGAAGACCGCGATGAGGCCACCGAGGACCGCGTTGAACTCGGCAACGAGATCTATGCAGAGGTGGTCAAGATCTGCAACACTGGAAAGACCTACTGGTTCGATAGGTCGGAGGCGAAATACAACGACTATGTGATCACCCCGAGCGGCACTACTGCCAACATGCCGCCTGTGCAGGCGATGAACCTGACCGGAAAGGCGGCCCACTCAGTCACCAGTGCCCCGCTGTTCAACGTGGAGGTCACCATCATGCGCACGAATGGCAACGTCATCGTGCTCACCGATGCCGGGGGCAACTATGCCGCCAACGGCATGGCAGTGGTCGCCCCAGAGAACGTTCAGGTGCGTTTCAAACTGGTCGGGTTTGACGACCGCACAGAGAACATCACCCTTGTGCCGGGCGTCAATCAGGTGCTTAATGTATTGATGACCCCACCGGTGCTGCCACCTCCAATGCCCTAAGGCACCGGCCCTGCCCTCTCTTATCGCATGGGCAGTTTGCAGAGAACCTCCCCTCAGCCAGATGGCCGAGGGGAGGTTCTTGGTTTTTAGGGGTTGCGCTCTTGAACCATCATTGTACATAGATTTGGACATGCGAATGGGAATTGGAACTTCTCTGCTTGCCCTGTTGCTTTCTGTGTCCTGCATGGCGCAGCTCGCACATCCCAAGGACACGCTGCCCGATGGGAGAAAGGTGTCCTTCGCCCCGTTCCTCGGAAGATTCTCCGTGTTCATGGAGCATTTGGGTGCAGGGGTTGCGAGTTCGTACAACATTGGTTACACAGCTGTCAAACGAGAGGCGTGGCTGTTAGATTACGCGGTTGGACTATATCCGTATCAGC
Source organism: Flavobacteriales bacterium (assembly GCA_021739625.1). Lineage (GTDB taxonomy): Bacteria > Bacteroidota > Bacteroidia > UBA10329 > UBA10329 > UBA10329. The sequence continues at coordinate 34,844 of JAIPBJ010000023.1, read as the reverse complement.
TTCCTATTGTGAACAGCGGTATTGAGGGCTATACCATTCCAACTTCCCTGAGCCTGCAGTTTGGAAGGAGGAAAAGCCGCCTGAACTTCAAACTCGGCTATTCGGTCTCGTGGACGCCCGGACTCAAGGACAGTCCTTGGCCTTCATGTGGCTCAAACTGTCCGGGGCCAACGCAGCATCGCGGATTTTTCTCCTTGGGATATGTGTTGCAGCATCACCATGGTTTCTTCTTCGGTGTGAATGCCTATGGGATTGTGCAATTCACGCCAACGGAGCAGCGACATATGACACCATTCCCAGATAGCGACATCTATCCTTGGGGCGGAGTCACATTCGGCTACCGCATTCCAAGCCAGCTGCAACTGTTGACCTGGAAGGAGCGCAAAGCGCGGAAAGTGCTCCGCTCGCGCGATGATAAAGTGAAGAAGGCCAAGGACGAAGGGACGCCAATAGCTGAAGAGGAAGTTGCTTTGAGTGCGCTTGAGCTGGAGCTTGTTGCGGAGCGGATGAAGAAGCTGGAGGAGCGAGAGGTGAGGATGGCACTGCGCGAGCTGCGCGACAATGGCCCCCATCAGGTTTTCGTGGAGGCCTTTGGCCCGGCCCATATCTGGTCTGTCAACTATCAGTTCACGGCTCAGGTGAAGCCCGCATCGATCGTTCATGCCTACGGCCGAGTTGGCCTGAGCGGGCTTCCGGGAGGGGTTTTCGAATCCAAGGCCGTGGCCACCATGCCGGTTGCGGGCGGCATCATGCTGATGAAAGGCTATCGCGGTGGCGGCATCGGGGCTGGAGTGGCGCCCGTCATCACAAATGAAGGAGCGTTGGAACTTGTCAGTTTTGTGGGCATCGACCTACAGTTCCATGTTGCCCATGGCATCACGATGGGTGTGGGCTATCAGACGATGTTCGACCCTGAGCAGGTGCACCGCTATCAACGGGTGTCTCAGTGGGCAGGATGTTCGGTCGGATACCGCTTCAAACGGAAGCCTCGCACTTGACGCACAATCCTCGGTAGCTCTTCATTACCCCCACGTTCGCATATTCGTACCCATTCGGAATTCGCAACCGCTTCCCCATGATTCCTACCTTCGTGTCATTGAAAGCCATAAGTCATGGAATATGTGATCAGAGTTCAGGACAAGCGGGTGTATGAAGCGGTGCTCGTTTTTCTGCGCACCCTTGGGTTCAATGCCACGGAAGCGTCTGAGGAAGTGTCGAAGACCTCAAAAGGAAAGGAGACCTTGGCCGTAGAGGATGCGCACACCCTCGGACTTGCGGCCTTCGAGGCGGGTTATGATGCGGACGAGGCCGACATCTCCAGCTGGGTGGTCAGAGAACCGAATCCCAAGTATGGCAAATGAAGCAGGGGAGCATTGTAAAAGTGGTGCTTCCTCAGGCGGATGGGAGGTTGAAGGCCCGTCCCGCACTTGTGCTCAAACGTTTGAACGATCTCGATGTCCTTGTATGCGGCATCAGCAGCAAGGTTCACCGAAAGCAGCAGGGAATCGACCTGCTGCTGCGTCCTGAGGACAGCGCCTTCGCAGCAACAGGACTTCGGTTCACAGCACTCATCAGGGTAGGCTTTCTTGCCACCATTCCGCTCTCCAGCATAGAGGGGGCCATCGGGCATGTGGCTGAGGAGGTACTTGACGAAGCTCTTGCGAACCTATGCCACTTGATCTGTAGGAAGTAGCAGGATTCTCGGTCGGATACCGTTTCAAGCGGAAGCCTGCCGGACCATAGTCAGGTGGCGGTGCCCTACTTATAGTTCGCCTCGAAGAACGCCTTGTATTCCGCCACGTCCTTGCGCTTGTAGAACACCGTGAAGTTCTTGTCCGAGATGAGGAACTGCTCCAGTTTGGCGCGGTCGAGGCCCTCATACATCGCTGTGTCGGCATTGATCGAGAGCATGTAGTCCTGCGCCTTCTTGGTGGTGCCGAAGCCTTGCACGAACACCAGTTCCTGCTGCGGGCTCATCTGCACATTCTTGATGGTGAGATTCTCTACCGAGAACTGTCGCTGATGGAATGCCGCCAGTCGGTTCTTGATGTCGGCCACGGTGATCCCCTTGCTCACCACCATGGCGAAATAGTGATTCGCCTCCAGATCGAAAACGTAGGTCTCTTCCACTTTGACAGTGTCCACTGCCATGGGCTCATCGGCCAGCTTCTCGCCCATCAACGACTGCACATAGCCCAGAAGTTCCTCGGCCTTCTCCTTTTCAGGGTCACCGGGATAGGTGCGGACAATGTCCTCCAGCGCATCGCGATAGACCGTGAGCCGTTGGGTGGCCCCGATGCTCATGGCGCGCAGCAGCGCGAACTTGGGCCTCAGCTTGTCCTCCTTGAAAAGCCTGATGACACTGTCGGCTGTCGCAATCACCTCCTCGTGCTGGCCGTTGTTGTAATTCTTGAAGCTGCGCTCATACATCAGCGCGATCTGCCCCTTCATCGCCTCCATCTTCTTCAGATAGTCGGGGTCGCTCAGTATCTTGGCATACTCGCTGTCGGGATATTCGCGCAGCACCCTGTTCTTGTATTCATTCGCCTTGGCCGAATTGCCCACCTGCGTATAGAGGCGATAGAGCTGATAGTAGGTCTCCAGATTGAACAGCCCTTTCGGATAGCGTTGCAGCAGTTCCTCGAACGACTCGATGGAACGCTGCGGTTCCTTGAGTTTCTCCTTATAGATGACGCCCAGATCATAGACCGCATACTGGATCTTCCGATGGGCGCTGTCCTTCTGCGCCTCGGTCACAGGGATGTCCTTGAGGTAGAAGGCCGGGTCCATCAGTTCCTGCACACTGGCCTCCACCACGGGTTCCCCATCGGCCTCATCACCCCCGTCAAAGGTGGCGGTCTTCACCGAACGTCTCCAGTTGTCCTCCAGCTTCCTGTCGCCCCACCGTTGGCGGAAATCACCGATGCCATAGCTCACGGCCGTGGTGTTGTAGAAATACCACGATGAACCGCCACCGTCCGGTGTGGTGGGCCTGTTGTTGGCCCCCTGCTGTGCGAGCGGATTGACGAGCGCGGCATTGGCCTCATCGAATTTCCGCTGTTCCTCCTTCTGCTTCACATCCTCGATCATGCCTTCAATGAAGGCATTGCGCTCCGATTCCGTCATGTTGCCCAACCGCAGCAGGCTGTCCTGCAAGGCAACGATGCGGATGTTGCGCACCAGGTCGGCCAGGCTCTCGTTGCGTGCCGACACCCGTGCATACTGCGGATGCTTCTCGGGCAGCACCTTCATGGCACTGTCATAGTAGGCAGCGGCAGGCACATACTCCGGCCTGTCGAAATAGAGGTCGGCAATGGTGAAATACGAAACGGCCTTCTGGGTGGTGTTGGTCGTGCTCACCGCCACCGACTTCTTCAGATAGTCCATGCCCAGTTCCGGCTGTTCCTCCACCAGCGCAATGTTGCCCAGAGCGAAATAGATGCGGTCCAGATAGTCCAGATTCTTCTCGTCCTTGGCCATCTTCACCAGCTCGCGCTTGATGTCCTCCAAGTTGCCCGACTGGGCACTGGTGAGCAGTGCACGGTTGATGCGGGCGTTGAACTCCATGTCATAGGGGGTGCTCTTCTTCAGCACCTGCGAATACCAGTACACAGCGCTGTCGTTCATGCTCAGTTGGGCATAGAGCTGCGCAAGGATGAAATTATAGCGTGTGCGGGTCTTGGCGCGTTTGGTGTTGCGGATGGCGAAAAGCAGCTCGTCCTTCGCTTTGGTGTACTCACCGTTCTCAATGAAATAGTCGGCTCTGGCCGCAGCTATCGCGGGCATCAGCTTCTTGGGGATGGTCTTCGCCTCCTTCTCCTCGTCCAGTTTCAGGATCATGGTCTCCCCGTCCTTGAACCGCGCCATGGCCGTGTTTGTGCGCAACAGCCAGATGTAGCCATCGAACCGGATCTTCTCCTTCTGATACTGTTTGATGACATAGTTGAAGATCTCCAACGCGTTCATCTGGTCCTGTTTGTAGTAGTGCGCCTGTCCTATGAGCATATAGGAGTCGTCTATCCAGTTGCAATACTCCTTTCCCTTGATGAGCATCGAGTGTTTGCCGATGACCATGCTTGCCTTCTCAATGGCGCGGTCCATTTGCGGAAACACTGCCGTGGCGGTCTGCGCATTGCCGATGGGATAGATGGGAAGTATCTTCTCGAAGTCGTCCTTCTGGTCCTTCTCCAGGGTCTTCACGCCCTCGCGTATGGCCTCACGCCCGTTCCAATAGCCATTGTACTTGGCCGTGGAGTTGTGATAGAACCGGTTGATGAACCCCTTCTTCTTGGTCGAACAGCCAGTGAGGGCCGCCACCAGCACCAGTGCTGAAAGGAGATGAAGAAAGGGTCTGATTCGGGTCAAGACAGGGTTGCAAAGGCCCGCTCTAACGCAGGGATCGCAAATTTATTCTTATTCGGCTGAAAACTGTCGAATTCGTGAAGTGCGCGACATGTGGCCCGGCCTGCCACTGTCAACGTCATGGATCCCGGTCGGCCAATGCCGGGCCACCGATGGCAGAACCATTACCTGAATGCGGGATACGTGTCTGTCATCCCGCCCAGATAGAGCCGCACACGGAGCACATGGCGCATGGTGCCCACATTGAATCTGTGCCAACTTTCGGGGTATCTGCCCATGAGGAGCACGGTGAAAAAGGCAAGTGTCATAAGGAGCACGGTGACGATGCCTCGCGGAATGAGCACCACAATGTGCGGCAAAGCGCAGAACAGCCATCCGAAGCACAGTTTCAATAGCAGATGCGACCTGCTGAGCTGCTCCGGATATGGAATTTCCACGCTGACCCGCTCGTCTTTTGCTTTCAGTCCGAAAGCGGGATAGCCGTCCGTCAGGTTATTGAGCCGGGCATTGACCCGCATCTGCCAACGGAGCAGTGCTACTTCAAAGTCGAACAGGGCACGGGGATATTCTCGGGTGAGGAGCACAGCGACCCATGCGGCCGGCATCAGCATCAGACTGACGACTGCCAGCACCATCAGCGGAATGGCATGCGGCAGGGCGATGTACACCACTCCGAAGGCAACGCGCAGCAAGAGCTGAACGCGGGAATACTCCTCTTGATAGGCAATGGTAAGTTTCATGGTGTGGTGGATTCAGGTTTGAGAACGGAAATATAACAGCCCCTTTTGAAATGTCACATCGGTTGCGGAAGAAGAACTTCACCGTCTGATGCTATGGTCTGAACCCCGCAGACCTGACCACCTGCTACAGTGGTATCACATAGGGGAATGACATGTTCGCGCGATGCCAGCTTCTCGCGGACGGGGTCAGGTGCCGTAAAAGCCTGTACTTTTGTTTCTCTGACAAACCATGTTGCTCATGAGTATCCAAGAACAGAAGGTGGAGCTGGCGAGAATGATTCTCAGCACAGATGATGAGCAGGTGCTGAAAAGGCTAAGAGCTGTGTTTCAGGAAGAGGGCACTGACTTCTGGGACGGGATGAGTGCCCTTCAACAGAAAATTGTGGACGAGTCCATTGCGCAGGCAGACCGTGGTGAATTGGTGACCCACGCAAAGGCCATGTCAAAGTACCGGAAATGGCTCTGACGGTCAAGTGGACACCGAGGGCTGAGGATAGTTTTGAAGCTATCGTCACCTACCTGGAAGAACATTGGACGGATAGAGAGGTGCGGAACTTCCTCAACGAATCGAATAGGGTGATCGGTCAGGTGGCTGTCATGCCGCTGATGTTCAGGAAGTCGGAGAAAAAGGGGATACATGAGGCGGTCATCGCCCCGCGCTGTTTACTGATCTACAGAGTGAGAGCGGACGAAGTACATCTGCTTGCGTTCTTCGATACCCGAATGAATCCGAAACGGAAATTGAGAGGAAAGTAAACCTCAGCAATTCGCCCAGCCAAGAGTTCTTAGAGAACTGTCTTCGTTCGCGAACTGAGTGCTGAAAGTATTCGCATGCTTACACCCCCAACGCCTCCATCTCCGCCTGAGCTTTCTCCCATTCGCCCATCTTCTTCTCCAGCTCAGTCTGTTTGGACTGATAGCGTGCGAAAATGTCGCCTTCTTTCATGGCCTCCTTGGCCAATTCGGGGTCGAGCATCACTTCGTCCAAAGAAGAGATTTCCTTTTCCAGTTTGGCAATCTCGGCCTCGCACTGTTCCACCTTGCGGGCAAGGTTCTGCTTTTTCTTCTCCTGTTCTCTGCGCGCCTCGCGTTCTGCGTGGGTCTCCTTCTGTTCTTCCACCTTCTTGGGAGCTTCGGTCTTCACAGTTTTCTTCTCCTTGCTCAGCTCATCCAATGACTGGATGTTCTGCTTCTTGAGGAAATCATAGACATCACCGATGGTCTCCTTGATCTTCCGGTCCTTGAACTCATAGACCTTATCGGTCATCCCACGTAGGAAATCCCTGTCGTGCGACACGATGATGAGCGCACCGTCATATTTGATGAGCGCCTGTTTGAGGATGTCCTTCGAGCGCATGTCCAAGTGGTTGGTCGGTTCGTCCAACACCAGCAGGTTCTTGGGTTCGAGCAGCAGTTTTGCCATGGCCAGGCGCGCACGCTCACCACCGCTGAGCACCTTCACCTTCTTGTCCACACTCTCGCCACTGAAAAGGAACGAGCCCAGAATGTCTCGCACGCGTTTGCGCACATCGCCCACGGCCACATCGTCCAAGGTCTCGAAAACAGTTCTTTCAGGATTGAGGGTCTCGGCCTGATCCTGTGCATAGTAGCCGAGCGACACGTTGTGTACCTGTTCCAAGGTGCCGGTATAGTCCTTGATCTCGCCCACGATTATCTTGGCGAAGGTGGTCTTGCCCTCCCCGTTCTTGCCCAAGAATGCGACCTTGATGCCACGGTCCAGCATCAGGTCGATGTTGTCCAGGATCTTCTTTTCGCCATAGCTCTTGCTGATGCCCACCGCATTCACCACCACTTTGCCTGCACGTGGCGCAGGAGGAAAGCGGAACCGCAGCGTGGCGTTGTCCTCTTCTTCCACCTCCAACCGTTCCACCTTGTCCAGCTGCTTGATGCGGCTCTGCACCTGCGTGGCCTTCGATGCCTTTGCGCGGAACCGCTCGATGAACCGCTCGGTGTCGGCTATCATCTTCTGCTGGTTCTCGTAGCTGGCCATCTGCAACGCACGCCTTTCGGCCCGCTGCTCCACATACTTGGAATAGGGAACCTTATAGTCGTTGATGCGGCCAAGCGTGATCTCGATGGTGCGATTGGTGATGTTGTCGAGAAAGGCCCTGTCGTGCGAAACAAGGATCACCGACCCGTTATGGTCCTTCAGGAACTGCTCCAACCACTCGATGCTGAGAATGTCGAGGTGATTGGTCGGTTCGTCCAGCAGCAGCACATCGGGCCTTTGGACCAGAATTTTTGCCAATTCCACCCGCATCTGCCAGCCTCCGCTGAACTCTTCGATGGGCCGCGGAAGGTCGGTGCGCAGGAAACCGAGTCCCATAAGCACCTTCTCCACCTCAGCTCCGGCCGTGTGGCCGCCCAGCAGCATGAAACGCTCATTGCAGTCATTGAACTTCTCAATGATCTCCATGTAGGCATCGCTCTCATAGTCGGTGCGCGTCTCCAGTTCCTTGCCATAGAACACCACGCGCTCCTCCAGATGGGTCAGTTCTGCGAGGGCAGAATAGCACTCATCGAAAACGCTGCGGCCCTTGGCGGGCTTGATGTCCTGACTCAGATAGCCGATGGTCGTTCCCTGCGGGTAGGTCACAGTGCCCGATTCGGGCTGCTGCTTGCCCGCAATGATCTTGAGCATGGTCGATTTGCCTGCCCCGTTCTTGCCCACCAGACCGATGCGGTCGCGGGGATTCACCAGAAATGAGATGCCGTTGAATAGAAATTCCCCGTTGAATTGAACGGAGATCTGATTGAGTGATACCATGCCGCAAAAGTCGGAAATCGAAAGGGTGAATTGTGACGTGCATTACGAAGAGGTGGAATCGCATCCCTTTCCTTTGCGGCACGATGAGAAAGGGACATAAGATGTACAGCATACTGCGTTGGAAATGCCCACGCTGCCACGAGGGCGACCTCTTCATTTCGTCCAATGCCTATAGGGTGGGCGAGTTGAGCGCAATGCCGGACAGGTGCGGGCATTGCGGACAGAAGTTCCTGCTTGAGCCGGGCTTCTATTATGGGGCCATGTATGTGAGCTATGCGCTCACTGTTGCTCTCAGCGTGGCCGTGTTCGTGGCCATGGTGGTGCTGTGGGAGTTCCGTCCGCTGTGGTATATCGGCATCAATGCAGCAATCATCCTTTTGCTCTTCCCTTGGATACTGAGAACGTCAAGGGCAGCTTGGATAAATTTTTTTGTGGGGTATGAGAAGGGCGCGGTGAAGAGGGATTGATCCCACTCAGCTTTTCTCCTCGACCGGCCTTAGTATCCTCCACATCAGCAGTCCTGTGGCGATCACCGCTGCCAACTGCATCAGATATGCCGCAGTGCCCATCCATGGGCCGATATGCATGAAAAAGCGCTGCATCGGAAACTCCGTCAGCACCCCTTCCATTTCACCTTTGTTCATCGTGAACCATACCTTGGACCAAAGCAGGGCCAACATGGACAGGACGAGAAGACCTCTGTTTGTGATGGTCTGTTGGTCCAATGTTCGTGCGCAGAGCAGTATGATGAATGGCAGCCCCACGATGGCAGTTCGGGATTCTGATGCCACGAGCATGCTCAGACCCAGCATGGCTGTCCAGCGCAATGGCAGGTCAAGATCTCCGATCTCCTGTTTGAACCGTGCAGGCAAGATGAGTGGAACGAGCATGATGGGGCCGAAGTAGGAAACGTGCGAGACCAACGAGACCGCAGGGTGCAGGAGTCCGCTATCTACAAGATGAACGAATGCGAACCCATTTGGGAGGTCTGATGGCCTTGCCCACAACATTATCAGCCCGACAAATGCCATGACCGCGCCCCATGCCACTGCACCTCGGCCGTTCAAGATCCATTTCAGCTCTTTATTGTGAGGAAGACCGCGAAAGCCTCGCCAGACCCAGATCAGGAATATCAGCGGAAAAGGAATGGACAGCAGCACCGTCCACCGTTCTGGTTGCACTGTGCCATTGGGCATCCCGCCCATGAATGCTGGCCCGGTGACCGCAAGGATGATAAAGATGCCGGCCCCCGTCAGCGTCAGCCAGACCTCCTGCCTGCGAGAGATGGCAGAACTGTCCGAAGCGCGCAGCACCAGCAACGGAAGTGCGAGGATCAAGGTCGATGGGAAAGTGAATGCTCCCAGCAGTGCAGCCCCCGCCTTGATAGGGGTGCTGCCGCGCTGATGACCCCACAGCAGCAGCGTACCTATGAGAAACGCAAAACTATCGGTGAGGATCGGGTAGTAGAAGGGCATTCGCAGAAAGGCAAATGAAGCGAGCATGGCCGTGATGGCAACGGTTCTCCAGATGGGGCGTACAGCCTTCATACAATTCCAGAGCAGCAGAGAGCCCAGAGCAATGGACGCCAGATTGAGCAGCCCGAAATAGACGGGTGTGAGTTCGTAGGTGTGCTCGGTTCGGGTGATGATGTGCATGACCTTCACGATCAGCGAGGGCACGATACGCAGGGCATGATAGGCCGTCAATAGGTGGTCGTCCACATATTGAAAGAAGTCGCGCGACATCCAGAAGTAAACCTGTCCGTCCCAGCCCAGACCCTTGTTCACAAGGATGCGCTCACCCCACAGCAGTGCGCAGGATCCATAGAATACAAATGCCGACAACAGGAGAACGATGGGCCAATTCCGCTTCATCATGGGGCTGCGGTCGTATGCCGCTGTCTGGCAAATATACCTGTACGCTGGACTGACATGCCTGACAACCCGTCCGTCAATGACGCGATCGGAGGGCCGGATGTCAGTGCTGTCAGTCCGTCCGGAATTTGGCACAGGCACGTGCCAGAACAGGTTGGAAATTTCTGAATCCCTTTATTCATAGGTGTTTGAAGTGTGTGCTCACCAGGAAATAAGTGGTCTGGCACATATCTGAGCACGGTAGTTGCCTATTGAATGGCAAGCAAAAACCTAATCACTAACCCAAAAAAACAATTACCATGGAAGATGCATTCAAAAAGTTTCTGTACGCTGGCGTTGACCTCGCTGCAGAAGTGTCAAGCAAGTTCGAATCAGGTGTGAAAGAGCTTGTTGAGAAAGGCCGTATCTCAGAAGTAGAAGGCAAGAAACTCGTTGACGAGCTGTTCGAGAAGACAGAGGCCCGCAAAGAGGAGTTCGAAGCCAAATACCATGAGATCAAGGAGAAAGTAGGTCTGGTGAAAAAGACCGAAGAAGAGATCCTTGCCGAGCTGAAGCAGAAAGTTGCTGACCTCGAAAGCAAGATCGGCAAGGTTTCCACCAAAGCTGCTGCTGCCAAGCCAGCTGCTGCCACTGCTAAGGCATAATCCTCAGCAATGCTATTGAGCGCCCCGCTACCGATCGTTCGGTGGCGGGGCGTTCTGCTTGACAGGTGGTCAACGATGTCCAAGAACAAGTTGGGCCGTCATACGCATCAGTGACCGATTACATTTGCCTTCAAGGATGGTCGTACAATTTGGCCAGACTGTGCCATGACGCTTCTGACCTTTGCCCTTGTGGTGTTCTCGGCCATACTCCATGCGGGATGGAACGTCATCACCAAGCGATTTTCGGGCAACTACAGCCTCATCTATCTCTCGTTCTGTGCAGGTCTGCTGGTGAGTCTTCCACTGGCGTGGCCACATCTCTCGGCCCCGACCGATTGGGCATTCATGCTGCCGCTGCTGTTGCTCACGGGGGTACTGCACGGGATCTATGGGCTTCTGCTCTCTTTCACTTACCACAACGGAGATATCAGCACGCTCTATCCCATTGTGCGGGGCAGTGGCATTGCGGGTTCTGTGCTGCTCGGCATTCTGCTGTTGGGAGAACACCTTCCTTGGCAGGCCTACGGAGGCGTTGCCACAGTGATCGGGGGCATTGCGCTGCTCTCCTATAGGCGCGACCGCAGGGCTACACCGGTCAAAGGCATCGCGTTGGCACTTGTTTCGGGCGCCTTCATCATGTCATACACTATTTTGGACAAGATGATAGTGGACCGGATACACCCCATGGTGCTCATGGCGGCCATGCAGCTGGTATCGGCAGTGATGTTCCTCCCCTATGTGCTGCTGAAAAGGAGGAAGGAACTGCGGCTGACCGTTGGAACGTTGAAGATTCCCGTGCTGGGAATTTCCATCTTCGCTCTCGCCAGTTATCTCATCATCCTTTTTGCATTCCAACTGGCCCCTATAAGCAGAATAGTGGCTGTTCGAGAGGTTTCCGTGGTGTTAGGTGCCATGACCGGCTACCTGTTCTTCAAGGAGAGTTTCAGTCTGGTAAGACTCCTTGGTGTTGCGACCGTTGTCTTCGGCATAGTTTTGGTCAAGCTATTCTGAAAATCCTGAACATCATGAAAAAACATTTCCTCTCCGTCTCTCTCGGTCTGTTGATGGCGCTTTTCGCTCAGGCTCAGGCACCCTGCGCACAGAGCATCGATTCGCGCACATTCGGTCAGAATCTAGCTCAGATGCGGGCCATTCCAAATGATGCGGCACGTCTGACCCGGGCGCTCAATTTTGCGCAGGTCTATTGCCTGCATTCGGGTCAGTTGTTCGATCTGGCGAACATCTTCCGCGAGGATCATTTCAAGTATGATGTCATTGCCACGGCCTACCCCAATATGACCGATCAGGACAACCGCTACATGCTGCTCGATGTATTCTCGCAGTTCTCAAGTGCCTTCAGGATGCACGATTACATGGACTTCATAGATGGTCAACGCAATAGGCCCTATCGGTGGAATCCCATCCATTTCCAACCTGTTCCACAACCAGCACCGGTTCCTGTGCCCATACAGCCCGCACCTGTGCCGCAGTGCTTCGTGTCCGATGCCGAGATGCAGGAGGTCCGCGCATCCATCAAAGGCGCAACTTTCGACAGTTCGATGATTGAGCAGGCCAAGATGCTGCTCAAGGCCAAGCAGTGCTATTCCTCCCAGCAGATCGCATCCATCGTCAGCCTGTTCAGCTTCGCCAGTTCGCAGGTGGACGTTGCAAAGTTTGCCTACGACTTCTGCATCGACCGCGATAACTATTTCCGCGTCATCAACGTGCTCGGTTTCGACAGCTCGAAACGGGAGGTGCGCGACTACATCGGCACCAGACAGTGACCGAACAGGTCCTTATGGGTCTGAAATGAAAAGGGCTGCCTCACGCGAATGAGGCACCCCTTTCTGTTTACGATGCGTGGTCCGATCACATCGGGAATTTGAAGAACTGGCAAACGATGCCGCCCATGATGGCCAAGGTGACGGCCCAATAACCTGCATTGATGGCGATATACTTGAAGCTCTTACGCTCAAACAGGGCGTTGGTGCCCATTATAGGAAGAACTAACAGAAGCGCTGTCATTGCACCATGCAAAGCACCATGACCAAAATGGCGATGATTTGACCCGTATGTTTCCATCAGGCTATTGAACAGGGTGGTGGCCTCTGCCATGGTAGGGCTTTCAGGCCGCATGGCACTTTCCAGCATGCCCATTACACCGAACTGATGGATCACGATGGGCGCCATGGAGAATGCCAACAGGAAACTGAGCAGAAGGCTGACACCGAAGATAACGGCCATGTTGGCGCCTTTCATTTTCTCCTCGCTCATGTCGGCCGCCTTCATCCAGGCATTGCCGAACACTTTGGGATTGTACCAGATGAAACCGATGACGGTGGGAATGATGGCCGCAGCCAGAAGGACAAGTAAATTGGACATGTGAGTGAGGGTTTTGGTTAGACGGGTGAAAAGGTATGCAAACTTACACACCCGACACACGCAAGGCCAATAATCACATCAATCCGCCAGCGCCTTGATGATGTCGTGCTTGGTCAGGATACGGTAGTTGCCAGATGTATCCTGATAGAGCACGGCCGAGGTCTTCTTGTCGAATTTGGCGGTGATCTCAGATATGGGCAGCGTGCCGTCCACCACAGGGAACGAATCCTGCATGATTTCACGCACTGGGCAGTTCTTAATCTCAGGATTGGCAAAGAGTTCGCTGAACAGTTTTCCCTCGGTGATGGACCCGACAGGATTTTCCCCATCAAAAACCGGTAATTGCGACACATCGTTGGCGGTGATGATGTGTACCACATCGTTCACCGTATCGTTCACATCCACCTTCAGCAGGGTCTTGCTCACGCCCTGCACCTCGCGCACACGCACCGCTCCTTTGTCGAGGAAACCGCGGTCGCGCATCCAATCGTCATTGAAGATCTTGCCCACATAGCGGGTTCCATGATCGTGGAAGATGACCACCACGAGGTCAGTGGGTTTCAATTGGTCCTTCATCTGGATAAGCCCCTGAATAGCGCAGCCCGCGCTATTGCCCACAAGAATGCCTTCCTTCTTGGCCAGTTCACGGGTCATGAGCATGCCCTCGCGGTCGGTCACCTTCTCAAAATGGTCTATGACACTGAAGTCGATGCACTTGGGAATGATATCCTCGCCTATGCCTTCAGTTAGGTACGAATAGATTTCGCTCTCATCAATCTTGCCTGTCTCGTGATATGCCTTGAGGGTAGAACCGTAGGTGTCCACGCCCCAGACTTTGATGTTCGGGTTCTGTTCTTTCAGATAGCGGGCCGTACCACTGATGGTGCCTCCTGTGCCCACACCAACAACAAGATGGGTGATCTTGCCCTCGGTCTGCTTCCATATCTCGGGGCCGGTCTGCTCATAGTGGGCGGTCACGTTGCTCAGGTTGTCATATTGGTTCGGATAGAATGAATTGGGAATCTCGTGATTGAGCCGCTTTGCCACGGAATAGTACGAGCGTGGGTCATCTGCTGCAACATTCGTAGGTGTGACCACCACCTCCGCACCCATGGCGCGCAGTATGTCCATCTTCTCCTTGCTCTGTTTATCGGGCATGGTGCAGATGAGGCGATAGCCTTTCACAATAGCGGCCAATGCGAGGCCCATTCCGGTGTTGCCCGATGTGCCTTCGATGATCGTGCCGCCCGGTTTCAAACGGCCATCCTTCTCAGCATCTTCAATCATCTTCACCGCCATGCGGTCTTTGATGGAATGCCCGGGGTTGAAGGTCTCAACTTTGGCCAGTACCGTGCAGGGAACACTTTTGGTCACCTTATTCAATTTGACCAAGGGCGTGTTGCCGATGGTCTCGAGGATGTTGTTGTACCACATGGCGGCAAAAGTAATGTCTTGTGGCAGGGCACAGGTGGGTGGTGATCACTTCACCAACTCAAGCCCTTCCAATGCGCTGGCATCGTCTGGGGCGATGGTCAAGGCTTTGTCGAACAGCACCTTGGCTTCGCGCATCTTGCCCATGCGATAGCTGGTCCAGGCCGTCATCAAATTGAAATCGTAGTCGAAGGGATAGAGATTGAGCCCGGTGCTGAAATAGGTGAGCGCCTTGTCATACTGCGCCTTGCCATAGACGATGAGGCCAAGATTGTAGAGCGCTTTGGTGTTCTTGGGGTCAACTTTCAGTATTTCCTCATACTGCCGCGCCACCTTGTCCCACTGGCCAAGGGCCACTGCCGGATAGAGCATGCCCAACCGGGCCTCTACGCTGGCGGGCATAAGATCTATGGCCTTCTGATAATAGCCCTGCGATTCGGTGAAAGCCCCGGCACTGTAGTGCAGCCAGCCCAGGCGCAGATTGGTGCCATAGTCAGAATCATCATATACATCTGTAAGTGCCTTGATGGAGGCCGCAAGGTCGCCACGGCTTTCGGCCACATAGCTTTTCTTGAAGGCCTCGCGCAGCTTCACTGGGTCACCGGCAAATGCATGCACACTGATGAAAAGGGCAAGGGAAAGGGCAATGTTTCTCATGGGTTCAGAATTTTAGTTGAAAGCCTGCAAATAGTCCGTGGTAGTTGAAAGAAGCATTTTGGGGCGTAGCACCGATAGGGCTATCGACCTCATTGGGAAGGCGTATCCTGCGTGCCTCAAAGCTATAGGTAAGGCTGATGCCCCAACGGCCCTTGGGTGAATAGAGTGCCTGCAACGATGCGCTGTGGTCCAATGGTTCCAAGGCATTATCGGCAAAGGTGGCCTGATGCCCCATCATGTTGAACATCGGGCGGTTCCATGTGTAGGTGGCCGTAAGCCATGTGCCCTTGGCAATGCGCCCACCGATGGTCTGACGGGCAGAAATTTCGGCAGTGCGTGTAAGAAAATGGGCGTAGTGCACCGATGTGAATGAATACAGGTCAAGATTCGCAAGAGGATACCAACCGAAGGTCATTCCTCCAAAGAACTGCTCAAGCACTTCGCCCTGAGCACCTGTAGTGTTGACAAGCGAATCGTTGGCTGCACCACCGCCTTGCAGATACCCGCCATAGCCGCTCAATGAAATGCGCCTTGTGCGCCACTGCAACGAAAGCGCACCCCCATATTCAGTGTAGGTCGAATCGGTCGTGGTACCATCGGTCAATACCTGTTTGGTACCCCAATGATTGGCGGTGAATGCGCCTTTCACGTTCCACCGAGGAGCCAATTGCAAGCCGAGCTGCGCCAGATAGGCCACCTGCCAAGCATCACCATAGAAACGCTCCACATTCATATAACTCACGCCATGTTCCAACATCAACCTGCTGCCCAGCCAGTGCGAAAGCGACAGGGCCACCACGGGCGTGCTGCCAATGAGCGTATCGCCTGTGCTGATGCGGTAGCCGCCCGACACCGCGATGCCATCAAAGAACTTGGGGCCTTGAACACCCAGATGGTTGCGCAGGGAGATGGGCATCTTGCGCATGGTGAGAAAACTCTCACTCCGCATCCCTGCCGCCTGCTGCGACCATAGCAGATAGGTCTGTGCATGGTCAGAATAGGGATTGAAGGCCACGGCCTTCTGAAACTCCGCAGCTGCGGCCATGTAGCGCCCCTTCATATAATAGGCATAGCCGTTGCGGGCCCGCAGATAGTAGTGGTCCACGCCTTGTTTGCGGGCCAGCTTGCCATGGGCGATCACCTCGTCCCATTCGCCAAGCATATAATAGTCGTAATGGGCGGTGTCGCTGTACACCGCATCCTGCGCCTTGGTCTGCGTGGCCATCATCACCAACAGAATGAGGGCTATTGTAGCGCGCATGTGTACCGGTATTTCGTTTTGCCCACTTCCATGTCGAAGCCTGAGACGCCCTCAGGGCCGATGTCGATGCGGAAATCCATGTTGCGCTGCACCTGCCCGAAGGCCTGCACCTTTATGTTGGAACGCAGAATGGCCCACTTGGGGGTGATGTCCCGGTCGGCACTGTCGCAGAACTCCGCGAAGTCTGCCCTCACCACTTGCGCGAATGGTGCCACGGCATCCAACGCGGCCTTCTTCGGCCCACTGAAAACGGTATCCACCGAGAGGCGGTCGTTCACCTTCAGTCCATCCTCCGAACTGAGCAGAATGCGTTGCGCAGCCAAATGGAACCTGAAAAGGATGGAATTTCTGTCGCCAATGAAATCCGTGAAGTAGAACAGCGTTCCGTTGTTCACGAAATAGGCCGTGCTCTCCGTCTTCGCGCACCAGATGTAGCTGTGGTTGTAGGCATCGGTGTACACCTCCCATTGCTCCTGTGTCTTCTCTCCGAACACTTGGAAACACATGCCGGGTTGCAGCCAGAAGGCCTTCTTCAGCACGGGGTTGATGGCGATGTTGCTCACCACTTCACCTTCCTTGGGCGTTGCAAACGAGCGGAACGATGGCTTCCCATTCTCCTTCACGGCATAATAGGCCAGCGGATAGGCCATGGTACGGCTACCGATGAAAGGCGTGGCCTGCAACTGGAAATGGATGTGCGGCTCGGGCGAGCGGCCACTGTTGCCGATGTTGGCCAACACCTGTCCCTTCTTCACATAGTCGCCTAAGGCCACTTTGTAGGTGCCTTCGCGGATGTGGCTCACCTTGCTGAAAATGCCCTCGCCATGCTTAATGACGATGGCATTGCCCCAGTTCTTGTCCAGATCCATCTCACCAGGGCGGTTATCGGCCACACCATCTTGGAGCGCCACCACCCAGCCATCCTGTGGAGCAACGATCGGACGGTTATAGCAGTAATAGTCCTCCAACTTCGAACCGGGCGCCTTGTAACTCGACCCACCGCTATCCATGATGGAGAAATCGAGCGCGTGCTGCCATTCGCCCTTGTGGGTCTGGTCACCATCGTGGCCTTGGCTTATGGTCCATTCGCCATAGAACGGGAGATAGATATGGAACCATGTGTCGCGGGCATAACGGGCCATGCGGTTCTGAAAGCGATAGAGGTTCTTTTCGGGCGAATAGGTCTGCTCGGTGATGAGTGTGAGCCAACCCTTCGGCACTGCCCTCGTGCGCAAAGTGTAGAGCGTGAGCAGCACAATAATGTTGTAGGGCAGGGAATAGATGGGCAGCCCGAACGTGCCCATCACTTGCGAAAGGGCCGAGATGAGAATGGCGATGACAGGCGCAGTGAGCACCACCAGCACATGCGACCCGAACGAAGGGATGATGAAGAACCCGCCCAGCGCAATGCTCGACAGGATAAAGTTGAACCCGATGAAGGTGTAGTTAAGCTGCATGAAACTGCCGCTCATGAACCCGAAGAAAAAGTAGCCGCTGAAAAACCCGATGACGCTCAGCACAAAGGCAATGCGCGAGAACACCACCAGCCCCAACAGGATGATGAAGCCCGCAAAAAGTGTGTTCTGGAAGAAGATGGCCCCCAACGACCGCAGATAGACGGCCATCAGCTCAGGCACAGGAAGCCCCTCTACCGTGGCGTGGAGATTCACGAGAAACTGCCCGCCATAGCTCCACAGTTCGTTCACGGTGTAGATGCCGCGCTCCGAGAGGTCGAGGCCGGTGAACTGACGGCCCACCAGCAGCAGCGTCCACACCCCGAAGAGGAACGGGATGCTCATCACAGGCAATCCTTTTGTACCAAAGCGGCTCTGCAACCCGATGCTGAGGAAGAGCACCAGCATGGACAACAAGGCCAACAGTAGCACGAACTGGATGTTCACGTCATAATAAACGCCCATCATCATGCCCATCATGATGCTGTTGAAGCTGTACATCCCTTCGCGAATGCCCTTGTGGTCGTAGCCCAGGGCATAGGCCGCGAAGTTGGCCAGCAGACCTGCGCTCAGTCCGCTCAGCGCCACATACGGGTCGGTAAACGACACGATGAGCAGCACTATGCCGAACGTCCTGTCCAGACTGAAGAAGATCTGCGAATAGCCGTGCAGCAGCGCATCGCGGAACAGGTTCCAGAGATATTTGCGTGCGGCAGGGGTCATTTCAATAATACCATAACGAAAGGCACAGAACTTGAATTTCAGTTCTGCTAATGTTTTGAAGAAAAGGAAATCTACGGTCGACTTGTTTCATATTTATAATGGGTTGGGATTTATGAATCAAGCAATCATTGTTGGTCTATTTCGGGATTGAGTCTTCTGATTTGGATAGCGAGATAAGCAAACGATATGAAAGTTTTTGAAACTGCAAATTCATTGGAGAAATCACTGCATAACGTTCTAGTTGATCGGCATAGAATTTCTCCACAAAAAGCACCATCTTTTGATTGAATTTCGAGTGTTCCTCAATATGGTGGTCAGGAGCAGTAGATGCTTTGATTGATGCAAGTTCAGAGAGCATGGCATTGTATTGTCTTATTGCAGCGAAAGTGAAAGCGTGCAATTCCAAAGTTTTAGTCTTCATCTGACGAGTATGAGCTACTATTTCTTCGTCTTTAAGAAACAACTCCGCTTTTGCTTCAGAAAGGTTGTATTTGGAGTAAACATCATTGATTATTCCTACAGCCCGATTACGGTCATGAACACCGTCTTCGGTATAGTTGGCAATGGAAAAATCTAGAAGTGTATTAAGCCATAAATAATAATTGTCGTAGAAGCCTATTAGCGCTTTTAGTTCTTCATCCTTTAGGGAAAATTTAATCTGATTGGTCAACTGAATTTCCAACTTTAATTTTTCAGTCTCTCGTATAAAGTCCGTTTTAATGGCTTCCACTTTAGAGGTGATCTCATCTATATCCTCAAACGTTGCTAAATTCTTCCCTTTCTCGGTGAAGTACGACTTAAAAAAAGCCAAGTAGAGTCCGATAGTGATTAGGAGTACTTGAAGAATAACTACGATTACTTGTGGGTTCATTTACTTGCGTCTTTTCGAGAAATGTTTTTCAATGATACCTGCGAGAACAGTATTACCTACAGCTTAAACGCCCGAAGGTACTCAGGCAACACTTCCTGCTCATCGATGTTGGCGAGGGTCTCGCGCTTGCGCACCAGATGGGGTTTGCCCTTCATGTCGATCATCACCACGGCCGGGCGCAGCGCGATGAACTGCATCCATTGGGTCATGTTGTAGGCACCCACGCTGTGCACCACCACGTGTTCGCCACGCTTCATGGGCGGCAGTGTGGCGTTCTCGCGCACCACATCGATGTTCATGCACAATGGGCCGTACATCACTGTGTCCTCGGTGTGGTGACTGAAGTCCTGCGCGGGGCTGATCTTGTGGTCGTACCAGAAGGCGGTGAACAGGATGTTGACCCCGAAGTCCATGATGGTGGCCCTGCGGCCATCGCTGAGGCGTTTGTTGCTGATTACCGACCCGAGCAGATAACCTGCCTCGTCCACTAAGGCGCGGCCTGTTTCGAGGATCAGCAGCGGAAGCTCATCCTCCAAGAAACCTGCATTGACAATTGCTGTTACGATGGTCTCCGCAAAATCATCGAAGGTGGGCGATGTGTCGGGACCCGAGAGGAACGAGCCTTTGAGCGTGTTCTTCGATGCAAAACCGCCACCGAGGTCGAGGTATTCGATCTTGCGCCCGAACTTGTCACGTACTCGGATGGCCAGTTCGCTCAGCTTGCCTGCCGCCACACCATAGGCGCTTGGCGACAGCATGAAGGTGCCGATGTGCGCATGAAGGCCCACCAGTTGCAGCCTGTCGGCCAGCACGATCTTGTTGATGGCATCCCACGCCTGTCCGTTCTCGTAGTTGAATCCGAAGCGGTCCCACATGGGATAGATGCCCGTGTCCATGTTGACACGGATGGCCACGCGAGGCTTCTTGGCTTTGGCAATGGCCAGCTCGGTGAGCGTGTAGAGCTCGTCCAAGTGGTCGATGTGGATGAGAGAGTCGTTGTCGATGGCCAAGGTCAGTTCCTCCACGGTCTTGTCCGGTCCGTTGAAGATGATCTTGTTGCCCGGCACGTTCGATTTCAGCGCCTTCAGATACTCGAAACCCGACACCACCTCGGCCCAAGAGCCCATCTGATGGAACACGTTGCACACGCCAGCGATGTAGTTGGTCTTGTAGCTCCAGGCGAACTGCACCTTCGGATAGCGTGTGTTGAAGGCCCGCAGCGCATCTTGGAAGGTGGTGCGTATCGTCTTCTCTGAGATGACGAACAGGGGCGAACCGTGCTCTTTGATGAGCGATGCCACTGCATTGTCATCAATGTGGGTCACAGGCTCATACTCGGTGCGCGTGCCGAATTTGTTCATCACTCCCACGTTCAGTCTCCTGATGACGGGGCGTTCGTAGCGTTGCTTTTCCATCTTTATTTCAATTAACAATTAATTATTGGCAATTAACAATTGGTGAGTAATGATTTCAGAAGGTGCGTCCTCCCAAACGATTTTCCGTTTTCCATTTTCTCAACACTCTTCTCATAGCTCCCCAAGCGTAGATATGGTCTCAAACTCCTTCAGATCCACGATCATGTCCCATGAGTAGCGGATGAACATCTTGCCCACACTGTAGGTGTCGAAATAGGTCGGTTCATCGCCCATGGCCAGTTTCACCCACTGTTCGGGCAGGTTCTGTCCGCAGCCCACCGCCAGATAGACCCAGGCCGGGAATCGGGGATTTATCTCCAAGAGGTAATACTTGTCGTCACTACTCTTGATGTATTCCAGCTCCAGTCCACCGCGCCATTTGGTGGCAGCGATAAGTTCGCGGCCAGCGTTCAAAAGGTCATCATCGTCCAACGCCACGCCTGCCCATGCCTTGCCCTTATCGGTGATGTAGGTCTTGCGCATGGGCACCATCCCTACCGTGCCGCCCTTGCCATCGCCTAAGGCAATGAGGTTGACCTCCGTGCCATAGATGAACTGCTGGATGATGACCGGCAAGCCCCATTTCGCGCTGATCTTGTGGAAATACGTGGCCACCTGCTCGGCATTATATGCGATGCTCGCATCATAGAACTGGCCCTTGACCACCACGGGATATGTGAATTCTGAGGCCAATGATGGTATCTCGGCCGTGCTGAAGATCATCTTGCTGTGCGGCACATCGATACCGTGCTTCTTGCCATATTCGTTGAGGTTCACCTTGTGGCGCGCCTCAAACTGCTCCACAGTGGGCAGGAAGGTCTTCACACCCAGCTCCTTTTCCAAGCGTGGGGCCAGCTTGATGAAGTTGAACAGTTCGGCATCGAAATTCGGGAACACCAGATCGATCTTCTCCACCGCATGGATATGCGCCAACCGTTGGAAAAGCACCTCCTGCCCCGATTTAGGGAAGGGGATCTGGTAGGTCTTGTCCACCAGATCGTGCATGTAGATGCCCGGCTCCAGCGTTTCGTAGCTCAGGCCGATGATGTGCACATCAAATTCCTTGCTCTCGCGCAGCGCACGGATCACCGGCACTCCCGGCCCCGGACTATCGATTGCGTTGAGGCCCGTTACGGCTATGGTTATGGTGCGTTTCATGACAGCTCCAGCAGTTTGAATTGACCCAACATCTTGAGAAAATCATAGTAGTCGTTGTCCAGCGAGTCGCGGTCAATGTCATACTTGGCCATGATGGCGGCCTTCACCTGTTCTTCCGACTGCGCTTCCTTCAATTGCAGCAGCATATCGAGACCGATCTGATTGAGCGAGAATGAGTCACCGTTGGATGGGTTGAACACAAACCCAGAGTCGCTGATGGCGATGTTCTTTTTGAGTGAGACCATGGCTTAGGAAATTGAGAAATTGGAAACGAAGTAATAAAGTCGGAATTAAGGACGTTGCTGAAGCTTCGAATCACCAGTCTGTGGACTATCGTCTATGGCCTGTGGTCTACGCTCGATGCAAATGTGCAGCGGCCAAATGATCCGCCTGTTATGGAATTCGGTCAACGTTGTATAAGATCAGTATTCAAGAGCCTGTCCAGCGCCACGCGTCCTGGCCCCTTTCCCTCTTTGAACTCCGACACCGTAACGCCCGTCACCTGCTTGAACTGCGTGCTCAGGTATTGCACACTGCTGTAACCCATCTGGTAGCTGATCTCGCTGAGCGAAAGGTCGTGGTAGCTCAGCAATTCTTTGACGCGCTCGGCTTTCAATAGAATAATGTATCGCTCCAACGTTATACCTGTGCGCTCAGAGAACACACGGCTCAGCACGGTATAGGGCTGGCCGGTCCGCTCGCTCAGGTGGTCGCTGTTGCGCAGCAGCGAGTTGGTATTGTTGCCGTGATAGAACAGTTCTATGGCCGCGCCTTTTATGGCCTCCACCAATTGTTCTTCGGCACTTCGCACCACGGTGAATCCTTCCGCGTTCAAAGCATCTTCAAAGGAGACCAACTGTTCTGGCCATTCAAACTGCACCCCGACACGCCCAAGACTCACCATTTCGGTCACCTGCAACCCGTTGTCGTTCGCAAGCACTTCCACAGCGCGGATGCAGCGCGAACTGACCATGTTGCGCAGATGGAGGACAATCGTTGGCATTGAAGGCTCTGTTGCGAGTGTCTTGCGAAGGTAAGCCTATCTCTTCGGTACCACCCGCATTCCCTCATGTGCATCGGGGAACGGATTGTCCAGAATGCGTGTTCCTTCCGAGAGGCCGGTGCAGACCACGTGGTCGCCATCGCGGAAGACCATCTCGACAGGATGGAGCGAAAGCATGGAATCTTTGCTGACCACGAACACCTGCGATCCATGCACCAGATGCCTGCCATGCAGCAGTGCCGCGTCAGAAATGGCAGGGAGACTGATGCTGCCAGAGATGTATTCACCATCGCGCAGCCCCTTGCCCGCAAGCGATGCGAAGAGCACTACATTCTGTGTACGGTCGTCCACACGGTCGCTGATGCGCACCACACGTGCCGTCAGTGTGTCATCCGCATGGAAAACACTGATGGGCGTTCCGACCTTGATCCTGGCGGCCAATGCAGCCGACACCGTTGTCTCAAACTCGAAAGCCGAGGCATCGATGAGTTCGCCCAATTGCTGGCCGGCCAGCACATGGCTTCCCGGCACTGCATTTCCTTTGGAGATGGTTCCCCCGAACGGGGCACGGAAACCGAACTTGCTGAGCTTCGCTTCGGCACTGCGAATTGAATAGAACAGGTTGAATACGCCCCGCGAGGTGAGGAAACGCCTCTCCTTCTCATTGTCCACATTCAGAAGGTCAGGCAGGGGTTCCTTTTCGTTCACTTTGGCAAGATAGGCCGTCCATCTGGCCACCGATGCCGGGTGGTCGAGCGTAAGGTCGGGAAGCAATTGGGTGATCAGCGTGCTGAACTGGCTGCGCTGTGCCACAAGGGCCAAGCGCACCTCGGCATCGTCAATTCTGAAAAGATGTTCACCTTCCGAAAAGGTCACGCCCTCCTTGATCTCCTTGCTCCCGGGCTGAAGTTGGCCCGAAGCCTCGGCCACCAGCATCACACGTCTCGCGGCAGTCACTTTGCCCGTGAGCCGCTCGTTCACAGGTTGGTCACCCACTGTCACCACATATATCTGTACGAGCTTTACATGCTCGGCAGTGGAGGCGGGCTCTGGTTCTCCCTGCTGTCCAAGTTTTCTCATTCCAATCACACCGAGGGCAAGCAGTGCGATCGCACCAAGGATTGATATTTTTCTCAGCAGGATGTTCATTGGGACCAGATTCGTAAGGGCCCCGCAAAGAAACGCACATTGGCCCTGCTAGGCTCGGGTATTGGCATCATAGGCCCTTCATTTGTGCCTGCTTACTTTTGACGCTCCCTCATTCCAAGACCATGCTCGAACGTCCCCGCAGAAATCGCAACACAGAAGCCATCCGTGGCATGGTGCGCGAAACACGCCTCCATCTGGACAACCTCATATTTCCGCTTTTCCTGTTGGATGGAAAGGGGAAGAAAGAACCCATAAAGTCGCTGCTGGGCATTTCACGTTTCTCTGAGGACAACGCCCTGCGCGAGATGGAGGAGTGTATGGAATTGGGCCTTCGTTCGTTCGTACTGTTCCCGGCCGTGGACGAGAAATTGAAAGACGCAGAGGCCACCTATTCCTATTCCAAGAAGAACTTCTACCTGCGCATCATCAAGAAGATGAAGCAGGAATTTCCCGAAAGCTGTCTCGTCAGCGATGTGGCGATGGATCCCTACAGCTCTGATGGTCACGATGGGCTGGTCGAGAATGGCCGCATCCTCAACGATGAGACCCTCGGCATCCTTGGCCGCATGGCCGTGGCGCAGGCCGAGGCGGGCATCGACATCATCGGCCCCAGCGACATGATGGACGGCCGCGTGGCCCACATTCGCGAAGAGTTGGACGATGCCGATTTCGAGACCGTGGGCATCATGGCCTATACTGCCAAGTATGCCAGCGCGTACTACGGCCCCTTTCGCGATGCGCTGGAAAGTGCCCCCAAGATGGGCGACAAGAAAACCTACCAGATGGATCCCGCCAACAGTCGAGAAGCACTGCGGGAAGCTGCATTGGACGCGTCAGAAGGCGCGGACTTTCTGATGGTGAAGCCTGCGTTGCTCTACCTCGACATCATCCACGCCCTTAGCCAGCAGCACGACCTTCCCATCGCAGCATACAACGTGAGTGGAGAATATGCCATGCTCAAAGCCGCTGCCGAAAAAGGCTGGCTGGACTATGACAAGGCGATGCCCGAAATGCTGCTGAGCATCCGCAGGGCGGGGGCTACGGCCATTCTGACCTATTTCGCGAAGGAGTATGCGGAATTGATGAAGAAAATGAAATATTGAAAATGGGAAATTGTGTGGGCCGGAGTTAACGGAACCCAGCTTGCACCATTTCCCCATTTCCAATTTTCTGTAAACCCCAACGAGAGAAGATGCTGAAGATTGACATGCACACCCACATCATGCCTCGGCACATGCCCGACTTCGCCAAGAAGTTCGGCTATGGTGATTTCATCATGATGGAGCACGTGAATGAGGGCGAGGCCAATATGATGCAGGGTTCGCGGTTCTTCCGCAAGGTGCAGCGCAACGTGTGGGACGCGGAGGTTCGGATTCCTGAGTACGCCAAGTTCAACACGCAGGTGCAGGTGGCCTGTACCATCCCCGTGCTGTTCAGCTACTGGGCCAAACCGAAGGACGGAGCCGAGGTGGCGCGTTTCCTCAATGACGACCTTGCTGAGAGCATCGCACCCCACCCCAAGAACTATATCGGCCTCGGCACACTGCCCATGCAGGACACCGACCTCGCTATCCGGGAGCTGGAACGCTGCAAGGCCTTGGGATTTCCCGGTGTACAGATCGGTTCCAACATCAACGACCGCAACCTGAGCGAACCGGAGTTCTTCCCCATCTTCAAAGCATGTGAAGACCTTGACATGGCCGTGTTTGTCCATCCGTGGAACATGATGGGCATGGAGCACATGCGCAAATACTGGCTGCCGTGGCTGGTGGGCATGCCTGCCGAAACGAGCCGCGCCATCTGCTCAATGGTCTTTGCGGGCATTTTCGAACAAATGCCCAAACTGCGGGTCTGCTTTGCCCATGCTGGCGGGTCGTTCATCCCCACTATCGGACGCATAGAGCATGGCTTCAACTGCCGTCCTGATCTCGTGGCCATTGACAACGGGCACAATCCACGAGAATATCTTGGCAAATTCTGGGTCGATTGCATCACGCATGATGCAGCCGCTCTTCAGTTCATCCTCGACTCTGTGGGGTCGGAGAAGGTGTGTCTCGGCAGCGATTATCCCTTCCCATTGGGCGACCTTGAGATTGGAAAATTCATCGAGGAGATGGGTCTGCCGCAGCAGGATGTGGAGAACATCTTCTGCAATAGCAGCCTTGAGTGGCTTGGGTTGTCAAGGGAGCGGCTCAGTCTCTGAGAGAAATCCGGTTATCTCACCAGCATCACCTTGCCTGTGAACTCATGCACCTCACCTGTAAGATCTTTCACGGTGATGTTGTAAATGTATGCCCCAAGAGGCACCTGTTTCCCTTTGCAGGAACCGTCCCAACCATCGGCAGCATCCACGCCTTGATAGATTACCTCGCCCCAGCGGTCGTAAATGACCATTTCGTAGAATTCATAGCCTTCGCCCTGTGCGAAGAACCGTTCGTTCCGGTTGTTGGCATCAGGTGTGAATGCATTGGGGATATAGAATGTGAACAGCGGTTCCACGATGATCTTTGACTGCCGTGTGTCCATGCAGTCCCCGTTGCGAACGGTGAGGGTGATGTCATATTCGCCCGGATCGGAGTAGCGGTGTTGCGGTGAGGGCAGGGCAGAGGTGCTGCCGTCCCCGAAAGTCCATCCATGAAGCAGCGCGTCCTGTGAAAGGTCGGTGAGCACCAGCAGCGGATCGAGCATCGACAGGGTGATGGCATTCTGGCCGAAATCGGCCACAGGGGTCACGTTCACGGTCACAGCACCCGTTGCGGTCATGGTCGAGACGCAACCCTGATTGCTGGTGACAGTGAGCGTGAGGTCGAAGGTGCCCAGTGTGTCCTGATAGACATGCGTGAGCGAGGCACCATTGCCGAGATTCCCATCCCCAAAATCCCAGTCATGCGTTACGATGCTGCCCTGAGGAATGCTGCTGTTGCTGAGCATAGGCACGGTGAGCGGTTCGCAGCCCTCCGGCACCAGCACCGTGATGACCGGGACGGGATTGGGATATACATCGACCTGAATAATTCCTGTCGCGGAGCAGCCGCTGTCCGACTCGGCAGTGAGGGTGACGCTGTAGGTGCCGAAAGCAGCATACGTGTGTGACGCATCCAGGGTCTGCATGGTCTGCGCGTCCCCGAAATCCCATTCCCACGCTATGATGGTGGCATCCTGCGGGGTCGAATTGTTCCCGAAGACCGTCTCGTCCTCCAGACAGACATTGTTTCCTGAAAAATCCATGACAGGCGTAGGATTCATCCAGACATCTTGCACAATGGTGTCGCGGCATCCTTGGTTGGTCTGAATAATGTGCTGAACGGTATATGTTCCGGCCGTGGCATATTGGTGAACATACATTTCACCATACTGGATCGGGCTGCCATCGGCCATGTTCCATTGCCAACCATTCACCACAGTATTGCCCTGCACTGTGCTGAGGCTGTTGAGCAGCGTGCTCTCTCCCTCGCAGGCCACGTTGAACGAGAAGTCGGCCACAGGAACGTCATGCACATTGACGCTCCTTACCACATCGCCCACACACCCGCCCTGAGAAAGCACCAGCAATCGCACGTTGTAACTCCCGAACTGGTTGTAGGTGAAGGATGGATTCTGCTGCGAACTGCTGAAATCTGGCTGCGGTGGCAGTCCTGGCTGATAGTTGAAGTTCCAAGCGAATGCTGCTGCCCCGGCCACATTGAGCGCATTGAACTGAATGGTCTCATTCTCGCAGAAATTCGCTGCGTTCTGAATGTTCATGTCGGGCTGCGGAAGAGGCAGCACAGTGGCCGAGGCATTGTCGCTGTCCACGCAGCCGTTGATGTCGGTGACGGTGAGTGAGACGTTGAATGTGCCGTCCGAAGCATAAGTGTGCGATGGGTTCTCGATAGTGGGCGTCACACCAGCGGCCAGCACCCAGTTGAAACCGGTGATGCTGCCAGTAGAACTGTGCGTGAACTGGGTGGCGTTGCCCAGACACACGTCTGCCGGTGGATCGATGTCTGCTATAGGAAGCGGATTCACGGTGATGATGACATCGTCCGTGTTCTGGCAGCCGTTCGCATCTGTTCCTGACACGGTGAATATGGTGGAATTTGTTCCACTGAAAGTGGGTGTAGCGATGGCGGCATCATTCAGACCCGAAGCGGGCGACCACACATAGCTTTGAGCACCCGAAGCATTGAGCTGTGCAGTCTGTCCCGCGCATATCTCAGCATCATTCCCAGCGTTGATGATCGGGAGGGAATTCACCGTGATGGTGATATCGTCCGTGTTCACGCACCCTGCCGCGTCTGTCCCCGTTACTGTGAAGGCTGTTGTTTGGATTCCGGAGAATATGGGATTGGCAATGTTCACATTGTTCAGGTCTGTGGCCGGATCCCACACATAACTCACTCCGCCTGTTGCATTGAGCTGGAGGGTGCTACCGATGCAGATGGCAGTGTCGTTGCCCGCATTCACAGAAGGCAGGTCCACCACCGTCACCGTCACATCATCGGTGTTCTGGCATCCGTTGGCATCTGTGCCAGTGACGGTGAAGGTCTGCGTGGCAAGGCCGCTGAATGTGGGATCGGAAATGGCCGCATCGTCAAGGCCAGCGGCCGGTGACCAATCGTAACTATCGGCCCCACTTGCGCCAAGCTGTGCGGTTGTGCCGATGCAGACGGATGCGTCCGTTCCGGCATTCACACTCGGGAGCGGATTGACGGTGACAGTGACCGTTCCGTTGTCCTCGCAGCCATTTGCATCGGTCACTGTGAGCGTGTAGGCAGTGGTTGAGGCAGGCGTGGCTGTCGGGTTTGCCGTAGCAGGGTCGGAAAGTGTGGGAACAGGCGTCCATGCGTAGGCAACACCGCCCGAACCATTCAATTGGACGGATTCACCGGCACAGACGGCCGCATCTTGTCCGGCATTTGCCACGGGCTGTGGATGGAAGGCCAGTGTGGTGACTATGACGCTGTCGCAACCTGCTGAGGATACCAATGTGTCGGTATAAACCCCTGGTACAGCGACCGTGGTGCCTCCAGGCAGCAGGTAGCTGCCGCCATCGCAGATGAGCGCAGACACATTTATTGGAATGACGGCCTGCACGAAGGTCACGGCATCCACCAGATTCCCGATGGAAGAATTTCCGCCCGATGCAGAGATGGAAGTGAGCAGGAAACGTGTCATCGCTTGGCCAGCAGGAACGTTGTAAACACCCGTGTAATAGCCCCATGCATTGTTGCTATCGGTAAAGGCGCCCAGCGGAACGTAGGGGCCTCCCGGTGGGCCGGCCTCCAGCCCCATCACATCCACGCCCATTCGGCCACGGTGGGCAAGTCCCCAATTGACGATCTCAGCGCAATCGGTGCAGACATCCATGAAATAGGGAGCGATGCCCGCATCCATTTCAGCCATTTGGGCACCTTCATAAGCAGGAACACCCATGCAGGCCCCGTTCCATATCTCCATGATGTTCATCGCGCTCAATGTGCGCCATTCGGGCACCTGCGCCTGATTGAACACGTCCCAGCACGCGCTGGCAACAGGTTGTTCAAACCCACCGTTAGAGACGGTCTCAACACATCCGCAGTCCTCCACGGTCACAGGCACGTGGGCAGAGTCGCTGACGCATCCGTCCAATTCTGCGATCACCGTATAAATGCCCTGATGGATGAAAGCAGCATTCATGATCACGGGATTCTGCACCGTGCTGGTGAATCCGTTCGGCCCCGTCCAATCGAAAGTGGCACCGGGATCGGAACTGGCCGAAAGCAGGATCTCGCCACCTGTGCAGGCGTTGACCGAAGAGGCCACAATGGGCGGATCGAGGGCATTGAAGTCTGAAAAATAGCCATAGCGCGTGCCGCCACCTCCCGAACCATGGATGATGCCCATGTGGAACTTTCCGAGCGAATTGGCGATGATGTTGCCGCTTCCGGCCGCAATCTGGCCTACGGTGAAATAGATCTGGGCCGCCATCCAGTCGCCATTGGTGTTAGGAACAGGTTGGAACGCCCCGGCAGGAACGAGCCCGGCATTCCCGTTGATGGTGAATCCTCCCTCGTTGCCCGTTCGGGTCATCAGGTTAACGGCAAAATTCTCGTTGGTGCTGCGCGTGAATCCGAGCTGTGCGGAGCCGGTGCAGATGATGGGCGGCAGCAGCGCTCCGCCCACTTCGCAGCCGAAACCCGAAAGATGCAGCACATAGACCGGTGCCGATGCCACGATGTAGGTCGAAGCCGCAGTGATGTCAACGGTCAGGGTCTGGCCCGCGTTGATGGTTCCGGCACCTGCGCCTGCCACTGCCACTGTGGTCCCGTTCTGGGTGCCGACAATGAAGACGCGGTCGGGGCCGTTCAGACCTCCTTTCATCACTATGTATTCCTCTCCGACCTTGTCGATGGGAACGATCTGATCGCCCATCAGGTCGGCACAGCCTCCGTAGGGTGCGCCAGAGAGCAGGTCGTCCTTGATGGTGATGGCGATGGGCCTGTCGGACGTGACCACGGTGCCGCTCGGGTGCTGTGCTGCCGCCTGCGAACTTGCAGTGCCCGACCATGTCTGTCCCTGATCGAGGTTGAAGGTGAAAGGCACTCCGGCCGGGTGGCCCACGATGGCCTGTGTGGGCGTGATGGTCACCGTGGTCGTGTTCTCGGTGGCCACAATGTCGAAGGAGGAATATGGAGTGGGCGCATAACCCCCGCCATTATTGAGAAAGGTCTGGAATGGAACTATGAATCCGTTGCCGACCGCATTCATTCCCTTCAGCGCGAATATCTCGGGATTGCAGAGGCATTGCTGACTCACCACCTCGTAGTAGATGCTTACCGGGGCCGTGGCAGTGATGTGAAGCCCGAAGTTCAGCACCGCGTTGGCGGGCTTGTTCTCAATGGTGTTGATGAAAGGGGTGAGGTCGATGTTGGCACTGGCATTGGCCGCCACATTGATTGCGATCGGCACAAAACCACCGTTGGCGGGCTGGGTGACGGTCACGGTGCTGGCCTGACCCAAGGTGGTGATACGCAGCGTGATGGGCCGGTCGAAGTTGGAGCCGTCCTGAGACACCTCCGGGGCAGCGAACCAGAACTCGGTGTCCACCTGCGCCCATACATCGCCAACGGACAGCATCAGGACGAGAAGAATACCCTGAAAGGAGCACAGGCAAGCCTTAATGGAACCGTGATGGGCAGAGAAAAGTCTCATGTGAAACATAGAACGGGATAAAGGTAATAGGATGCCTTTTAGAAGGCAATTTGTGTGGAGGGGGTGGAGCAAGGAACCTAAAGGACGGTGGACAGCCCAAGAAGGGGCACGACCCCGATGGGCCTTTGCGAGATATGGCCTTAAGAATGGAGGCCAGGGGCAGCGTATTGGAGCCTACGGGCAGCATAATGGAACATATTGGCGCAAGAACAGCGCTTATAGACAGCGTAATGGAACATATTGGCGGAGGGATGCCGGGCATGGTCGCATGGATAGGCGGCCATGGGAGGAAGAATGCCCGCTATGGGTGCAAGAATGGTCAATATGGCAGGAAGAATGGTGGATATGGCCTGCTGGATGGACAATATGGCGGGAAGGGTGCTGGGTTGCGAATTACGAATGGTTGCGAATGGGGGAAGGTTAGGGGTTGCGAATTGCGAATGGGCGCGAATATGCGAAAGCGGGAAGGTTAGGGGTTGCGAATTACGAATGGGTGCGAATATGCGAATGCGGGAAGGTTAGGGGTAATGGAGATTGGTTATTGGTCAATGGCCATTGGTTGATGGGGGAAAGGATGCGCGGAGTTCACAGACGATAGTCGATGGCCCACAGCTGGGTGGTGTAAAGCACAATGGTCACACCATGTCATATCCCCATTTACGAGCCTATATACGGATTCGATATCAACCAAGTGCTCTTGCTCACATTAGACCATTTGAACACCACATCGGCATTGATGTGAAAGGGTGCTTTTGTGATGTCCACATCCCTGAATTCACCAGGCACGTGAATGTCCGTATTCACTTCCTGCACACGGTCGTCATTGGTGATGAGGATGTATCTGGCTGGCAGGTCACGCTGAAAGAAGTCTTGAACCTCCTTGTTGGTCCAGTGAATGAGCACGTCCTTGATGATGAGTAGGTCGCAGGGCGGTATCGGGCAAGTGCGGATGTCTGCCACCTCCCAAGTGCGGTCATTGGACCGGTGTCCTTCCCGATTGTCGGCCACCACCGCATCCACCACATCGATGCCGTGATACTTTGCGCCATTCCATCTCACAAGCCCGTTGAATCCCCAATAGCCGCAGCCGAGGTCGACCACGCTGCCTATGTCATTCTGCTTGACAAAGGCTGACAGGAACTCCCTGTATGCTTCCGTGACCTCAACAGTGCTGCCCCCGCCACTTCCATTCCCCCATTTCTTCGTGCGATAGACAGATGCGAAAACATCGGCATGGTCTGGCCGCACGGCCATGATGGCGGCATGGTCGTCAGGAAACATGCTTGCCAGTTTGGCATGTACGCGGTCCATATTGTGACCGAGCCGCTTAGACCCTCCCCACAGGTGGGTGATCTCCTTCTGATCCATCCCGTAACGGAAATCGGTGAGCAGTTCCTTGGGCACAACGCCTATCGAACGGGCCAGCGAACTGATGAAGTACTGTTCAAAGAGGTGGTTGGTGCTGTGCCTGTCAATGGTCTGCTGCCAGTAGCGGGCGTTACCCTCATCGAACAGGAACTCGTCCACGGCCACCTTCCAATGCTTGACGATGTCGAGGTCGTTGGCCCCGACTATTCCACAGTTGTAGGCCCACTCCACATTCTGGGAGATGTTGGCTAGCAGAAATCCTGTCGCTGCATTCAGCATGCCCGCATAGCCCTGATGCGAAGAGATGTTCTCCCGATTCTGAAAGAACAATGGTGCTGATGTGAACGCACTGCTCAGTGGTCGCCACAGCACCACGTCATTGTCAATATGGATGAAAGGCCCGTCCTGATGCGCATAAGCGCATATCTTGGCGTAGCCCCAATGGTCGGGATGCACACGTCCGTCCAGATGGTCAAGGATGACGGCCACCTCATCGAACGGCATGGGATACCTGTCAGCGAACACCCGCCTGCCCACGCTGTTGGTCACAAGCTGCACCGAACTTATCCATGGGTTGTTCCGCCTTAACGTGCGGATGCTGAGCGACACCATCGCGGCCATGTCGCGCAGGTTGTTGAACCCAGCGTTCAAGGTGCTGATGTCCTTGCCGTCTGTCCAGTAGGTATAGACCGCCCTCATGCAATATGAACGCTATCCACTACGGTGGTCGAACCTGTGTCTCCGTTGTGGCATCCCTTTCCCATCAGTCCAACAGATCTTCACCCAGCCCACCACCATGGCCGCTTCCTCCGCCTGATATGACAGTGGGCGCGCTCTTCTTCAAGATGATGTAATTCGATGCCTCCTGACCTGTGATGTCGTTCCTCAGCGTGTAAGACACTGCATCCAGCGTATTCGCATCATCCCAAAAACCGGATGGGCCATTGGGCACGTACTGCACCATGAAACCCCCGACATGGTTCACCGCACCCCTCACTGTCACCGTATCGCCTACATCAATAAGACTGATGTTCGCAAAATTGGGATTGTGTTTGCGAACGTCAATGAGTTTCTCCGATGGCAGCGGGTCGCTCATTTCCATGTGGATCATCTCGGCATAGAATCCACGGGAATAGACCTCAAAAGTGATCTTGCCTTTGGCAATGCCATATTCTCCGTCCACGAAGGCGCGGATGGCATATTCCAATTCCGTCCGTTTCTCTGAATACCATGGACTGCATGCGGTTTCAATGTCAAAGATCAGCGTGTCGGACATATCCGCATCAAAACGTATGGAACTGAAGAGCTTCCGGTCGTAGATGCCGACCTCCACCACTTCCACCTCGTCAAACTTGTTGACAAGGCCAAGCGACATTTCAATCGGCCGCGGCCTACGCCCATTGGGCATCATGTCCTCCAAGGCGATCATGTAATGGATGTCCACGGCCTCGAAGTGCGCAGGGGCGATGCATTGAACGGTGATGATGCCTGAGGCAGTGTGTCCGGTGCCATGCTCGCGCACCACATACTCCAGCGTGTCGCTCGCATCCTCATCGTCCCAATGATGGTCTTCGTTGCTGAAGATGTAGGTGAGGCCACATCGGTCATTGTCTATGAACGTACCTCGACTGCGATGCCACCGCAGGGATTGAACCGCAACCACCTCAAAGCAGCATGCCTCTGGAAAATAGGGACGGAGGTCGATATGCAGTTCCTGCTTCTCTTTCTCCAGAGAGACCGCAGCCAAGTGTGAAGCTGTGATCAGGATGTCCGGGGCGGTGAAAGATGAGGGTGTTTCCATGGTGTTCTGATTATTTTGTTGGACGTGGCACGGTTCCGATGAGGTGATATGCTGTTGAAGCCTGCCTTCTCACTTGCCTCCGGCCTTTAACTGGATGCCGACCCTCAGCCCCAAGTAGTTGAATTCCACATTGGCAAGCGGACCTATGGCCTCTGTGCCACCGGCCGTAAGCTGCTTGTCAAACTTGTGATAGTGATAGAACAGCATGAGGTTGATGCCAAGCTTCTCTTTCATGCTGATATTGAGTCCGGCACTGCCACCGAACAGGATGCTTCCGAGGCCGCCCTCATGATAGCCAATGCCTCCCATGCCGGCCATGATGGGGCTGAACTTTCTACCCTTCAACATACGCCAGCGCACATCCAATGCCAATGGGATGGTGAAGCTGGGCTTCTCGGTGTGACCTTGGAACCCGACACCCAGACCGATGAAGACGGACTGCCTGATGCCTACGCCATTGGCCGAGTAGGCCCCGAAAAAGAGTCCGGGGTCGCTGAAGTTCCTTCTGGACGAACCCAGACCTATGGCCATCAAAGCATCGATGTGGCTCTCGAAATAGACATTGCCGAGTGTCTTCTCTGCTGTATGTG
>JAIPBJ010000022.1 GCA_021739625.1 Flavobacteriales bacterium | reverse complement strand
ACCGTCACATCGAGTGCGGTGGTCGGCTCATCGGCAATCAGGATGCTGGGGTTGCAGCTCATGGCCATGGCGATCATCACCCGCTGTTTCTGCCCGCCCGATATCTGGTGCGGATAGGAACTGAAAATGGCTTCGGGCCTTGGCAGCTCCACCCGCTTGAACAGCTCGATGGTCTGTTGTTTCGCCTGCTGCTTGTTCACTTTCTGATGCAGCAGGATGGCCTCCATCACCTGATCGCCACAGGTGAACACGGGGTTCAGCGAGGTCATCGGCTCCTGAAAGATCATGGCGATGTCGTTGCCACGGATGGAGCGCATCTCCTTTTCGGAAAGCTTGGTCAGGTCGCGCGGGCCGAAGGTGTCGCTGTGGAAGATGATCTCCCCGCTGGCGATGCGCCCCGGAGGATTGGGAATCAACCGCATCACCGAAAGGGATGTCACCGATTTGCCGGATCCGCTCTCGCCCACAATGCCGATGGTCTCACCCCTGTTCAGCGTGAAACTCACATCGTCCACAGCCCTCAGCACCTGTCCCTCGGTGCGGAATTCGGTGACGAGGTTCTTTATCTCCAGCAGTTTGCGGTCTTCCATGGGATGGCTCTGAGTCAAAGTCCAAACATACGGCTGTTATGGCAGATAGCCATCCATCGCTGAATGCTTCCATCGTCTGCCTCTCGAACCCGGCAGGGTCTATCCCGGTCTTTGTCTCGCCCGCCCGATGGTCCCCGTCCAGACGATCGTGAATGCATGAGTTTCCCTGTATTCTACATGAGTTTCCTTGTATTCTTCATGAGCTTCCTTGTGTTCTTCATGAGTATTCTTGTATTCTTCATGATTGATGGTGAAGACGTTCATGAATTTACATGAACAGCTCATGAGTATTCTTCCATTCTTCATGAGGTTTCTTGCATTGTTCATGAGCTTTCTCGTGTTTCACATGAAATCTCCTGTTCCTGGGACCGTCCCCGGTCTATTTGCACAGATTGTTGAGCAAAACCGACATGCTGGATGTCCGGTTGAAGGACGCGGCAGTTCTTATCATCGTCTGTCCTGACTTGGGCCACGGTTCATCCAGCAAGTCGAAACCTGTGGCATCTTTGTCCCCATGCTCGCCCGGATACTCAAGGACCATGGATTGCTTTCCCTGCTTTTGACAGGCACGGCATCTATTGTGCTGATCCTGTTACAGGCAACTGCGGAAGGTAGCGCCATGGTGGCCGACAGCCTGTCGATGCATTGGGCCTTCGGCTGGTGCAGTCGAAGCCCTATCGTTACCCAAATGGCCTGTGGAACGATGTTGCTGCTGTCCGGATTCGTCACACGCGAGGCTGGAATCCGTTTCCGGCTGCTGTCCACCAAGGGATGGATGCCCGTGCTGGCAACGGTGTGCATCGGACTACTCTACGGACATGCCCTCTTGCGACCGGATATTCTGGTGGGTGCGCTCATCTCTCAACTTATTGTGGTGCTCATTCTCTCCACCTATAGGAAGGATTCCGTGCTGACCTCCCTGTTCCATGTGGGCATGTTGACAGGAGTTGCCGTCCTCTTCCATGGTCCGAGCGTGCTCATGTTGGCGGTCGTGCTGTTCAGCATTTTCATCCTCAGGCCCGGTGCTTGGCGCGAATGGCTCATGCCCTTCATGGGTCTGATGATGCTACTTGTATTTGTAATGCTTGTCCTTGTTTGGCGGCCGGTTCCCTTTGAAGCGCTCAGAACGACACTTCTGTCTGCTTGGGTGTTGAGTGTCTCTGGACCGCAGCCACATGTGGGCCATGTGGTGATGCTCGTGCTGTTGGGCCTCGCCCTGCCCACAATGCTTCAGGACATTGCTTCGGGCGCTGTGCAGACGAGGAACGGGATGTTGGTGATGCTCTCGTTGATCATTGTGGCTGTGGTCATGGCCTTGTTCTTGCCTGTCGGTCTCACAGCTGCCCCGGCCTGGGCAGCATTCCCATTGGCCATAACAGTCTCTGTTCTAATTGAACGGGCGGTAAGATGGTGGTGGGCCGACCTGTTGGTGCTGGCCCTCATTGCGGCAGTGCTCCTCGGTCACCTGCCGTAGCCCAAGGCCTCGCGCAGCCGCTCCAATGTAGCGTATGCCGTGGGCCGGGCCTTCTCTGCGCCCTGTTTCAGCAATTGCTCGATCCGGTCAGGGTTTTCCATCAATTCAATGAAACGCCCACGTTCCTCCGCAAACCCGTCCATGATGACCTCAAAAAGCGCCTGCTTCGCGTGTCCATAACCGAAGCCTCCGGTCAGGTATCTGTTGCGCATCTCCTGCACCTGCATTTCATCGCCCAAAAGACGGTAGAGCGCAAATACATTGCAGGTTTCCGGATTCTTGGGGTCTTCCAGCGGAGTGCTGTCGGTCACAATCGCCATCACCTGTTTTCGCAGCTCTTTTTCGGGAAGGAACACATCAATGACATTGCCATACGACTTGCTCATCTTGCGTCCGTCCGTTCCGGGAATCACCATTACTTCTTCACTGATCCTCGATTCGGGAATGACAAAAAGTTCTCTGTCGAAATGATGATTCACCGAGCGGGCCATGTCGCGTGTCATTTCCAGATGCTGCTTCTGATCCTTGCCCACAGGCACGATCTCGGCATCATACATCAGA
Organism: Flavobacteriales bacterium; assembly: GCA_021739625.1. Lineage (GTDB taxonomy): Bacteria > Bacteroidota > Bacteroidia > UBA10329 > UBA10329 > UBA10329. The sequence continues at coordinate 34,258 of JAIPBJ010000022.1, read as the reverse complement.
ATGTCGCACGCCATCAGCACAGGATAGGTGAACAGTCCCGCATTCACATCGGCCAGATGCTCCTGCTTGTCCTTGAAACTGTGCGCATTGGTCAGCATTGGAAAAGGCGCGAAACAGCTGAGATACCAGGTCATTTCGCACACCTCTGGGATGTCAGACTGGCGGTAGAAGACCGTGCGGTCGGTGTCCAACCCGCACGCCAGCCAGGCCGCAGCGGTGGCCAGCACATTCTGTCTGCGCTGTGTACTGTCTTTGATGGTGGTCAGCGAATGCAGGTCTGCAATGAACAGGAACGACTCATTCTTCGGGTCGTTCGCCAACGCTATGGCCGGGCGGATCGCCCCAAGGATGTTGCCGAGATGCTGCCTGCCCGAACTCTGGATGCCGGTGAGAATACGTGCCATTTCCTGTGGATGAGCGGCAAAAGTAGAGAATCTGCACCCCCTGTTCCTTCGGAGTGAGTACCCGATGATCGGGATCTGCCTTCCTTGCCGGTGAAACCCGGTACCGGCCATTTCTATGTCAGCTACTTTTGACACGCAGACCAATGACCTCACAGCCACAGAACATTCATCCCACCTTGCATCGCATCTTGCCAAGGAGCGACAAGGAGAAGTTGCTGCACCAACGTGGCCTGTGCGTCTGGATGACGGGCCTCAGCGGTTCGGGGAAGACCGCCATCGCCATTGAGTTGGAGCGGATGCTGATTGATTCAGGACGTCTCACACAAGTGCTTGACGGGGACAATGTGCGCATGGGCATCAATTCCGATCTTGGTTTCACCGAAGAACATCGCACCGAGAATGTTCGGAGGATTGCCGAAGTGACCAGGCTGTTCGTCAACTGTGGGATCGTCACCATCTGCTGTTTTATAAGCCCCACGCAGATCATTCGCCAACTGGCGAAAGCCATTATTGGTGAAGAAGATTATTTAGAGGTGTTCATCAGCACTCCATTGTCTGTCTGTGAGCAGCGCGATGTGAAAGGACTTTACAGGAAGGCGCGGGCTGGCGAGATCAAGAATTTCACCGGTCTGGATGCCCCCTTCGAGCCGCCTGCCTCAGATTTCATAGATGTGCCGACCCCTGACCGGAGCGTGGAGGAGTGCGCCACGCAGATTCTGGATGCCATCCGCCAGCGCATCGCCTTCGTAGATTCGTACAATTCGTAATTCGCTGAACAACACAATCCGATCAGCAGACCACACGAGCCTCTCAGACCATTCGCATATTCGCACCAATTCGTAATTCGCAACCTCAATGGCAACCTATAAGCTCAATCACCTTCAGGGGCTAGAGGCCGAAGCCATACATGTGATGCGCGAGGTGGCGGCACAGTTTGAGAATCCCGTGCTGCTATTCTCAGGTGGCAAGGATTCAATTGTGATGACCCACTTGGCGATGAAGGCATTCTATCCTGCCAGCATCCCGTTTCCGCTGTTGCACATTGACACCGGACACAATTTCCCCGAGACCATCGTCTATCGTGACCGACTTGTGGCACGCACAGGGGCCAAGCTGGTGATCGGACATGTTCAGGACTCCATCGACCGAGGAACCGCTGTGGAAGAGAAAGGCTACAACGCCAGCCGCAACGCACTACAGAGCGTGACGCTGCTGGAGTCGATTGCGCATGGGAAATATGATGCCGCTCTGGGAGGTGGCCGAAGGGACGAGGAGAAGTCTCGGGCCAAGGAGCGTTTCTTCTCGCACCGTGACGAATTCGGCCAGTGGGATCCAAAGAATCAAAGGCCCGAGCTGTGGGACCTCTACAACGGTCGCAAGCATCAGGGCGAGCACTTTCGTGTGTTCCCCATCAGCAACTGGACCGAGATGGATGTTTGGCAGTACATCCTTATGGAGGAGATACCCATGCCCAGCATTTATTTCACACATAGAAGGCTGTGTTTCGAGCGCTCTGGCGCACTCTACTCCTACTCAGAATTCATGAACCTCCGCGACAGCGAGAAGGAGACGCTCCGCGAAATGCAAGTTCGCTTCCGCACCATTGGCGATATGACCTGCACCGGGGCAACGGTTTCCAATGCCTCAACTGTGGTGGAGATCATCGAAGAAATCGCCTCATCCCGTGTTACGGAAAGAGGAAGCCGTCAGGACGACAAGAGAGGCGAGGCGGCCATGGAGGACAGGAAGAAACTGGGGTATTTTTGAGCAATCAGCGAATTACGAATGGTACGAATCTACGAAGGCGGGACGTTGAGCGGAAGTATGGTATCCTGTCGATTTTTATAGAATAACCGACATGGCCGGAATAATCAAGCGGGATGACCTACTGTATCCTGAACTCAGCTATGAGCTGATCGGGTGTGCTTTTGATGTCCATGGCCAACTTGGTGGGGGTCATCCAGAAGCGGTTTATCAAAAGGCATTTGCGATAGCGTTGCGGAAGAGAGATATTGCCTTCAAGGAGCAGGATTATTATCCATTGAAGTTTGAAGGTGAGATCATCGGCAAAGGCTATATGGATTTTCTTGTGGAGGACAAGGTTGTTGTAGAACTCAAGAAGGCGAATCACTTTTCCAAAGCCAATATAGATCAGGTACTGAAGTATCTGGTCTGGGGTGAGAAGAAGCTCGGTATCATCATCAACTTCGGATATGAAGGCGTGAGATCAAAGCGGGTGATAAACATCCACAATCCTCCAGAGACCGAGAATATTTGAAAATTTGTAAGTCGTTCAGTTGAAGGCAAATATTGAAAGCAGACTAACGACCCGTCATTCTCCACCATTCGTATGTTCGTACCATTCGTAATTCGTTGATGCAAACAATGACCTCCGTCCACCAAGGGTATCTCAACATGGAATTGCTCAGGTTCATTACCGCAGGAAGTGTGGATGACGGGAAGAGCACACTCATTGGAAGACTGCTGTATGACAGCAAATCCATCTTTGCTGATCAGATGGAGGCCATAGAGCTGGCCAGTTTCCGCAAGGGCGAGGAGCATGTGAACCTCGCGCTGCTCACCGATGGGCTGCGGGCAGAACGCGAGCAGGGCATTACTATCGATGTGGCCTACCGCTACTTCGCCACACCCAAGCGCAAATTCATCATTGCCGACACCCCCGGCCACATTCAGTACACGCGCAACATGGTGACGGGCGCCAGCACTGCCAACCTCGCCATTGTTCTCGTGGATGCCCGCAAGGGTGTGGTCGAGCAGACCAAGCGACACGCCTATATCGCATCATTGCTTCAGATTCCGCACTTGGTGGTGTGCATCAACAAGATGGATCTGGTGGATTTTGCAGAGCAGACCTACCAGCAGGTAAAGCACGATTTTGAGAATTTCGCCTCCAAGTTGGCCATCAATGATGTGCATTTCGTGCCAATATGCGCATTGGAGGGCGACAATGTGGTGAACCGCTCAGAGCGAATGAAATGGTACGGTGGATCGACACTGATGCACATACTGGAGAACGTCCATATCGGCAGTGACCACAATCACATAGATGCGCGGTTCCCTGTGCAGTATGTCCTCCGCCCCATGAACACCGCCCACCACGACTATCGGGGCTATGCTGGCCGTGTGGCAGGAGGCATCTTCAGGGTGGGCGATAAGGTCGCAGTGCTGCCGTCTGGATTCACCACCCGTGTAAAGGGCATTCATCTGGGCGAAAGGGAACTGAGTGAGGCTTTCGCACCAATGTCGGTCGCATTGACTCTGGAGGATGACATCGGCATAAGCCGTGGTGATATGTTGGTGCGCGTGAACAACCGCCCTCAGACCGGGCAGGACATCGACCTAATGGTCTGTTGGATGGACGAACGTCCGTTGCAGGTCGGAGGCAGATATGTCGTTCGTCACACCACCAGCGATGTTCGCTGTATCATCCTTGAGGTGACCTATACGATGGACATCAACACGCTTCAGCGGTTGGAAGAGGGCAGAAGTATCGGTCTCAACGACATCGGACGTGTCCGTATCCGCGCCACCGGACCGCTGTGCTTCGACAGTTATAGGAAAAATCGCGCAACAGGCAGCCTAATTATCATTGACGAGGCGACCAATAGAACTGTTGGGGCCGGAATGATTGTCTGACCACGGTTTTATGCTGACTTTTGCCGCGTGAATTCGACCCCGAAAATTCTCGTGATCGGTGATGTGATGCTTGACCGTTACGTGTCGGGCACCGTTGAGCGGGTAAGCCCCGAAGCGCCTGTTCCTGTTGTCAAGGTGCAAAGCGAATGGAGCACCCTTGGCGGAGCGGCCAATGTTGCGGCCAACGTGGCGAGTCTTGGAGCAACTCCCATTCTTATTGGACTTGTTGGCAATGACACGGCAGGAGAGGAACTTTCCAGTGCGTGTAAGCAACAGGGCATTGAATCAAACCTGTTCCGCTCCTCTGCTCCCACAATTACCAAGACCCGCATTATTTCAGGTCAGCAGATTGTCCGCATAGACCGTGAAGAGCCGCATGTTTGGAATTCCGAGCAATTGCAATCCCTCAAAGATCGTCTGACAGTGATTTCTGCAGAAGTCTCAGTGGTGCTTGTTTCAGATTACGCCAAAGGCACACTGAGTAACGAAGTTCTGGATCTGCTGTTTTCATGGGCTAAAAAAAATGCATTGCGGGTGATAGTCGATCCGAAGCGCAGCGATTGGGAAGCCTACCACAACCCCTTTCTCATCACACCGAATCTCAAGGAACTTCAATTGGCCGCTGGGTATCCGGTTGCCAATGATGACAACGAAGTGGTGAAGGCAGCAAGAGTATCATTTGCGCAAGGAAACGCACAGAACGTCCTCATCACCCGTTCCTTCGAAGGTATGACCCTCATAGGCGAAGGCTCAGTGTTCAACGTCCCTGCCGTGGCGCAGGAGATTTTTGATGTGAGCGGAGCCGGGGATACCGTGCTTGCGAGCGTTGGTGTTTGGCTGTCCGAAGGAAAGTCATTGAAAGAAAGCGTTCTTGCAGCCAATACAGCAGCAGGCATCGCCATCGGCAAGCGAGGGACTGCCACTGTTCTTCGGAACGAGTTGGAAACCGTGCTGGCATTGGCCACCTCCAAAGTGGTCAGCCGCGAAAGCATCGCTCAACTGCGCGAATCGCTGAAAGGCAAGAAGGTCGTGTTCACCAACGGATGCTTCGATGTGCTGCACAAAGGCCACCGCAAACTATTGGAAGAAGCGCGGTCGTTCGGGGATGTACTGGTGGTGGGATTGAACAGTGACAGCTCGGTGAAACGCCTCAAGGGTCTGGAAAGACCGGTGAACAGCGAGGCTGCCCGCGCAAGTACGCTAGCCTCCAACGATGCAGTGAATTATGTGGTCGCATTTGAAGAAGACACTCCTTACGAGCTTCTAGATGAACTACGGCCTGATGTGCTGGTGAAGGGAGGGGATTACAAGGTGGAGGATGTGGTTGGGAAGGAGCTGGTGGGGGAGGTGAAGATAGTTGGGTTGGTGGAGGGGGTGTCCACCACTTTGATACTTGGTTAACAGCATCATGTTTGCACTATGAAAGTGTCTTTCGCAGAACGCTTCTGTCAAACATACTTTCATTGTGGTAGGAGCGCTGAATGCAAGCATGATTCCTTTGTAGATAGGTCGCATCGTACATTAATTTGGAATAATAGGTAATGAGAGTACTTTTTCTTGCCCCTGTTAACAGTGTCTTTGTTCAGGGATTGGCCAAGAATATCAAAAACAGCTGCCCGGAATGGCAACTGGAGATTCTATCCATTCAGAAGCCAGAAAATCAGAGTGTTGAGAAACATTTTGATGCCATCTATTGTCCTCATATGTTCACAGGAGTTGTTAAGATTTTTAATCTGTTCGCGGTTTTTATGTGTTTCCTAAGAACCGCAGGAGATTACGACATCGTAAATATCCAGTTTAACAGGTACTTATATGTCTTGTGTGCGGTTTATACTAAGTTAAAGGGAAAGAAGTTGATAGTGTCATACTGGGGAAGTGATTTCATGAGAATGAACAGATATCATAGGCCGTTTGTCCAGTTAATCAACAGAAATGCGGATGAGTTCACTGTAACTTCTGAGGACTCCTTGCCACTATTGAAGGATTTATTTTCATTGAATAAAGACAAGGTGAGGGTAGTGAGATTTGGGTTGGAAGCACTTGACCACGTTAGCAGGCTCTATCCGCATGATCAGGATACGGTAAAGCAGAAACTGCACCTCGGTTCATATTCGTATATCGTTGCCCTTGGTTACAATGGTGATGTTGCGCAACAACATGAGAAGATGATTGATGCCATGATCGCTATTCGGGAGAAATTGCCTGCAAACTACTTGATACTATTGCCCTTTACATATAAGATTGAGGCCGGCTATAGGGCTACAATAGAACGTAAGCTGTTGGATTCAAGTCTCACGTACAAATTTCTTGACAATTTCTTACAGCCGGATCAGATGGCAGAGTATTGGTACGCTGTCGATATGTTTGTTCATATGCAAACCACTGACCAATTGTCAGGGTCGATGTTTGAGAACATAGCCTGTGGAAATGTCGTGATTGCGGGTTCATGGCTCAATTATTCGGTTTTGGATGTCAATGATGTATATCTTATGTACTCAAATTTTGAGGATTTGGGTGATTCAGTGCTTGAGGGTTTCAAGGTTGGCCCGAAGAATAATGGGAGACTTCAGAGAAACCGGAGTTATGTCCTGAACAATTATACATGGAGCAGCCAAGTTGAGGACTGGATTGCTCTTTTTGTTTGATGGGAATGGTTACGAACTTTAGCAGATATTTCAGAACAGATTTTGTTCGAAACATTGGTGTTTTGCTTTCAGGAGCCGTGTTTGCACAAATTATCCCTGTTTTGGCAACCCCAATCCTATCACGGGTTTATACCCCTTCAGATTTTGGCGTGTATTCAATTTTCTATGGTATTGTGGCCTCAGTTTCTACTATAGCCAGTTTGAGGCTAGACTACGCAATTGTCATGCAGAAAAACAGGTCGAGGGCCTTTCATCTGTTAGTTGTTTCCTGCCTTGTTGCCATCGCAACTGCGGTGGTCGCCTTCATTGTTTTGACCTCCGTAGTCACAAGTTCTCCTCAATGGCTTGGTGTTGATGGCACGAATTTAATTGAGCAGATTGTGTATATATTTCTTTTTGTGATTTCGTTATTATCTTGGAGCTTCATTAATAATTTGACGTACTATCTGAACAATCTGAAGGATTACAAAGCCATCGCTAGCAATAAAACCGTAAGGGCAGTGACTACCAGCATAGGTCAGATTATAACCTCATTTTTTGCAGTTGGGGGACTTGGACTATTATGGGGTTTAACGTTCGGCATGTTAAGCTCATTTATTTTTTTGATAAGGAAGGTGAAAAGACGCGGGTTGTTAAGCTTCCAGTCGTTTCACGAAAGGTTTGCACGTGCATTGGTTGTGGCAAATAGCCGGTTTGCCGCATACAATGCACCCCATATACTTGTAGACATGATGTTGTTGCATGGCCTAATCATATTGGTCTCTATGTTTTACTCTACAGAGGATGTGGGGAATCTAGGTTTTGTTAATAGACTGATTAGAATCCCGGCATCATTGATTGGAAGTGTTGTTGGCAGCGTGCTATTTCAATCGTTAAGTGAAAAGATTGCTCGCAGGGAATCAATCAGTGCAGAGGTGAAGGCGGCCATGAAGCTGTTGACTGTTTGTATTGTTCCGGCTTTTTTCGTTTATCCTTTTATCGAAAATCTATTCGTAGTAGTGTTTGGTGAACAGTGGAGCAAGGCTGCTGAGTTAACTATCGTACTCATGCCTGCCATGCTTATAAATCTCATGGTTCTTCCGTTTACAAATCTGGCATACTCGTTGAAAAGGAACAAGACATTTTTCATGGTGTCAATTTTTAACGGGTCATTAATTGTTCTGGGCTGTATCATCGCCTCATTCTTGTGTGATTTCAAGTGCTTTATTTACGTTTACGGAATATTACAGGCAATATGTTTTTTTGTTACTGGGTGGTGGCTGTTGTCTTTGTATCGCTCATATGAGCAAATGATTAGTGTGAAGATATGAATGGCAAGATCCATGTTATCATAATTACGCTCTGCCTCCTAAGTCAGTGGCTCATGCCTCCGATTTTACTTTCAGGAAGTACGACCTTTAAACTTGATGACGTATTGATATTTGTCGTCATCCCTGTTTTGCTGATAAAGTCATCTAGACTTAAATTAGGATTTATCATTAAAGCAATCGGGTTGTGGATTGTTTTCATGCATTTGTCATTGCTTATTGGTGTTTTTGGGTATTATGAAATGGATTTATCTCAGTATATGGTTATACTTAGATATGTCAAATTGCTGATATTTGTGGTTTACGTCTACCAAATCAATTTTCGTGATGAGAATCTCATTTACTTTCAGAATACATTTAGGATTTTTAATATTTTATTGATTCTTTTCGGCATTGCCCAGTATTTTATGTTGGATGGTGTAGTAGAAAGGATTTCCTCAATGTATGCCAATCAAGGGCATTTGGAAGCTATGCTGCATGGTAAGTATACACGAGTCACCTTGACCTCGATTAATCCTAACGCGGCTGCGGTTCTTATATTGTTCTGTTTTATGAATGAATTTTCGTCAGTGATAACCAGTAGGCGTTTTGACTTCCGTACAGGATTGCTGGTGTTGGCAAACATTTTTTTGCTGTTTCTTACCTCTTCACGTACTGCCTTTGTATGTCTTGGACTGACGCCAGTCATCCTTTTTATGGCTGGAATGATGGGTTTAAGGTCATTTGTAATTACCGTGATGGGAGCTGCGATTCTGGTAAATGTCCTTCCCTATTTTGAGTATGTGGAGAAGCTTCTTCTTGTATTTGATGAAGGCTCTACTTCTATGTCTGCTCGTGGAGATGTATGGATAATGATGATTAATGCAATTAGTGAGTCAGGAATGTGGTTCTTTGGTTTTGGCCCGGCAATCGGATATTTCGTGCATGATTTTGATAATGAATATGTATTGCTTTTGACGAGATTTGGCGTGGTAGGGATATTGATACTGATTCTCATCTTGATTTTCGGATTAAGGAAATTTGTAAAGTCCATTGGCTCTGAGTACCCCAGTGTGCTTAGGAAGTATCGGTTTTGGTTATTGGGGCTAACAGTATTCTCATTTGTTATTATGGCAACAAATGTGTTCTATACTAATTTTCAGGTATCTTTTTCATACTTTCTTCTAGTTGTGGCCTACATGAATCGTTTAGATAGTATTGAAAAGTATAGTTCGAGTCATAGGTCAATTACAAGGGCTGATGACAGTGCCAAGTTTGAGTAATACCTTTGCATGGTGATGAAGTTGTTTGTGTTGTATAGATTGGTTGATTTCTTTTTGTTTCGTAGCGCGCATCCCATTTTCGGTGCGTTATCACGAACAATCAGGGTTGGTTTCGCTCGTATTATCTTCAAATCAGTCGGCAAATCGGTCAATGTAGAAAGCGGGGTTGATTTTAAAAACGGGTCACAGATTGTAATGGGCAGTAACTCAGGATTAGGTTTCCGTTGTGTTGTGCCGTACAATTTGGTTTTGGGAGATAATGTGATGATGGGGCCAGAAGTCGTCATTTTTGGTTCAAACCATAATATGGAAAGATTGGACGTGCCGATGCGGCTTCAGGGGTATAAGAACTATCCACCGGTGACCATCGGTAATGATGTGTGGATAGGTCAAAGGGCTATTATTTTGCCTGGAGTCAATATAGGTGATGGTTCAGTGGTGGCTGCTGGTGCTGTTGTAACAAAGAATGTCCCAAGCTTTGCCGTTGTCGGTGGAAATCCAGCAAGAGTAATTAAGTACAGGAACGAGTCCGACCGCAATGACTGAAAGACTTTTGATTGCCAATTCGGACGACTTCGGCATCACCGAGAGCGTTACTGATGCCATAGTGGCCACCCACACAATGGGCATTATGACTAGTACCACTATTATGATGAACATGCCTGCCTGTGATTATGCTATCTCAATGGCCACTAATTATCCTGAGCTTGGTGTCGGCATCCATCTGAACCTAACTGAAGGGAGGCCTGTATCATCTGCGGACAGTGTACCGTTGCTGCTGGATGACCACGGAAGCTTTCTGAACAACGCTCGACAGCGCAGGAATCTGTTGTTCGGACGAGAGAAGACCGAGCAGGCTAAGATTGAGATCAAGGCGCAGATGACCAAGCTCTTGGATTTAGGTCTGACCCCTACTCATTTTGACAGTCACCATCATATAACGGGGGTTCCATGTGCGTTTTTGGCCTCAGCTGAGGTCGCGAAAGAAATGGGTATCAATAAAGCGCGCATTACATCGGTTTCTCACAGATTGACAGGTGGAACAGGACTTCACGAAAGGACGAAGTATGCCATTGGCTCTGTAGCAGGGGCACCTAAGTCAGCTATACACCAATGGAATAAGTACCGGCTTAGAACCTTGGGTTTCCAAACACCTGATGACAAAATCCTTCCGGGAAGAGTAATCCCTTTCGTACAAGACCCTGTCGAACAATTCATTAGAGCTCTTTCTTGCCTGCGGCCGGGAGTTACCGAGATTAGTTTTCATCCAGGATATATGGATTCAGTTCCCAACGACTCCGCGAAGACGGCAGAACTCAGAGTTCGTGATTACCGAGTATCAACTGACACTAAAGTGCTAAGATTCATTGAAACGCATGGGATTAAATTAGTAAGCTTCCAGACCGCATTCAAATGAGCAATATACTATTCATTGCGTCCGCTGGCAATTGGTGGGATCATCGATACTACTTCAAGCAGATGCCTGCGTTGGCAGAAGCTGGACATATTCTTTCGTATTTGGTCATTACCAACGGAGAAAGTGTCAATGCGGAGCACGGCATCAGGTTGATACCTATGACCCAAAATGCAGCCCGTTTGGCGCGGGTCTTAGGAGGGATCAATCTTTACCGACAAGTGTTGAAAGACGCTCCTGATGCTATACAGTTGTGCAATGTGGAATTGTTGCCCTTAGGTGTGTTGATTGCGCTAACTACTCGGATAAAGGTGTTCTATGATTGTAGAGAGGATCATTTTAACGCAATGATGCATCACAAGCCTTGGTTCCCAAAGTGGAAGCGTGTTATAATGGCCTATGGTGTGAAATATGCCGAATACGCTGCCGATAAGCTTTTTGATGGTATCATCACTTCAGACCCGGCCATCTATGACATGCACGCCCCTATGCCTACCGAACGGCTTATGATCTACTATAATATGGCGTTGAAAAAGCAATTCTCCAAGGTGGAACTGCAACCATTACCACAGCGCAAATATGATTTGGTGGTGCTAGGATCCATGAGTATTCGCACAGGTGTACTTACGGTGATGGAAGCCCTAGGCATACTCCGAAAACAAGGTAGGGTTCTGTCGTTGAAACTTATTGGCCACCCAGGGGTGGACAAGGAGCTATTGGATAGAATGGAGGTTCAGATGGAGCAAGACGGTACATTGGGTCAGGTTACCATCACAGGAAGGCGGCCTTACGGAGAAATCCCTTCTGAGTTGAGCGATTGTAAGGTGGGCATTATTCCATTGCTTCAATTTGCCAAGTTTGAGAACAACATTGCTACCAAGCAATTCGAGTATATGATGTCCGGAATCCCGATTATCAGTAGTGATCTTCCTCCGCAACGCTTTTTCATCAAGGAGGGATTCAATGGTCTTTTCTATCCTCCAGGAGACGCAGACAAATTAGCATCGGTAATTGCGCGTCTCATAGATGACCCTGTACTTGCTTCTGAGCTTGGAAGAAATGCACTCCTTAAGGTGACAGACGAATGGAATGCGGAGTTTCAGCAGCGGAAGTATGTGGAGTTCATGAATGCACGGCTTGAAGGCCGACCATATGAGGAGTCGCAGTTGCCAGCGCAAATAGAATGGAAGAGCCCAGCCTAGCTTTTGTTGGCGACATCATGTTATCAAGAGGGGTGGGTGCTCGGTTGGCTGAGCACCCAGACACCTCAATTCTGGCTCCAGGTGTGACTGAACTTCTGGCCAGAGCGGATTACCGAATCGGCAATTTGGAATGTCCAATTTCCGCTAGTGGTGCTGTGCTAAGAGAGGTGCTTTTTCGTGCAGATCCAGCAACTTTGGTTCAGTTGAGGCAGTTCGACCTATTGACGCTAGCAAACAACCATACTCATGATTGCGGTCGACAGGGTGTTGACGATACGGTTGCCGCATTGGAAGCGGGGGGATATGCCCATACTGGGCTCTGTAATGCGAACGGTCAACAAAGCTGGTTCACATGCACCATAAAAGGTATGCGCATTGCTATTTTAGCCATGGCACGGCCAGAATGTATCCCCGTATCAGAATCTGGTCGCCGGAGCGTCAATCGCACAGATGCGGTCGGAATTATGGACCTGATTGCTGAAAAACGTCAGACACACGATAAGTTAGTTACAATTATACACGGTGGAAACGAGATGATACCTGAGCCGTCACCAACCTTAGTAAGCCTTGCGCATGATTTAGTGGATGCTGGTACTGATATCGTTGTCACCCATCATCCACATGTGCTCGGTGGAATGGAATCTTATAATGACGGGTTGATATTCTACAGCCTCGGTGATTTTATCTTTGACGGACAAAGTAATCTCAGAAGGCGAGGAGCTGTGCTTACAATCACTTTTGGACAGAGTCAGACTAATTGGGAAATGACACATACCACAATTCAATCTGATTTGACGGTTGACCTAGCGAATTCTGTTTCTGCTGGAAAAGCAAAAAAGGAGTTTGAGCGCGTTTCACGGGAAATTGTTTCGAAGGGATATGAAGGTCGATACGATAGATTGTATCGCACATCAATGATGCGATTTCAGATTGACCGTCTCTTTTTTTTGTTGAGGAACAGAGGCATCACCTTCGTGCTGTCCTTCGGCCTTTCGCGGATGAAGCTCATCCCGTATTATTTCAACAGTGTATTGAATAGACTGCACCGATGAGCAGACTGGAATCCATAGTGGCCAGTGCTCCGGCATTTGCGCGTGATGCCTTTATCAATGTCTATGGTTATTGGTTACGCAGACAGCGGTTCAGCGCCAAATACAATGAGTTCTTTGAACAGGTGATGCGCAATCTGATCAAGACCCCTGATGAGATTCGTCAAGAACAACTGACGCTCCTGAAGGGCAATCTTATCCATGCGAACGATAAGATTCCGTACTACCGGGAGATGTTCCGAACCATTGGGTTTTATCCAAGCGATCTGACATCCCTATCACAGCTATCAGCGCTCCCTGTTCTCACCAAGGATGTCATCCGTGAAAACTTCGATCTTCTATACGATAAAAGTGCGTCTGAGCGCACCTACAGGTTACACACCACCAGTGGGTCAACTGGTCAGAAGCTGAATTTTCTGCTTCCGACCGAGCTTCTGTATGCCAAGAATACTGCCTTCACCTATCGTTTTTATGCCATGGCAGGGGTGATGCCTATGGACAGAAGGGTTACGATAGGTGGAAGGAGGTTCACTCATAAGCCCCCCTATTGGACTTATAACAGGGCGGAGAATCAATTACTAATGTCGGCTCACCATCTTTCGCAGAGAACGATTGATGGATATTTGGCGCAGATTAGTAGGTTTTCTCCTGTTTTCATTCAAGGTCATCCAAGTGCTATTTATTACATGGCAGATCACCTTCTTAGGCTAGGGCTAAAAGCCCCGAAAGGACTGAAGGCCATTTTCACCACTGGGGAGACGCTTACTGAAGAGAACAGGCTCATTATCCAAGAGGCATTCTTGGCACCAGTATATCAGCAATATGGTAGCGGTGAAAGTTGCTTTTCTGCACAGGAGACCCCAGATAGGGCTGGGTATGCCCTCAATTATGAACATGGACTGGTAGAACTGGAAGGAACGGGTGATTTCCGTGATGTAATAGTCACATCTTTTCAAAATCCAGTAATGCCTTTCATCAGATACCGTCTATGTGATTTAGTAAGGCCTGTAGTGCATTCAGCGAAGACTTCCATTCCGCTGCCCATTCTTTTCGATCAGGTAATTGGACGAATTGATGACTGCATCTATTCCTCCACAGGGGACATGATTCTACCCGTGACAGTGAGGATGGGGATAAAACCGATGCTCAAGGAGTTTACCAATTATCAGCTCGTGCAGACAGGGCCCAAGGAGTTTGAGCTGAAGCTGCAAGATCCCGAACTCCAACTTGATGAGCCTGCCATGGTAGCGGAGCTATATAGAATTCTTGGTAGCGATATCAGAATTGAAGTGCTGAGAATGGACAGCATAATGTCATCAGGAGGAAAGGTTCGAAATGTCGTCAATGACATTGGTAAAATGACATGAGACCCATGGTAGTCGGGATGAAATGGCCAATCTGGGAAGATGCCAATCAGAATTGCCCAAATTGATTTAACCAAAACTGACGGCTCTTGCGAATAGCCTATCTGCATCAGTACTTCAAATTGCCTACAGAGTCTGGTGGAACAAGGTCCTATGACCTTGCCAAGGGTTTTGTGCGGATGGGGTATCAGGTGGAAATGCTGACGACCACTTCTGACCCAAAGAAATTTGGGTCGGAGCAGTGGGCGGTCGAAGTTCACGATGGCATCAGAGTGCATTACCTCTATCTGCCATACGAATCGAAATTGTCCTATTATAGGAGGATACTGGTTTTTCTCTCGTTCATGAGGGCTGCTTCCAGAAGGCTTCTGGGACTACAGGTGGACCTCGTACTGGCTAGTTCTACTCCGCTCACCATCGGAATTCCGGCCATGGTCAAGAAGTTCTTCCACCGGACTCCATATATTTTCGAGGTTCGGGACGTTTGGCCAGAGGCCGTTTTCGTCATAGGTGCCATAAGTAATCCATTGTTGCGCTGGTTGTTGCTTCATTTGGAAAGAAGCATCTACAGATATTCATTTGCCATCGTACCCTTGTCTTCAGACATGCGCAGATCTATCATTACCCGATATCCATTTTTAGAAAATCATACTATTGAGGTCATTGAAAACATCTCAGAGGTACAGCGGTTTCAGGCAGAGAGTGCAGAGGGAGAGAATCTGATCGAAAATCTGGTGGGTTCCAGACCTAGATATACAGTGCTTTATGCGGGTTCGTTTGGCAAGGTGAATGGAATCGGTTACGCGATTCATCTTGCCGAATTGCTTTTGCCGATTGACCCAAGCGTGGTGTTGTTGTTGGTCGGTGATGGAGCGGAACTGGAGAACTGTAGGAATGAAGCGGAACAGAAAGGGGTCTTGGGGAAGAACATCTTTATCGCAGAACCGGTGAGCAAAGACCGACTTCCGTCCCTTTATAGAGAGGCAGACATTGGCAGTTCTTTTGTGATACCGGTAAAGGAGCTGTGGTATAACTCAGCAAACAAATTTTTCGACACTCTGGCGGCAGGAAAGCCGATTCTCATAAACTATGGTGGCTGGCAAAATGAAGTCATTCAATTGAAGAACATAGGATTCGTGCTGCCCCCCGTTCTTTCAGAGGAGGCAGTGCGTAAGTTCGCAGAGTATACTTGCAAAGAGCAGCTTCAGAAGGAGCAGCAGCGAAACGCGTTGGCTATGGCATCCGAAGATTATTCGCTTGAATCAGCTTTGAGTCGCTACAGGAAATTGTTTGGCAGGTTAGTAGATGTATAGATCTTGTTTCAAGCGTTTGATAGAATTTTCTCTGTCGAGCATGGCCTTCATGCTGCTCACGCCCGTCTTTATGATGGTGATGTTACTGCTTGCAATTGCCAATCGTGGGCAGCCGTTCTTTACACAAGATCGCCCAGGTCTTCGTGGCCGTATATTCAAAGTCATCAAATTCAAGACGATGAATGATAAACAAGGTTTTGACGGGGAACTTCTGCCCGATGCTGAACGCCTGACAACAGTGGGAAAAATAGTACGTAGAACATCTTTGGACGAACTGCCTCAACTTGTCAATGTCATCAAAGGAGACATGAGCCTTGTTGGACCGAGACCCTTATTAGTTGAATATCTCCCGCTTTATTCCGTAGAGCAGACCAGAAGGCATGAGGTGCGTCCAGGAATAACCGGATGGGCGCAGGTCAATGGGCGTAATGCCATCGCTTGGGACGAGAGGTTCAAACTGGACGTCTGGTATGTGGATAACATCACGTTAGCACTCGATCTGCGCATACTTTTGCTGACGGTAAAGAAGGTGCTGCATTCTGAGGGCATTAGTCAGGATGGTCAGGCCACAATGCAGAAATTCAAGGGAAATAGCTGATGTTCCTGTATGGCGCAAGTGGGCATGGGAAGGTGATAGAGGACATTCTATCCGGCAACGGCATTGTTACGAAGGGCTTTATTGACGATGACAGGTTGCTTTCTCGATTTTCAGACAAGCCGGTCTATCATTCTTTGGCAGAGTCAGATTTCAATGTGTCAGTTGACAGACTTATCATCTCAGTGGGGAACAATTTGACGCGCAAGCGGTTAGTAGGTCAACTTGATGTCAGCTTCGGAATAGGGATCCATACGTCAGCCATGCTGTCACAAAGCGCTAAGGTTGGCGATGGAACCGTGGTAATGGCGCACAGTACGGTAAATGCAGGTTCAGTGGTTGGTAGGCATTGCATTATCAACACCAATGCGTCTGTGGATCACGATTGTGTCATTGAAGATTTTGTGCACATTTCCCCCAATGTGGCGCTGGCAGGTGGCGTTCACGTTGGTGAAGGAACGCATGTTGGCATTGGTGCCTGTGTTATTCAGGGAATAAGAATCGGTAAATGGGTAATCATTGGTGCTGGTTCTGTCATTATACAGGATGTCCCTGATTTCGCAGTGGTCGTTGGAAATCCAGGAAGAGTTGTGAAATTTAGAACAGATATCAAATGAGTAAAATTTGGCTTTCGTCACCACACATGGGTGGCACAGAGGAAAAGTATGTTGCCGAGGCTTTTGCTACCAATTGGATAGCACCGTTGGGTCCGCACGTCAACGGATTTGAGGAAGACCTTTGCAGATTCACTGGTTCAGGTCATGCTGCTACACTGAGTTCTGGAACCGCAGCGCTCCACCTCGGACTGATACTCTTGGGAGTGGAATGTGGAGATTATGTCATCTGCCAAAGCATGACTTTCTCGGCCTCGGCCAACCCGATACGCTATCAGGGGGCGATTCCCGTATTTGTTGATTCTGAACTGGATACTTGGAACATGTGTCCCGTACAGCTTGAAGTGGCCATTGTTGCCTGCATCAATGGCGGGACTGATTCTAATGGAAAAAAATTGGATCCTCGGAAGCCCAAGGCCATTATTCCGGTCCACTTGTATGGAATGCCTGCTAAGATGAAGGAGATAATGGCTGTGGCGGCCAAGTATGACATACCCGTGCTTGAAGATGCTGCTGAGGCCCTGGGTTCAACGCTCAATGGAGTGGCCTGTGGTGCATTCGGTCAACTGGCGGCTCTTAGTTTCAATGGCAATAAGATCATCACCACCAGCGGTGGAGGGGCTTTGTTGGGTAATAATGCTGATTTGATTTTGAAGGCGCGTTTTCTTGCGACTCAAGCTCGTGACAATGCCCCGCACTATCAGCACAGTCACATTGGCTACAACTACCGCATGAGCAACGTGCTGGCCGGCATTGGAAGGGGGCAGATGGAGGTACTTGAAAGACGGGTCGCCCAACGCAGGGCAAATTTTGTGCGTTATAGAAAGTTCTTTGATGAATTGAAGGCAGACGGATTCAATGTACACCTTCAAGAAGAACCGGTCGGGGCTTTCAGCAACAGATGGTTGTCGTGTATTCTGATAAATCCTCCGCAGAATCGAGGATTGACCTGCGAGACGGTTCGAATGGCATTGGAGGCCGAGAACATTGAGGCCCGGCCGCTTTGGAAGCCCATGCATAAGCAACCTGTTTTTGAGAAGTTCCCATATTTTGGAGAAAGCAGCTCAGAGCAGCTGTTCACAGACGGTCTCTGCCTGCCATCGGGGTCAAATCTGTTGGATGCTGATTTCGACCGTATTTTCAAGGTGCTTCGGTCAGTGTTCCGCACTACTTGAGCCCAAATCAGCTGTAGTGACATTGCGGTGGTTCACGTACATTTCGTAACTGAAGGGTCAATACCTTTGGGTCTAAATACAATATGATGCTTGCCGCTTTTATTTCACGTTTCTCAGACCGATTTCTATCGCGATGGGCCGTTCTGTCAATTGACCTTGCCATTGTGGGAGCAACCGTCCCCATTGCTACCATACTGCGCCTGAACTTTGAACTTGAGAATCTGTCGTGGCGTCTGCTGATTTCTCAGCTGTTGCTGACAATGGGGCTTTACTTGATTGGATTTCTACTGACAAAATCCTATTCCGGCATCATCAGGCACACTGGCGCACAGGATGCGCTCCGAATTCTTGGGGCCTCTGCCATTGCGTTCCTCATAGGGGTGGCAACGGTTGTTGTTTTCCGATTTGTAGATACAGGAGGTTTCACGTTGTCACTCTCAATTCTGGTCATCAACATTTTCCTTGCCCTTGTTGCTCTTGTCGGTTTCAGATTCACGGTCAAGACAATTTTCCAACAGGTTCTTCAAGGCCGTAAACTTGGACGTACAAGGGTGTTGATCTATGGGGCAGGTGCCTCTGGAATTATCACCAGAAATACGCTCAGTCAGGATATGACACGCGTCTATGACGTGGTCGGTTTCATTGATGATCATGCCCAGAAATGGGGCAAGCGGGTGGATGGCATCCCGGTTTTCCCGCCCACCATTCTCAATGAGGAGAAGATTGCAGACTTGCGTGTGCATCAGTTGATCATTGCCATTCAGCGCTTGGAGGGCATCAAGAAGAAGGACATCATCGAGTTGGGGATCGAGTTGGGAATGAAGGTCAAGGTGGTGCCTGCCATCCGAAACTGGATTCAGGGCAATCTGACCATAAGCCAGATTAAGAAAGTGCGGATTGAGGATCTACTGGAACGGGAGCCTATCAGACTTGACAATGAAAATGTGCGCAATTACTTACAAGGCAGATCCGTTTTCGTGACAGGAGCTGCGGGTTCGATAGGTAGTGAAATAGCGCGACAGATCATGCACTATAGCCCTAAACGGGTGGTATTCATCGATCAGGCTGAAAGCCCGTTGCATGATCTGGAAGTAAGTATCCGTGCTTCACATCCAAGGCTTTCGGAAAGCGCAGAATTTGTCATAGCCGATATTACCCATGAAGTCCGCATGAGACAGTTGTTTGCGAAATACAAGCCCGACACTGTGTTCCATGCTGCGGCCTACAAACATGTTCCAATGATGGAGGCATATCCGTTCGAGGCCGTGCGCGTCAATGTCTGGGGAACCCGATGCCTTGCGAATCTGAGTGTGGAATTCGGAGTCTGTCGATTCGTGATGGTCTCTACAGACAAAGCGGTGAATCCCACCAACGTGATGGGTGCTAGCAAACGTATGGCAGAGATGTACGCCCAGTCTCTGAATGCCAATGGGCAATCGACAGATTTCATCACCACCCGATTCGGGAATGTTCTTGGATCCAATGGCTCAGTGATTCCTCTTTTCAAGCGACAGATAGAGTCTGGTGGGCCGCTTACGGTGACGCACGAGGATATCACGCGCTATTTCATGACCATCCCAGAGGCCTGCAATCTTGTGCTGGAGGCCGGGGCGATGGGGAAGGGTGGAGAAATTCTGGTATTTGACATGGGCGAATCGGTGAAAGTGATCGATCTCGCAAGGAAGATGATCCGCCTTTCCGGACTACAACCGGACATCGACATCGAGATCAAGGTGACCGGACTTCGTCCTGGAGAGAAGCTTTATGAGGAATTGTTGGCTGACAAGGAAAGCACCAAACCAACACATCATCCGAAGATTATGATAGCGTCAGTTCGGGCTGTGGCCGAAGATGAAGTGGTTGGGATGATGGGTGAATTGGAGACCATTCTCAAGCACGGAAATCCCACCGAGGTCGTCCGATTCTTGAAAAAATGTGTTCCCGAGTTCGTGAGCAACAACTCAGAGTTCGTGTCGCTTGACAAAGAGCGGGTGAACCTGTAAAACTGAGGAAAACCGCTCCAGATAAGAATTCAACTCACTTCTGAAAAAGTGCTTTGAGTCTTCCAAATGGCCCAGTGGGTTTGTTGACTTCGCCATAATAGCCATACCCGTAGCCATACCCGTAACCGTAGCCATAACCATATCCGTAGCCGAACCGTGAACGCTTCACGTCATTAAAAAGGATGGATGCGCTGGCAATCTTACCGGAACGGTACAGGTCATTCATATAGTCAAGCGTGTTTCTTCTGCTCAGATTGTGGCGCACCAGATAAACTGTGGTCGCAGCATATTCCGAAAGAATGAGACTGTCCGTCACCAAGGCGATCGGAGGAGTGTCAAGAACAATGAAATCGTAGGTCTGGGCCAGTTCATGAAGCACCGCTCCCAATCGTCCACCCATCAGAAGTTCTGACGGATTGGGCGGTATTGGGCCGCCTACGATGATGTCAAGGTTCGCTATTGGCGATCTGGCAATGGCTGTTTCAACTTCGCAGTGACCTGCAAGAACCGAGCTCATTCCAGTTTCATTGGATATTCCAAAATACTGGGCCAGCTTTGGTTTGCGGAGATCGAGACCGATGACCACTGTTCTGGAGCCTCCGATGGCGAGTGAGGCAGCAAGATTGACCGAACAGAACGACTTTCCTTCACCTCCAACAGATGAAGTTACTTGTATCACTTTGGATATCGCTTTGGGACCAAGCGAGTCTTCCCGTATCAGGAATGCAAGATTGGTGCGCACTGACCTGAATGCCTCGGCAATTGGCGAGTTGGAATTGTCCGTAACCACAATGAGTTTCTCCTCAGGATTATGGGGAATGATGCCCAAAAGCGGAATCGAAGTTGCCGACCTGAGGTCGTCCTTGTCACGGATTCGGTCGTCAAAGACCATCACGTACCCGACATACAACATGGGGATGCCTAATCCGGCAAGCAGGCCCAACAGATAGATGAGAGATTTCTTTGGCGCAACCGGCAGATCGGAACTTCGCGCAGCATCAATCACCACATTGTCCGAAACGGTTGATGCCAAAAGAATGGAATTCTCCGATTTCTTCTCCAAAAGAAGAAGATAGAGACTCTCCTTAATGCTGTATTTGCGCTGAAGGGCAAGCAGTTCGTATTCAGCCCTTGGAAGGTTCTTCACTTTGCGCTCTACCTTGCCCAGTTGCTTCTGCACTTCTGCCTTGGAGGCCTGAAGACCGCTCTTGATGCTGGCGATATTCTCAAGCAATGCCTTCTTGGTCTCCTCAATTTTGCTATCAACCGATGATATGATCGGGTTGTCGGCCTTGGTGAACTTGAGCATGCTTTCGCGCTCGGAATTCAGTTCGCTCAGACGGCCAATGAGCCGATTCAGTAGTGGGTCATCGATACCAAGACTGGATGGTGAGGCATTGTTCAGATCCTTGCCGCTGCGAACATACTCTTCCAAGTACGCGATGAAGCTGAGCTGAACATCAATCTCTGACACTGTCTTGTCCAAACCTCCGACCTGACCCAGAAAAAAATTCGCTTCCGCTCCGATATCTGTGATACTGTTATCGGTTTTGAAAGCCTGAATCTCAGACTCTATGGCTGAGAGTTCACCTGTGATACCTCCCAACTGGAGGTCGATGAACTTGAGGGAGTTTGAGGCAAGTTGATTTTTCTTCTCAATGCTGGCCTGCACATAAACATCAAGCAGTGCGTTCAGTAGGTCAACCCCCTTTTGAGGCACATTCTCCTGCAGCTTCAGTTGTATGATAGAGGCTTTGGCCCTTGCAATGTCAACTTTCAGCGATTGCTGATAATGAGAGACCAGTCGCTCATCGCTGGCATACACAAGGGAAAAATTCTTTATTCCGGTTTTAGGGTCGACCACTGCTTCCTGAAAATTCGGTGCCTTGGTCAATCGGATCAGGCCGAACCGCGTCTCAATGCTCTCACCAAATGCACCAGAGTACGTTGCTTCTGAATGCTTTCCACCCTCACTTGCCATGAGAGAAATGGAGAAAAGGTCATTGTCCTGCACTGTGATCTCTGCAGCAAAGGATTCTGGGGAATCTTCAGAGGGAATGAACTCCAGTTTGATTGGTGAAAGATGATAAAGTTCACGGGAACGGAGACCCAGATTTGAGAAGTACGAAACGTTGATGCCGAGAGAGCGGACGGCTTTGGTCATCAAACTTCGCGACTGCAGAACCGCAATCTCATTCTCAATGTTCCGGCTCTTTCCAGAAACACCTACCTCCTCAAGAATGGATTTGGAGATGTCGCTGGTCTCATCATCCACAAGCACCGTGGCCTTCATCTCATAGACCGGATGCGTGTACCAGTTGTAAGCGTATGCTATTGACAGGGAAAGAACAATGAACACCGCGAACAACATCCAGTGCTCGAGTGCCATTCTCAATAGACGGCTAAGGTCTATCTCATCATTTTCTGCCACCACGGGCCTGTGCTGATCACTCATACTGTTCAATTAAAAGGAATCCTGGTAAGGAACAGTGCAACAGCAGTAATGCCACTGAAAACAATGGGCAGAATTCTATACCATGCATCAGCAGATGCAATCTTGCCTTTTCCGGGTTCTACATATAGTATGTCGTTACTGTGCAAGTAGTAATACTCAGACTCGAAGAATTCCTTGGAGCGGAGATCGACCTTGACGAATTGCCGATTCCCATCCTTCTCCCTGATAAGCAATACATTGTTACGCTGTGCGAAAATGGTCAGATCCCCTGCAAGGCCCAATGCTTCGACCAGAGTTATCTTCTCGTCTGGGATGTTGTAAACACCCGGTGTGGTCACTTCGCCCAATACGGTCACCTTGAAGTTCTTGATGCGTACCCGAACTGTAGGCTCGACCAGATACTTGTCAAGTTTATTGCGGATAAGGAATTTGGCCACCTGAGTGGTGCTCTCCGATACTTTGACACTGCCGATCAACGGCATATCGATGGCGCCACTGGCATCCACCAGATAAGTGTTGGCCATCAGACGGCCACTTTCCTCATCAATGGAATTGAAGAATGTATTCGACTCCTGACTGAGACTTGAAACGTGGACACTGATGATATCACCAGGCTGAATGAAAGCTTCGTAACTCTGCGATATCTTGCCAACTGTCAATGTGTCCGAGATATCCTGAAAATAGGAAATGTCCTTCCGGGTGATGCAGGATGGAGAGAAAAGCACTACTGACAACATCAACGATGTCAGTAGCGCAAAGGGGCGTAATCTCATGCGACAAATATAGTTCTGTGGTAATGAGTTGGATTAACGGCACCTCAGGCCTCCGGCATCGCGGTTCTGATGGACAATTCCTGCAGTTGAACGTCAGAAATGATGGACGGAGAATCGATCATAATGTCTCTTCCAGAGTTGTTCTTTGGAAAGGCGATGAAGTCACGGATGTCGTTCTGACCACCGAACATGGCGGTGAAGCGGTCGAATCCGAAGGCGATGCCTCCGTGCGGTGGTGCACCGAACTCGAAAGCATTCATCAGGAACCCGAACTGGTTGCGGGCCTCCTCATCGGTGAAACCCAACAGCTCGAACATCCGGGCCTGTTGTGTCCGGTCATGAATACGAATCGATCCGCCTCCGATTTCCACCCCGTTGATGACCAGGTCATAAGCATTGGCACGCACCTTTCCAGGATCGGTGCTCAGCAACGAGATGTCCTCAGGCTTCGAAGATGTGAACGGATGGTGCATGGCGTGGAACCGTGCCGAATCCTCGTCCCATTCCAGCAGCGGAAAATCCACCACCCAGAGCGGTGCGAAAACATTCGGGTCGGTCAGCCCTTGCAGCGCAGCCACATGCAGGCGTAGCGCACTCAATTGCTTCCTCACCTTGTCGGTCTGTCCGGCCATCACCAACATCAGGTCGTTGGCCGCTGCGCCCAACGCCTCGGCCCAGCCCTTCAGGTTATCCTCTGAAAAGAACTTATCGACCGAACTTTTGAGCGTGCCATTCTCGTTCACACGGCAATAGATGAGACCTGTGGCACCCAACTGTGGACGCTTCACAAAATCGGTGAATTCGTCAAGCTGCTTCCGAGTATAGGCGGCTCCACCTTTCACACAGATGCCCACGACCAGTTCTGCATCATCAAACACCTTGAAACCGCTGTCCTTCACCAGTCCGTTCATCTCCACAAACTGCATTCCGAAACGGATGTCGGGCTTGTCCGAACCATAGAGGCGCATCGCCTCTGAGTAGGGCATGCGAGGAAAATCATTCAGAGTGACACCCTTGATGTTCTGAAAAAGGTGCTTGGTCAGCCCTTCGAACGTGTTGAGAATGTCCTCCTGTTCCACAAAACTCATCTCACAGTCGAGCTGTGTGAATTCGGGTTGGCGGTCGGCACGCAGATCCTCATCGCGGAAGCAACGTACTATCTGATAGTACTTGTCAAATCCTGCCACCATCAGCAGTTGCTTGAAAGTCTGCGGACTCTGGGGCAAGGCATAGAACTCACCTGCATTCATGCGCGATGGAACCACAAAGTCCCGGGCGCCTTCGGGTGTGCTTTTGATGAGATAAGGCGTTTCAACCTCCAAGAAATCCTGCTTGTCGAGATAGTTCCGCGTTTCAATGGCAATGCGGTGACGCAGTTCCATGTGCTGGCGCATCACATTCCTGCGCAGATCGAGATAGCGGTACTTCATCCGAATCTCCTCGCCTCCGTCCGTTTCATCCTCAATGGTGAAAGGAGGTAGTTTGGCAGGATTCAGAATCTCCAGTTTCGAGACGATGATCTCGATATTGCCCGTAGCGATGTTCTTGTTCTTGTTCTCGCGCTCCTTTACAGAACCGGTCACTTTGAGCACGAACTCTCGCCCGATCTTCCTCGCCTGTGTGCAAAGACCGGCATCAGTGTCCATGTTGAAGGCCAACTGCGTGATGCCATATCGGTCGCGCAGGTCGATGAATGTCATGCCACCGAGGTCGCGGCTGCGCGCCATCCAACCCGCAAGCGTTATTGTTTGACCTATGTGCGACTCGCGCAACTCACCGCAATTGTGCGTCCTGTGCATGGCAGACCGTCTATTTTAGAGGGGCGCGAAGGTAGGTAAATGCCCGATGCAGGTGAACCCTACGATTTTGGGGGTTTCAACCGCACAATACGTTCCCAAAATTCGGGCACCCGCAGAGATTCTTCCGATAGTCCGATCTGCCCACAGAACAGATGGTCAGAAACCGAATCCGAAGCGAATGCCAGGGAATAAAAGGTCGGCCTTGCCCTCAACGGGGAATGTGCCGGTCACCTGTCCAGAACTGTTGAAGACGTTGACATCACGCTCATAATTCACTTGCTTGTAGCTAAGGTTGAAGATGATGCTTGCGTGGCCTTTATGCCGCTTCGAATACATCTTGAATCCGAGACCGATGCCCGCCATCACACCTCCTTTCGGGCGATAGCCGAAATCATCCTGCCTGAATTCACCATTCATTCCTTCCACAGCCATTGCATAGCCGACTTCGGCCGCCATAGTGGGCGTGAACCTGCGATTGCTGAACATGTCACGGCTATGATAGAGGTAAAGCGGAAGATAAAGCCCGGCCAGACTCTTCTCGTTAAGGCCGTTCAGCTTTTCGTTGGCAGGAGAGGAGAAAACGCGGTCAAATCCGACCCCGATGCCCAGCTGGCCGAAACGGCCCAGCTTGTAACCGCCAATGAGCCTCACCCCGCCCTGCGTGTTCTCCACCAATATCTGCGACTGGAAGAAGAACCCTCTGCGCCTTGCAACGAAGGTGGTGTCGCGCTGGCCCCATGTCGGCATTCCGTGGCCGCACTGGGGAGTGTGCTGTTCAGCGGAATGGACTGCCAGTCTTTCCTTGGCAATCTTCTCCACCTCACTCATCTGCACGGCAAATACATTGCCGCCCGCTGTCTCAATCTTCAAACTGACGTTGGGAACCTGTTCAATGATGATGCCCCGATAGATGCTGCCATTCTTGAGATAGACTACATCTTCCATGCCCGTCTGCGCCATGAGTATGACAGGCGAGAGGATGAGCGCGATGCCGATCAGTATCCTTTTCAGATTCTTCATGATGATGTGTTTGGATGGGTAACATGCGAGAAATGCATTTGTTCCGCAATTTCCGTCATTGGCAAAGGTAGTGGCCTACATATCCGCTGGTTGTGACAACAATCACAGGCTGCTTTGCGAGCAGGTCAGTTTGCGTTCTTTGCAGATGACCACCAACACATGGAAAAGCGCATCACAGAATCACCATCGGCCTACAATGACCTTGAGAAGATGTCCACAGGGGCACTTCTTGCGGGCATCAACCGTGAGGACAAGACCGTTCCTTTTGCCGTGGAGCGGGCACTGCCGCAATTGGAACTTCTGGTGGATGCCACTGTGCTACGCCTGGGGTCCGGAGGTCGGCTTTTCTACCTCGGAGCTGGCACCAGCGGGCGTCTTGGGATTGTGGATGCGTCCGAATGTCCGCCCACCTATGGAGTGGAACACGGCCTTGTGGTCGGCATCATTGCCGGGGGCGATACTGCCATCCGAAAGGCGGTCGAGTTTGCCGAAGACAGCCTTACGCAAGGCTGGGAAGACCTTTCTGCGCACCATATCGGCCCAGATGATATTGTTGTGGGCCTGAGCGCATCGGGCACTGCGCCTTATGTTGTGGGAGCGCTCCGCAGATGTCGCGATGAGGGGATCGCCACAGGATGTGTGGCCTGCAATCCCGGTTCGCCCATGGCTGCACTCTCCGATTTCCCGGTCGAAGTGGTGGTCGGGCCAGAGTTCGTTACCGGAAGCACCCGAATGAAATCAGGCACAGCACAGAAGTTGGTGCTGAACATGCTCACAACCGCTACAATGGTCCGCTTGGGCAGAGTGCGGGGCAACCGGATGGTGGACATGCAACTGAGCAACGACAAGCTCATCGATCGTGGCACACGCATGGTAGCTGCCGAACTTGGAATAGATGAATGTGATGCGCGCCAGCTCTTGCTCACGTATGGCAGTGTGCGTAAGGCGGTCGAAGCCTACGCCCGTTAAGGCGAACTACTTCAACTTGCTGTCGAGTGACCAGTTGCCCGGCCCTTTCAGCATCAGCACAATATAAGGAACCAAGAAGAGCAGCCCGAATTCCTGCTTGCTGAACGGGTCATCGGCATGGACGATGAACACTGCCACCCCCATGGTGATGATGAGCGGAATGAGGGCCGCACGGGTGAAAAGGCCCAAAACCAGCAGAATGCCGCACACCAGCTCAGCGAATACCGCCAGAACAAGTGAAGGCCCCTCACCGATGCCTATAGGATCACCGAAACCGAAATCCCCCGCAAGTATATTCTGCGCCTTGGGCCAACCGTGCGAATAGGCCATCATGCCACCGCTTGCAGCGCGCAGGAGCAGAAGAGCGAAGTCTTGGCCAAATGGACGAATGCTGAACAGGTATTTTTTCATGGTTCAAATATATCTGTGAGCGATGGAAATGACGGTGCCTGTGTCCAGAAGCATCATGCAGTCGAAATGTTTCTTCGGACATTTCCCGAATCCGATCTTACTGCACGGGCGGCAGGAAAGACCTTTCTGTTCGATGAGGTGTGACTGTTCTGGGTGCTGTGGCATGTAGGGCGTCATGCCGAATGCCGGGACGGTGTTTCCCCAAATAGAGATGGTCGGACGGTCGTATGCTGCCGCGATGTGCATCATGCCAGTGTCGGGGGTGATGACCACGGTCGCCCTTTCAATTATCCGCGCAGATTCTTGAAGTGAGGTGCGGCCGCAGGCGTTGAACACTTGTTCACTGTTCGCCAACCGCTCTCCCACTTCCGCATCCTCTGGCCCTCCGACCAGCACCACAGGTCGCTTCAGACCTTTAATGATGGTTGTGAGTTTTTCCTCCGGAATGCGCTTGGTGGCGAATTTGGCACCCACCACCACGGCCACATATCCCTCTGAGAACACGGCTGGAAGTTGCGGAAGCTTCACATCCTCTCGGATAAAGAAATCCAATCCCTGCCCATCATTCACCACGCCCAATGTCTCCACCGAAGTGAAATAGCGGTCAACGATATGGAGGTCGGGCAAGGTGTCCAGCCTCAGCTTGACATGCAGCCACTTCTCCAGATTCAGCTTTGGAAACGAATACGCTTTGCAGCCCACAGCTGCCTTCAGTATGGCAGTGCGAAGATTGTGGTGCAAATCGATGATCACATCAGGTCGAAAGGCGCGCACCTCGTCAATGGTATCGCGCAGTTTGCCATCGAACAGGAAAATGTTGTTCAAGTATGGATTGGGCTGCACCAGCTCCGCGTAGGCCCGCTTGGTCAAAAAGCGGATGTCCGCATCAGGGAACCGGGCACGCAGGGCGCGCATCACGGGCGAGGTGAGCACGATATCACCAATGGAACTGAAACGGACGATAAGGATGCGTTGCACGGAGGGTAAAGGTAGTTTTGGTCAACGATGCCGCTCGCTCCTACTTTTGCCGCATGCCCTTCCTCACCGACACCCACGCCCATCTCTATTCCAAGCAGTTCGACAGCGACCGCGAGGCGATGGTGCAGCGGGCGAGGGATGCAGGCGTGGGGCGCATCCTCCTTCCCAACATCGACAGGGCCAGTACCGATGCCTTATGGCGCACTGTGGAAATGGACCCCGAACTGTTCCTCCCAATGATGGGTGTGCATCCGTGCCATGTGAAAGAGGACTATGAGCAAGAGCTGGCCCATGTGGAGTCGGAACTGCGCACAGGTCGCTACATCGCGGTGGGCGAGATCGGCATCGACCTCTATTGGGAAAAGGACTTCATCGCGCAGCAGGTGGAAGCCTTCGAGCAGCAGATGCGCTGGGCCAAGGAACTGAAGCTGCCCATCGCCATCCATTGCCGCGATGCTTTCGAACAGATATTCACCTCGTTGGAAAGGGAACAGGACGGCACGCTGACAGGTGTGCTGCATTGTTTCACCGGAAGTGCTGCGCAGGCCGAACGCTGCATCGCGTTGGGGATGCTTCTGGGCATCGGGGGTGTGGCGACCTTTAAGAACGGAGGCGTGGCCGAGGCCATTGCCGACATCGGGATGGAGCACCTGCTGTTGGAGACCGATGCGCCCTATCTCGCGCCCATCCCGCACCGGGGCAAAAGGAACGAGACGGCATTCGTGCGTCTGGTGGCCGAGAAGGTGGCCGATATCAAGGGAATGGATGTGGACGAAGTGGCCCGCATCACCTCAGCGAATGCCGCGCGTCTGTTCCATCTTTGAGCCATGCAAAGACCACGCATCCTTATCATATATACTGGGGGCACCATCGGCATGATCCACGATGTGGGAAGTGGCACCCTTGTGCCCTTCACTTTGGAGGCCATGTTGCGCAGATTGCCTGCGATTCCAGAACTTGAGTTGAACTTGAGTTCCGTCTCGCTGCGAAAGGTCATCGACTCATCAAACATGAGCCCGATGGTCTGGCAGGAATTGACAGCGATCATCTCCGACAACTACCATCACTATGACGGTTTTGTGATTCTTCACGGGTCGGATACCATGGCCTACACCGCCTCGGCCCTCAGCTTCATGCTTTCGGGGCTTGCCAAACCCGTAATCCTAACAGGGAGCCAACTGCCTATAGGGCTGGTGCGCACCGATGCGCGCGAGAACATCATCACTTCACTCATGCTTGCTGCGATGCAAAAGGACGGGAGGCCGATGATCAATGAGGTTTGCATCTATTTTGAGGACCGTCTGTTCCGTGGCAACCGCACCCATAAGTCCAATGCGGAGAATTTTGACGCCTTCAGGTCTGCGAATTATCCTGTGCTGGCCGATGCTGGTGTGCATCTCAAAGTCCATGAGGAGCATCTGCTCTCTGTTCCGTCCGCACCCTTCCAGACCCGACCGGAACTGGAGAACAACATCGCGGTGCTGCCCCTCTATCCGGGGATCGATCTGATTCCATACTCGGAAATGTTCCAATCCAGAGGACTCCGTGGACTGGTGTTGGAGACTTTCGGAGCGGGGAACGGCCCAGAGGACAACGGGTTTCTCCGGTCGCTCAGACACATTGTGGACAATGGGGCCGTGGTTGTCAACGTCAGCCAATGCAGAGGTGGCAAGGTGCAGATGGAGAAGTATGCCACCGGCCGGCAGCTGCTCGATGCCGGTGTCATCAGCGGGAGCGACATGACGGTGGAGGCCGCCATCACAAAATTGATGCATGCGCTTGCTTACAGTGATTCAAAGGCCACCTGCGAGCACTTTGTGAAACATTCGCAGAGAGGTGAAATGACCGATTGAAGCAGACCTTGGCCGAATCTGAATTTTTGTATTTTGCGCCCCACTTTTGGGGGAGTGCCCAAGTACTGGAGAGATGGCCGAGTGGTCGAAGGCGCACGCCTGGAAAGTGTGTAAACCCCACAAGGGTTTCGAGGGTTCGAATCCCTCTCTCTCCGCGTGATTCTAATGTTAACGTTCAATACAATCAAGAATAACCAAACCACCATTGACTAACCATAACCAGATCATGAAAAAGCTGTTTGCCCTCATCACCTTTGCCGCAGTGCTGAACTTCGGTCACCAGCATGTTGCGTTTGCTCAGGACGGAACATCAGAACCGGCCACCGAGCAGGTGGAACCTGCCCCCGCAGCAACACCCGCCCCCGCAGCAAAATCCACACTGAGCGAAGAACCCGAGGTGGAGCAGAGTTTCCATCAGACCCTGAAGACCAAGTTCATCGAAGGAGGTGCCGGCTTCATGGCCGTAGTGCTTCTCGTGCTCATTCTGGGCCTTGCATTGGCCATCGAGCGCATCATCTATCTCAGCATGGCCACCACCAACACCGACAAGCTTCTCAAGGGCATTGAGTCCAACCTGAGCAGTGGCAATGTGGAAGGTGCCAAGGAGCTGTGCCGCAACACGCGTGGCCCTATTGCCAGCATCTTCTATCAGGGCCTGAGTCGCAAGAATGAAGGTCTCGACATCGTTGAGAAATCGATCGTTTCCTATGGCTCTGTGCAGATGGGTCTGATGGAGAAAGGTCTTTCGTGGATCTCCCTCTGCATCGCACTCGCACCGATGCTCGGATTCATGGGTACGGTTATCGGTATGATCGATGCGTTCGATGCAATCGAAGCAGCAGGCGATATCTCTCCATCCCTTGTTGCCGGTGGTATCAAGGTGGCCCTGTTGACCACTGTGTTCGGTCTTATCGTGGCCATGATCCTGCAAGTGTTCTACAACTACATCCTCGCTAAGGTGGACAGCCTGGTGAACGACATGGAGGATTCATCCATCACTTTCATCGACATCCTCGTCAAGACCTCCAAGTAATTTTCGCCTGGACCGTTTCCTTAACCCATTGAACTGAACGACCATGGTAGATTTCATAACCAATTACGGCATCATTCTAACCTATATCCTACTGGCTGTGGCCGTGGTGACTGCCGTAGGATTCCCACTGATTCAGCTTGCTAAGAATCCTAAGGGAGCGAAAGGTGCCCTTATCGGTGCAGGCTTGCTGGTGGTGGTGGTGGGTATCTCTTACGCCCTTTCTTCACCTGACAATCCGTCCAACATCAACATTTCTCCCGAGGGAGCAAAGCAGGTGGATACAGGTCTTTATGCATTCTATATGCTCGCAGCCGTTGCTGTTGTTGTCACGGTTTATGCCGAGGTATCTAAACTGTTCAAGTAATGGCCCGATCCAAAAGAGAACTGCAGGAGATCAATGCCGGCTCTATGGCCGACATAGCCTTCCTGCTGCTCATATTCTTCCTCGTCACCACCACCATGGACACCGATACCGGTCTGGTGAGGGTGCTACCCCCATTCGTGGAGGAGGATCCGCTTGATCCACCCCCACCGGTCAACGCAAGGAACGTGTTCGTGGTGCTTGCCAATGCCAACGACAACATGTTGGTAGAGGATGAGTACATGGTCATCGATGACCTTAAGGACGCTGCCAAGGAATTCATCATCGGTAGTCCATCGAACCCGGACGATATGCGGTTCCCTGAATTCAAAAAGGTGGAAGACCCTGAGCTGATTCAGGTCTTCGGTGCAAACCAGCTCATCTCCAAGCAGATCATCTCCCTCCAGAACGACCGGGGAACATCCTATGATCTCTACATTCAGATTCAGGATCAGCTTGCTGCGGCCTATCGTGAGGTCCGTGACGAGGTGGGAATGGAAAAGTTCGGGATGACATATACCCAGTTGGCCGCCAGCAATAAGGAATCAGACAAGGATAAGGCCAACGCCATCAAGAAACTGGTGCCACAGCGCATATCCGAGGCCGAGCCTAAGGATATTGACCAGGCCAGAGTGGCTGCCGGGCGCAGCAATTAGTGGATGTAGGCACTGAAAACGATTTTGAATCATGAAAATCAGAAAGGATAAGAAGAGAACGTTGCCACCGGTGTCCACGGCATCCCTGCCCGACATCGTGTTCATGCTGCTTTTCTTCTTCATGGTCACCACCGTGATGCGCGAGACATCGCTCAAAGTGGTTCACGTGCTCCCCAAAGCCCAGGAGGTGGCCAAGTTGGAGCGCAAGTCGCTGGTCGGATACATCCATATCGGCCCACCGATCAAAGCACTCCAGTCGATCTATGGAACCGAGCCCCGTGTCCAGCTGGACGATGCCTTTGCAACACCCAAGGATATTCCCTCCTTTGTCGAGAAAGTGAAATCCGAGACCAACGAGGCCGAGGTGCCACTGCTCACCTATTCACTCAAAGTGGACAGCGAGGCCAAGATGGGCATCGTCACCGATGTGAAGCAGGAGCTTCGCAAAGTGAACGCACTCAAGATCAACTACTCGACCGGTAAGAAGGAGAAGAAGAAGGGTCGCATCTGAAATTTCAACGACTGACATTGAAAAGGGACGTCTCGCATGTCGAGACGGCCCTTTCTTTTTCCCGCTCCGCCTCAGGCGGATGGGCAGGGTAAGAAGTAATGGATCAGCGTTCCACTGCGGCCAACTCCCCTCTCTTTTGGGGAGGGGTTGGGGAAGGGGTGATTCACCGTGCTCCGCGTGAACCGGAGTGCAGCGGGCCTCGTTGCGAAGCAAAAACCCCTTATGGCATGGGCGGTGGCGGCACCATCGGATCCAGACGGAACACCAGATCGTCCCTGTCACCGTCCACTGTCCCTGTCTCCGTCAGCTCTATGAACCCCAGTGCCTTCACAACGACCGTCCTTTCTCCGAATGGCACCTTCTCCGCTACGAACCGGCCATCCGCACCGGTCGTCACCACCACATCACCGATCTGGACCGTGGCTCCCTTTATCGGCATCCCCATCGGATTGTCCAACACCACCCCCCCAAGCTTCGCCACCTTCTTCGGCCCGTGGCCCGCGTCCACGATCTTCCGTGCCACATGATACGTGTCGTAGAACGTCCGTTCATTCGCCCTGAAATTCTCCATCAGCTTGTCCATCCGCGTCTTCAGTATCGCGTCCGCTGCCTTGAACAGCGATGGCAGCGTGTGCGTGGCCGCCTTCCGTTCCGAGATCGCCATCCTTGGCGCCTGGCTCTGTGTGCCCCATGCGGTTATCAGCCCTTGCAGCAGCACCAGATCCGTCACCGCAACACCATAGTCGCCCAGACTCGTCACCACACCGTTCGCCTGGTCATGGATCAGTTGGCACACCTGCGCCAGCTCCTCATCCTCCGTTTCACGGAGCGCTGACCGGGTGAAGTTCACCAGATTGTACAGGTCATTGTTCTCCGTCTCCGCAGCATATGCCTGCACCGCTGCCGCCACACCATAGCTCGTGTCCGCCAGCAGATTCTTCCGGGCCGTCTTGTCCAGGGTCTTCCCCTTGGTCGACTTCTTCTGCACCATGTTCATCGCGCGTATCTCCAGCGTCTTGTTCACCAATGCCGATTTCGCGGTCACCAATGCCGGAACGGTCGATACCAACGTGCCGTTCGCGTCCAGCAGCTCGCCTACAGTTTCGTACATGCTCAATTTGTTCTCCTGTGAATTTTTCATGGCCTTTGCATTTAGTTGCACCTATAAAACGCGATTTTCAAGAATTATTGCACGGCCCACATATTTTTTTCATTCACTGACATTTCCGCCCCGTACAGACGCGATTCATCGCGTCTCCAATTCATCGCGTCTCCGATTCAGCCCGTCCCTAACGTCCCTATTGTCCCAATCGTCCCTCACCCCCGTTCGCATATTCGCACCCATTCGTAATTATTGCTCCGCAATGAGCCTTCGGGTTCGCAACCCACGTCCCAACCGTCCCTATTGTCCCAATCGTCCCCCCCCCCACCGTTC
>JAIPBJ010000021.1 GCA_021739625.1 Flavobacteriales bacterium | reverse complement strand
CGTTGTAGAGGCGCCCGGTGGTGCGGTCGAAGAACTGCTTGGCGAGGTGGTTCATCGCCAGCTCGCTCTTCGCCACCACCATCACGCCCGAAGTGTCCTTGTCCAACCGGTGCACCAGCCCGGGGCGCGGCTCCTCCTTGCTGCCCTGGTCGGGCAGGTTCTTGAGGTGAAACATGAGGGCGTTGACCAGCGTGCCGCTGTAGTTGCCATGCCCGGGATGCACCACGAAGCCCGCAGGCTTGTTGATGACCATCAGGTCATCGTCCTCATACATGATGGCCAGCGGGATATTCTCGGGGATGATGGTGTGGTCACGTGGCGGATAGGCCATCACCACCGAAATGAGGTCGCGGGGCTTCACCCGGTAGTTGCTCTTCACCGCAGTGCCGTTGACCAGCACACAGCCCGCCCTTGCCGCCACCTGAATGCGGTTGCGCGAGGCATTGCGCATGCGCTCGAACAGGAACTTGTCTATGCGCAGCATCTCCTGCCCCGCATCCACCTTCCAAGAGAAATGCTCGTAAAGCTCCTGCCCTTCCTCGCTCTCCTCCTCGAAAGGATCGTCCAGACCGATGGTCAAGGGTTCCGCATCCCGCCCGATACCGTCATCAGGGGCATTCGCTGTTCGCTGTTCGCTGTTCGCCATTCGCTTTTCGCTGTTCGCCATTCGCTGTTCGCAACCGTATAGACCCCCGTTCGCATAATCTTAAGCCTGTCTGCCCACAGGCAGGCATTCGCAATCCGAAACCTACGGCTGAAGGATGACCCGCTGTGCGAACCGCTGCCCGCTGCCCGTCTGCACCTCAAGGATGTAAAGGCCCGGGTTGACATCCGTGGCATCTATGCCGTCCACATAGCCACGCTGCGAAAGCACCGCGCGGCCCGTCAGATCATAGAGATGCACGTAGGCCGAGGCGAACTGCCCGGGCGTGGCCTCGCGCAGATAGATGATGCCGGTTGACGGGTTGGGATACACCTCCAGCTTCTGCGCGGTATGCTCCTCCACCCCGATGGTCCAGTCGTAAGGCTTGCCGAACACCGGGCGGAACATCACCGCACCGGGAATGGAGGACTGCGTCCACTCGGGGATGCCCGTCCTATAGAACACATTCTCCTTGGCATCGGTCTGCCTGTCGAGCCCGATCGAGAACTTCTGCCCCGTCACAGGCTGCTGCTGCCACCCGATAAAGAAGCTGCCCTCGATGCCGATCGGCTCATCGAGGAAGAAATGATTCATATAGTTGATGCCGGTGCTGTAATCGAAATTGACCTCTTCGCTCATGTACAGCAACTCCTCCGGCACCGCATCGCCCCGCCACACCATGAAACGCACGGGTTCACCGCTCAGGTCCTCGGCCACGGGGTTGAGGTAGTACTGGATGGCCCGCAGCGAATCGGGCATCACGGCATCGAAGCGTATCGCCACCTGCCCGGGCAGTTGCAGGTTGCCCAGCCCATAGCCGACCTCGGCCGTGCCATCGTCATAGGCATAATAGTTATAGAACCGCTGCTTGCCGATGAGGCGGTTGTTGCCTTTGTAGACATCTACAATAGTATCTATGGTGTGCTCAATGATGAAGTAGTTGGAATCAGAACTCAATTCATTGTCAATGGGGAATCTCCATCCTTCCATCTCGAAGCCAATCGTGTCGCCACAATCTTGGAGCCGATTGCCACAAAGAACATAAGGCAAGGTGTTCACATCAGCGGTATCAAACTCAGTGATTCGTGTGCCGAAGGCGTTGAATACATTGAAACCGTATTTGGTCGGATAGACGTCTGAAGCGCTGTTGCGTATCTTCATGTAGCGGTGCGGGCCTGTCTGCCCGACCGAGTCAGCCTTGTAATGCGGCCAGGGCATGCTGCTGTAATTGCGCAGCAGGTTGATGTCGCCCTCCACCATGGCCATATCTCGGAAGAACGTGTCGGCAGCGGTGCGGGCATCGTCCAGCAGCAGATAGTCCAGATGCCAATGATCCACACTGCCGGCCAGTGCCGCAAGGTTGATGAAGCGGAACTGGAAGCCCGCGTGCAGGAATTCCCCTTCCACTATGGGCAGCATTGCCCTTTGAAAACTGCTGTCGGTGAGCTCATAGCCGTTGGCATCCCACACCTCCTGCCATGCGTTGGCGGTGTCCTTGAACTCAAGCGTGAGGCGGTCGTTGACGGCCGGGGCCAGCCCACGCCCCTGCGCCTGATAGTGGAAACTGAGATAGACGGTGTCCTGCTTGCTGCTGAGGTCGATGGGCTTCGACTGCAGGGTGTCGCTGGCGGTGGGAATGGCGAAGCCGAAGCCGTATGCCTGCCCGCGCTCGTCAAGCCCATCGAAGGTGGCCACTCCGATGGAGATGGGATTCACCGCCATGTGGTTGTTGATGTAAACACTGCGGCCTATCCAAAGGTTGGTGTCGGGATAGAGGTCTGCGGGCACGTTCTCGCGCGAGAAAGGCTCGGCAAAATCATCGAAGAACGGCAGGGTGAGCGTGTCGCTTGCCCGCTGGCCGCCCCCATTGATGGCCCTGTGCCGCGCAAGAAATTCGGAAGCATCGCGCAGCATCGGGTTGCCGCCCAGCGGCACCACCTGCTCCACCCCCTGCCCCATGGCCGCACCTGCCCCGAGCAGCATCGCCAACGGCAGGGCCATCATCCATTGCTCAATTCTCATCAAAATCTTCTTCCGGTTCAATTTCTATGGGTTCATTGCCCAGTCCCAGCGTGTCGCGGTCCCAGAGCATGCGATACATGGCGCGGTCGTAGGAAATGGCCGAGCTGTCCTGTTTCACAAAGATGTCGAAACTGTCGCCCCCTCTGATGGTGCGCTGCGGGTCGAAGGCAGGCAGTTGGCGATAGACGCGCAACCGCGTGGAATCGGTTACGGGCGTGTCGATGACCACCACCCCGATGTTGAGCGAGAGGGAGCGCAGGTATTGCGTCACCGAATCGAGGCGGTGATAGAGGAGATAGGGCATGGGCATTTCCACATTGCTGAGGCCATCGCCCAGCACCAGATTGACCCGCGCACCTTTGAAGAGCAGTTGCCCGGATCGCACGCTTCGGCCGCCCACGTGCTGGTCGAGCACGGCATTCTTAGCGATGTCGGGCCTGAAGGAGATGTCGCCCAACCGCAGGCCCACAGTCTCCAGCACGGCCTTTGCCTGCCTGAACGAGAGGTCGTGGAGGTCGGGCATCTTCACCTGCTGGGGCATCATGGCATTCACGGTGAGATAGACCTTGCGGCCCTGCTTGGCGCCCGTGCCGGGAGCGGGATCCTGATCTGCCACTGTGCCTTTGGGAAAATCATCGCTATAGATCGAGTCGATGATGACGTATTGCAGCGGAACACTGTCG
Organism: Flavobacteriales bacterium; assembly: GCA_021739625.1. Lineage (GTDB taxonomy): Bacteria > Bacteroidota > Bacteroidia > UBA10329 > UBA10329 > UBA10329. The sequence continues at coordinate 33,703 of JAIPBJ010000021.1, read as the reverse complement.
GCAAAGGCGTCCAGATCCTTCATCGGCATACCCAGATAGTTGGGCACTTCGATGACCGTGCCATGCTCGGTCACATACCCCATCCAGAAATGCAACAGCACCAGCCCACTGGTGGCCACAGCCAGCAGGATTGCCAACTGCTTGAGGAAAATACGGCTGAAAATGAATCTTAGCATGGACCTGTATGCGGATGCCGAATGTGGCAAGGCTGGCAAAGATAGGCTTTCACGGTTCGGGTGGGAAAATGGGGAAATAGGGAAATGGTCAGAGGCCAACAGCCACCTGCGAAAGGTGAACAGCCCTGTCTGCCGACAAGCAGGGAACCGTCAATAGCTGACCGCTAAAAGCTACTTTCGCTGCATCCCTCAAATCAGGAACAACATGAACGTGGCCATTGTCTATGGTGGATACAGCCCAGAATGGGTGATATCCGAGAAGAGTGCCAAGGTGGTCTTTGCGCACCTCAACAGCGACCGTCATCGCTGCACAATGGTCCATATTGCCAATGACGGCTGGCATGCGGTCGCACCTGACGGGCAGCGCATCGCCATGGACCGCAACGACTTCAGTTTCACTTCGGATGGGAAGCAGCACCGGTTCGATGCCGTGTTCAACGCCATCCATGGCACACCGGGCGAGGACGGGAGGCTTCAGGGCTACTTCGATATGCTGGGCATCGCCTACACCTCTCCGGGCGTGGCGGGTTCGGCCATCACGTTCAACAAGGCGCTGTGCAACGGGTTTCTACGCCAGTTCGCAGATGTCAACATCGCCACCTCGGTGGTCATTCACAAGGGCGACATGTTGGATGAGGCCGCCATCCTGGCCAAAGTGGGCCTTCCCTGCTTCGTGAAACCGAGCTGCGCGGGATCGAGCTTCGGCATCAGCAAGGTGAAGCAGCGTGAAGATCTTGCTGCGGCCATCGGCCTCGCGTTCGAACACGACCACGAGGTGGTGATCGAGCAGTTCATCAAAGGCACGGAGGTGTCGTGCGGGGTCTATCGCACCAAAGGGGAGACCGTGGCCCTGGCCGGCACCGAGATTGAGACCGCCAACGAATTCTTCGACTATCAGGCCAAGTATGAGGGTGCGAGCCGCGAGATCACCCCGCCCCGCATCACCGATGCCGAGGCGAAGGCCGTCCGCGACACCACCGTGAAGGTGTTCGACCGCCTGGGCCTCAAAGGCATGTCGCGGATAGATTTCATTGTGATGGACGGCAGGCCCTACCTCATCGAGGTGAACACTGTGCCCGGGCTGTCAGAAGAGAGCATTCTGCCACAGCAGGTGCGCCATGCGGGCATCACCCTCAGCGCATTCTTCGCCATGCTGGTGGACGGGGCGGTGGGGAAGTAGCTCCGTCCGGCTGCTTCCGCAGCGGGACTGCTCCATGACCTCTGTCAAGAAGGTCTGACCATCAAACCGGATACATCAGGAAATATGTGATGGGTGCTTGCCTCCCCCATGGCACTATTGCAGTTGCACATACGCTCCTCAAACTTTGAGAAGGGCAATGTCAGTTGCACATACGCTCTTGAAGCATTTTAGAGGGCAATGTCAGTTGCACATACGCTCTTGAAGCATTTTAGAGGGCAATGTCAGTTGCACATACGCTCTTGGAGCATTTTAGAGGGCAATGTCAGTTGCACATAAGTGCTTCCGATGGCGAACCCGTCCCCAGATCCTCACTTCCTGCCTCTGATGCAGGGCAGTTGCTTGCCAAGGAACCTTGCCTCATCGCCCAGCAATTCCTCGATGCGCAGCAGTTGATTGTACTTCGCTATCCGGTCCGAGCGCGATGCCGAGCCGGTCTTGATCTGCCCCGTGCCAAGGGCCACGGCAAGATCGGCAATGGTGCTGTCCTCGGTCTCGCCACTGCGGTGGCTCATTACCGAGGTGTAGCGGTTGGATGTGGCCAGCCGCACCGCATCAATGGTCTCTGACAGCGTACCGATCTGGTTCACCTTCACAAGGATGGAGTTGGCTATGCCCTCCTCAATGCCACGGGTCAGTTTGTTCACGTTGGTCACGAACAGGTCATCGCCCACCAGCTGCACCTTGCCGCCCAATTCGTTGGTCAGATGCTTCCAGCCCGCCCAGTCGTTCTCATCCAACCCGTCCTCAATGGAGACGAAAGGATACTTGGAGGTCCATTCCTTCCAAAGCGAGGTCATGTCGGCACTGGTCAGTTTCTCGCCCGATGATTTGTGCAGGTGATAGACCTTCTCATCCTTGAGGTAGAATTCGGACGCGGCCGCGTCCATGGCTAGGAAGACATCCTCTCCGGGGCGGTAGCCTGCATTCTCAATGGCCTTGAGGATGACTTCCACCGCCTGGTCGTTGCTCTTGAGGTTGGGGGCAAAACCGCCCTCATCGCCCACGTTGGTCGAATAGCCGCCCTTTTTCAGCACCGCTTTCAGGTGATGGAACACCTCGGTGCCCATGCGCAAGGCTTCTGAGAAGTTCTCGGCCCCCGCGGGCATGATCATGAATTCCTGAAAGTCGATGGAATTGTCTGCGTGCGACCCCCCGTTGATGATGTTCATCATCGGCACAGGCAGTAGGTTCGAGTTGACCCCCCCCACATAGCGGAACAGCGGCATGCCCGCCTCCTCGGCAGCCACCTTGGCCACGGCAAGGCTCACACCCAGAATGGCATTGGCACCGAGGTTGGCCTTGTTGGCAGTGCCGTCCAATTCGATCATCGCGCGGTCTATCTCCGCCTGATCGAACACATACATGCCCATCACGGCATCAGCAATCACTGTGTTCACATGGTTCACGGCCTTCAGCACGCCCTTGCCCATATAGACCTTGCTGTCGCCATCGCGCAGTTCCACCGCCTCATGCTCACCCGTGGAGGCGCCCGAAGGCACGGCCGCTCGGCCAAATCGGCCATTTTCGGTCACTACGTCCACCTCAACGGTGGGATTGCCCCGAGAATCAAGGATCTGACGGGCCTGCACTTTGGCAATGTGAGACATCTGCGTTTTGGTTTGGTTTGGTCTGGTTGCGAATTACGAATGGATAACCTACTCAAACGACCACCCCTACCTTCAGACTATCCACGAACGCATCGAACAGATACCGGCTGTCGTTGGGTCCGGGCGATGACTCGGGGTGGTACTGAACACTGAAGACCGGACGGCCTTTGAGACGGATGCCTGCCACAGTACCATCATTCACATGTTCGTGTGTGATCTCAATGGTGGGATCGGCCAAGCACTCTTCGCGACTTACCACGAATCCATGGTTCTGGGATGTGACCTCGCACTTGCCAGTGACAAGATTCTTCACAGGATGATTGATGCCCCTGTGGCCGTTGTGCATCTTGTAGGTGGATATGCCCTGGCTGAGGGCCAGCACCTGATGGCCGAGGCAGATTCCGAACACCGGGGTCCCAGTGGCAAGTATCTCCTTTACCGTAGCAATGACACCCGGCAGGGCCGAGGGGTCGCCCGGGCCATTGGAGAGCATGAACCCGTCCGGGTCGAATTGCAACATCTCGTCCAACGTGGCATCCATAGGGAATACTTTCAAATGGCAATCGCGGTCGGCCAGACAGCGCAGGATGTTCTTCTTCACCCCGAGGTCCAGCACGGCTACACGAAAGGATGCATCCGTATTGCCGAAAGTGTATGCCTCCTTGGTGCAGACCTTGGATGACAACTCCAGTCCTTCCATGGAAGGCACGTTCGCCAGCTTCTCGCGCAGCACTTTCACATTCAGTTCCTCAGATGAGATGATGGCATTCATCGCACCCTTGTCGCGTATGTGGCGCACAAGGGCACGGGTATCCACATCGCTGATCCCCACCACTTGCTGCTGCTCGAAATAGTCTACTATGCTCCCGCTTGCCACATAACGGCTGTAGGTCGGGCTGAAATAGCGGCATACCAGACCGCTGATCTTCATCCCATCCGATTCCACATCCATATCGCTCACGCCATAATTGCCGATGTGGACCGATGCGGTCACCATGATCTGCCCGAAATAGGACGGATCCGTGAATATCTCCTGATAGCCGGTCATTCCGGTGTTGAAGCATATTTCGCCAGTGGCCGTTCCAACAGTTCCTGCTGCCTTTCCTTTGAATACGGTTCCATCCTCAAGCAACAGGATGGCATCGGGGCGGCTGATATATCTCATGGGTCGGATTGGGCGGGGCAAAAATAGAAAAGGACGACCCCTTTCGGAATCGTCCTTTATCCAAACTTGTTCACAGTTATCAGTCCTTCTTCTCCTCTTCCGATGCTTCATCGGCCGAAGCCTCATCGGCTGCCGGAGCCTCGGCTTCAGCAACCGGTGCGGTCTCTTCTGTCGCTGTGGCTTCTGCCTCAGCAACCGGAGTTCCCTTCACGGCAACCTCTTCTGCCACAGGAGCTGCGACAGGCGTTGCGGCCTCTGCGGGTTTGTTTGCGGTTCCGGCACCTGCACCGCCTCTGCGTCTGCGTGTGGCCTTCTTCTCTTTCTTCTCTTTCACCAGCAGCTCGTTGAAATCCACCAGCTCGATCATCGCCAGATCGGCATTGTCGCCAAGACGGGGCGCAAGTTTGATGATGCGTGTGTAACCGCCCGGACGGTCAGCCACTTTGGCCCCTACCTCTTTGAACAGCTCGGCCGTGGCCTCTTTGTCCTGCAAATAGCTGAACACCACCCTGCGTGAGTGCGTGGTATCCTCCTTGGATTTGGTGATCAGCGGTTCAACATAGCCCCGCAGCGCCTTGGCCTTGGCCAAAGTGGTTGTGATCCGCTTGTGTGTGATCAGCGAGCTTGCCATGTTGGCCAGCATAAGTCTGCGATGACCTGTCTTGCGGCCCAGATGATTGAATGACTTTCCGTGTCTCATTGCCTTGTTCTGATTGCGGTTCTCCGCGCTTTACCGAATAACCAATAACTGATGACTTAAAATATTCTTAGGAATCAATCCTCGTCCAAGCGATACTTGGCGACATTCATCCCAAAGGTCAGGTTCTTGCTGTGCACAAGATCCTCCAACTCTGTCAGCGACTTCTTGCCGAAGTTGCGGAACTTCAAGAGGTCGTTCTTATTGAACGCCACAAGATCGCCCAAAGCCTCCACGTCAGCCGCCTTCAGGCAGTTCAGCGCACGGACAGAAAGGTCCATGTCCACAAGTTTGGTCTTTAGCAGGTTGCGCAGATAGAGCGCATTCTCATCAAAATCCTCTGTGTCTGCTTTGCTTGCAGAAGAAGCGGTGGAGACTTCCTGCTCAACTGCGATCTTCTCGTCCGAGAAAAGCATGAAGTGCTGGATCAGGATCTTGGCAGCATCCTTCAATGCATCCTTCGGGTGGATAGAACCGTCCGTGGTCACCTCGATAACAAGTTTCTCATAGTCGGTCTTCTGCTCCACACGGTAATTCTCAACCGTGTATTTCACATTCTTGATGGGTGTGAAGATCGCATCGATGGCAATCGTACCGACCGGTGCGTTCGCAGGCTTGTTCTCATCACCGGGAAGGTATCCACGGCCCTTGTCAATGGTCAGCTCAATATTGAGTTTTGACTTCTTGTCAAGATGACAGATCACCAATTCGGGATTCAATACCTGAAAACCGCTGAGGTACTTGCCAATGTCACCGGCTGTAAAAGAGTCTTGACCAGCAATGGTGATGGAGGCCCGCTCGTTGTCCTGTGTGTCTATCTGCCGCTTGAAACGCACTTGTTTGAGGTTGAGAACCATCTCCACCACATCTTCAACAACTCCGGGGATGGTCGAAAACTCATGGTCCACCCCGTCAATGCGAATGGATGTGATGGCAAAACCCTCCAACGAATTGATCAGGATTCTGCGCAACGAGTTGCCGATGGTGATTCCGTATCCGGGCTCAAGTGGGCGGAACTCGAATTCTCCTGTGCGCTCATCAGAATTGAGCATGACCACTTTATCGGGTCTTTGGAAATCTAAAATTGCCATGGGCTTAGATTGTGTGTTGTTGATGGATGATTGGATATTGGTCGTTCTGTACACTCCGTCTGCTCAGCAGAATCACCGATTATTTGGAGTACAGTTCGACAATCAACTGCTCGTTGATGTTCTCGGGGATTTCTGCACGTGATGGATAGTTGAGCAACTCACCCTCCAAGGTGCTGTCATTCCAGTTCAGCCAAGCACTGCCTTTTCCTGTAGAACGCAGCGACTCGGTGATCACCTCCAAGGTCTTGGACTTCTCGCGCACTCCGAACTTGTCACCGGGCTTCATGGCACGTGAAGGGATGTTGCACACCTCACCGTTCACAGTGATGTGCCTGTGTGTCACCAATTGACGGGCAGCCCTACGTGAAGGAGCTACCCCAAGGCGGAAAATGATGTTGTCCAAGCGGGTCTCGCAATACTGGAGAAGGATTTCACCGGTGATACCCTGTTTGCGCGAAGCACGGTCGAAGAGATTCTCGAACTGACGCTCAAGGATGCCATAAGTGTACTTGGCCTTCTGCTTCTCCTGAAGCTGAACACCATAGTCAGACTTCTTGTTCCTGCGCTTTGCGTTGCCGTGCTGCCCCGGAGGGTAATTCCTGCGCTCAAACGCCTTGTCAGGACCGAAGATGGCCTCACCGAATTTCCGTGCAATCTTGGTCTTTGGACCTATGTACCTTGCCATTTCTTACTTAAATTGGCCAATTAGCTGTTTTAGCTGATCAGCTGATGAACTTCAAATCTTTTACTGTTTCACTCATTGGCTGATTGTCACATCGGCCGGTCAGCTGACCTTTAAACTCTTCTGCGCTTTGGAGGACGGCATCCGTTATGCGGAATCGGAGTCACATCCACAATCTCTGTTACCTCGATGCCACTGGCATTGATGTGACGGATGGCAGACTCACGGCCACCACCCGGACCTTTCACGAACACCTTCACCTTGCGCAGGCCGGCATCATGCGCCACCTTGGCACAATCAGCTGCAGCTGTCTGAGCAGCATAAGGGGTGTTCTTCTTGGAACCACGAAAACCCTGCTTCCCAGCAGATGACCATGAAATCACCTCGCCTTTTAGGTTAGTGAGGGAGATGATGATGTTGTTGAACGATGCGTGAATGTGCGCTTCGCCCACGGCATCCACCTTCACCGTGCGTTTCCTTGTTGTTTTTGATGTCTTTGCCATTTCTCTTGCTTTCGGGTCAGAACAGAAGTCCTGCCCAATAACTATTACTTAGTGACCTTCTTCTTGTTAGCGACAGTCTTACGCTTGCCCTTACGGGTACGTGAGTTGTTCTTGGTGCTCTGCCCACGCAACGGAAGACCCGCACGGTGACGGATTCCACGGTAGCAGCCGATGTCCATCAGACGCTTGATGTTGAGCTGCACTTCGGAGCGCAACTCACCTTCCGTTTTTATCTTGGAGATGGCCTCGCGGATCAGTGCCTGCTCGTCATCGTTCCAATCCTGCACCTTCTTGTCATAGTGCACGTTGGCGAAATCGAGTATGCGCTGCGCGGTTACGCGGCCAATACCGAATATGTAGGTGAGACCGATCTCACCACGTTTGTTCCTCGGAAGGTCAATGCCTGCTATCCTTGCCATGTTGTATTATCCTTGACGCTGTTTGAACTTGGGGTTCTTTTTGTTGATCACGTAGACACGCCCTTTTCTCTTGACGATCTTGCAGTCAACACTTCTCTTTTTGACTGATGCTCTGACTTTCATCGCTTCTGTTGTTGTGGTTTTCGGTTTTTGAATTCAGGTGACGCGGCTTCGGACATCCGTTGCCTCTCCATCATCATTTTACCGTTGACCCTTTTAATTACTTGTACCTGTACGTTATTCTTCCTTTACTCAGATCATAAGGACTCATGTCAACTTTCACCTTGTCACCTGGCAGAATTCTGATGTAGAACATCCGCATCTTGCCCGATATGTGTGCAGTTATCACATGTCCATTCTCCAACTCCACAAGGAACATGGCGTTCGAGAGAGCCTCGGTAACCGTTCCGTCCTGGGTGATTGCAGCTTGTTTCGCCATTCAGAGATTCCTATTCTAAAATTATCCGGCCATGCCCATTGATGAGCGACCCTTGATTCTGCCAGACTTCATCAGCCCGTCATAATGACGCATCAGAAGATGACTCTCGATCTGCTGCAACGTGTCAAGCACCACACCCACCATGATCAGCAGCGATGTGCCGCCATAGAACTGCGCGAACTGTGCATTGACTCCGAACACCATGGCTATAGCGGGAAGAATGGCCACAATGCCGAGGAAGATAGAACCTGGCAGTGTGATGCGCGACATGACATCGTCAATATACTCCGCAGTCTTCTTACCTGGCTTCACCCCCGGCACATAGCCGCCATTGCGCTTCATATCCTCAGCTATCTGATTAGGATTGATGGTGATGGCGGTGTAGAAGTAGGTGAATATGATGATGAGCAGGAAAAAGGTGACGTTGTAAGTCCAGCCGGTGAAATCGGAGAAGGCGGTCACGAACCACGATGCACCGTCCCCTGCAAAACCACCGAGGGTCACAGGCACGAACATGATGGCCTGCGCGAAAATGATCGGCATGACCCCGGCAGCATTCACCTTGAGAGGAATGTACTGCCGCGCACCGCCCTGAGGCAACGCCTGACGGCCAGAGATGGCAGCACGTGCCACCTGCACCGGAATCCTCCGTGTGCCTTGAACAAGCATGATGGTGAGAACTATGATTCCCAACAACATTACCATTTCGATGAGGAAGATGACAAGGCCTCCCCCCTGCTCCAACCGTGAGAAGAATTCGGCCACGAAGGAGAATGGAAGGCTGGCAATGATGCCTACCATGATAATCAGCGAGATACCGTTTCCAATACCCTTGTCGGTGATACGCTCACCCAGCCACATCACGAACATGGTACCACTGACCAATATCAACACCGAGGATATCCAGAACAAGGATGGTGACGTCAAGAACGCGTCTGCTGGCAGCTGCGACTTGAGGTTGGCAATGTAGCCAGGAGCCTGACCGAAGGTGATCAGAATGGTCAGATAACGTGTGTACTGGGTGATCTTGCGTCTGCCACTCTCGCCTTCCTTCTGCATCTTCTGCAGAGCTGGCACGGCCATGCCAGCCAATTGGAGCACAATGCTCGCAGAGATGTAGGGCATGATGCCCAACGCAAAGATGGAAGCATTGGAGAACGCACCACCCGAGAACATGTTCAACAGACCAAGAAGACCGTCAGAGGTCTGAGCCTGAAGGGCACCAAGTTGTGCCGGATCCACCCCCGGAAGCACCACGAAGGAGCCCAGACGATAGATAAGAATGAAGCCCAGCGTATTGAGAATCCTCGTACGCAGGTCTTCTATCTTAAAGATGTTCTGAAGGGTGGTGATGAACTTCTTCATATCGATCAGAGCGTTACAGCTGTCCCACCTGCAGCTTCGATGGCAGCTGCAGCAGTTTTGGAGAAAGCATGCGCTGTCACTTCCAATTTGACTTTGATCTCACCACGGCCCAGAATCTTCACCAGATCGTTCTTACCGACAAGGCCATGGGCCTTCAACACTTCCAGATCCACAGTTGCGACACCGTGGGTCTCTGCAAGATCTTGAAGAGCATCAAGATTCACACCGGTGTATTCCACACGGAACGGATTCTTGAAGCCGAATTTAGGCACACGTCTCTGCAATGGCATCTGGCCACCCTCGAAACCGACCTTACGCTTGTACCCGGAGCGCGACTTCGCACCCTTGTGTCCGCGGCCGGCAGTGCCTCCTGTTCCGGAAGCCTCACCGCGACCAAGGCGGATCTTCTTTTTGACGGCACCTGCGGCCGGTTTCAGATTACTCAAATCCATGACTCAATGTTTTGTACCAGTGACTTACTCTACAACCTCTACCATGTGAGACACTGCTGCGATCATCCCCAAAATCTGAGGAGTGCCTTCGTGCTCAACCACCTGATTCAACTTGCGCAGTCCCAATGCCCGAAGCGTCCTTTTCTGAACTTCCGGTCTTTTGATACCGCTCTTAACCTGTTTGATCCTGATAATAGCCATCTTGCTTCCGAATGTGGCGTTAGCCGTTGAATACAGTGTCCATACTTACACCACGTTGAGCCGACACCGCAAGGGCATCACGCATCTCGCTGAGGGCCAGCATGGTCGCCTTCACCACGTTATGCGGGTTGGACGAACCTTTTGATTTTCCGAGCACGTTCTTCACACCAACGCTCTCAAGCACGGCACGCATGGCACCACCTGCAATGACACCGGTACCTGGCGATGCCGGCTTCATGAACACCAATGCTCCGCTGTACTTGCTCTCTTGAGCATGTGGAATGGTATCATTGATGATCGGAACGCGGATGAGATTCTTCTTCGCATCCTCAACACCTTTGGCGATTGCCTCCGTCACTTCCTTGGCCTTTCCAAGTCCATGACCAACGACCCCGTGCTCATCACCTACCACCACAATGGCAGAAAAAGTGAATGTACGTCCACCCTTGGTGACCTTGGTTACCCTTTGAATACCGACAACGCGATCCTTCAGTTCAAGGTCAGTTGATGTGGTTCTTTCTTTCTTCATCTTATCGCTCTTCCTTGATTAAAACTGGAGACCCTCCTCACGTGCACCTTCGGCCAATGCTTTCACACGACCATGATAGAGGTAACCGTTACGGTCGAACACCACCTTGGTGAGTCCTGCCTCCTTTGCACGCTCGGCAATCAATTTGCCCACCTTGCGAGAAACATCCACCTTCGGTCCCTTGTCATCTGCAAGGCCCTTCTCCTTGGAGGAGGCTGCCAACAACGTAGTTCCACTCAGGTCGTCCACAAGTTGAACATAGATCTCCTTGTTGCTGCGGAACACCGACATTCTCGGGCGCTCTGCGGTACCGGAGACCCTGCTGCGAATGCGGGCCTTTATCTTGAATCGCTTCAAATCTTTAACAGTAGCCATGATTTTCTACTTAACGCTTATTTCTTAGAGGCTGATTTGCCTGCTTTTCTACGGATCTGCTCACCAACGAAGCGAATACCTTTTCCCTTGTAGGGCTCTGGTCTGCGGAACGAACGGATCTTGGCACACACCTGACCAAGCAGCTGCTTATCGTTCGACTTCAGAGTGATGATAGGATTCTTACCACGGAGTGTCTCTGTGGCGATCTCAATCTCAGCCGGCAACTGGAAAACCATGTTGTGCGAGAAACCTAGTGAAAGCTCTAACTGCTGTCCAGTATTGCTGGCACGATAACCTACACCGACAAGCTCCAATTTCTTCTCATAACCTTTGGAGACACCTGTCACCATGTTATTGACCAATGAACGGTACAGACCATGGAAAGCTATGGTCTGCTTTGCCTCATTGGCACGCACCAGCGCAACCTTTCCATCCTTCACCTCCAAGCTGATGCTGTCGGCAAGTTTCTGAACGAGTTGGCCCTTAGGCCCCTTCACTGTTACAATGTTGTCGCCCGAAACGCTCACCTCAACACCTGAGGGCAACGCAACTAAGGCTTTTCCTATTCGTGACATCTTGAATGAATGTTACCTTGATTATCAATAAACGAAGCAGAGCACCTCTCCTCCAATGTTAAGCCTACGGGCCTCCTTATCGGTCATCACACCTTGAGAAGTGGACACCACGGCAATTCCGAGTCCATTCTGCACACGTGGAAGTTCCTGACCACCGGCATACTTGCGCAGACCTGGACGGCTGAAACGCTCCAACCCCTTGATGGCACTTGCCTTGGTCTTAGGGTTGTATTTCAGCGCAATCTTGATGGAACCCTGTGGTCCTTCCTCCACAAACTTGTAGTTGAGGATGAAACCTTTTTCGAAGAGGATCTTGGTGATGCTCTTCTTCATATTGGATGCAGGCACCTCCACCACCCGGTGGTTGGCGATGATCGCGTTGCGAAGACGCGTCAAATAATCTGCGATAGGATCTGTTACCATTTCTCTTGACTAAGGCTTACCAACTTGCTTTTCTTACACCGGGAATGAGGCCTGCATTGGCCATTTCCCTGAACTGGATGCGGCTGATGCCGAAATCCCTCATATAGCCCTTAGGACGGCCAGTGATGCTGCAGCGATTGTGCAGACGAACTTTTGATCCGTTCTTGGGGAGACGGGCCAAAGCCTGAAAGTCTCCTTCTGATTTCAGGCGGGCGCGCTTCTCAGCGAACTTCTCTACCATTTCTGCACGCTTACGTTCGCGTGCTTTCATCGATTCTTTGGCCATGCTTTCTTATTTCTTAAATGGCAGTCCGAACTCTTTGAGCAGGGCCATGCCTTCCTCATTGGTCTTGGCGGTGGTCACAAACGTGATGTCCATACCCACTATCTTGTTGGTCTTTTCAATATCAATCTCAGGGAAGATGATATGCTCAGTGATTCCCATGGTGTAGTTGCCACGGCCATCAAATCCTTTGTTGCTGATGCCACGGAAGTCACGGACACGCGGAAGCGACACGGTCACCAAGCGCTCCAAGAATTCATACATGCGGTCTCCTCGCAAAGTGACACGGACACCTACAGGCATTCCCTTCCTCAGTTTGAAGTTCGAAATGTCCTTCTTGGACTTGGAAGACACCGCCTTCTGTCCAGCAATGAGTGTCATCTCACTGACGGCTGATTCGATGAGCTTCTTGTCAGATGTTGCCTGTCCCACACCTTGGTTCAGGCAAATCTTCTGGAGGCGCGGAACCTCCATTGAACTCTTGTACTTGAACTGCTCCTGAAGGGTCTTCACCACCTCAGCGCGGTACTTGGTCTTAAATGCCGGTGTATATTCCATCACTTGATCACTTCTCCGGATTTCTTACTGAATCGTTGCAATTTCCCGTTAACCAATTTCCTGCCGATACGTGTAGGTTTTCCCGACTTGGGCTCTACCAACATGAGGTTGGAAATATGAACAGACGCCTCCTTCTCGATGATACCACCGTTTGGAAATGCCGCATTGGGCTTGGTGTGCTTCTTTGCCATGTTCACCCCTTCCACAAGCACACGGCTTGTCTTGGAGTTCACTTCGAGCACCTTGCCCTGCTGCCCCTTGGACTCACCGGTGATAACCACCACCGTATCGTCCTTCTTTATGTGAAACTTAGCCATTGTCTGTATTATCAAGGGTCTCAAAGTACCTCTGGGGCCAGAGAGACGATTTTCATGAACTGCTTTTCGCGGAGTTCGCGGGCCACGGGACCGAAGATCCTGGTTCCGCGCATCTCACCTGCCGCGTTGAGGATGACAACCGCGTTGTCGTCAAAACGGATGTAAGAACCATCAGGTCTCCGCACTTCCTTTTTGGTGCGCACCACTACTGCTGTCGCCACTGCACCTTTCTTAACGTTTCCAGAAGGAACCGCCTGCTTGACAGCCACAATGATCTTGTCACCTACGCTGGCATAACGCCTCTTGGTGCCTCCGAGTACCCGAATGCAGAGCACCTCTTTGGCACCACTGTTATCGGCCACATTCAACCTGCTTTCCTGCTGTATCATGGCTTACTTGGCTCTTTCAATGATTTCAATGAGTCTCCAGCATTTCGACTTGCTCTGAGGACGGGTCTCCATGATGCGCACCTTGTCTCCAATGCCGCAGTCGTTATTCTCGTCATGGGCATGGAACTTCTTGGTCTTGTGAACGAATTTCCCATAGATAGGGTGCTTCACCTTACGGTCAACAGTAACTGTGATGGTCTTGTCCATCTTGTTACTGGCCACAATTCCGATACGCTCCTTTCGGAGACCTCTTTCTACTGCTGTTTCTTGATTCTCCATCTCAGTTGACAGATTTACTTCTATTGGTCTTCTCAGTAAGCAGACGGGCTATCAATTTGCGCGCATGCTTCAATTCCATGGGATTCTCCAACGGAGACACCGAATGGCTCAATTTCATTTTGCTGAACTTCAACCGTTCTTCGGCCAAACGTTCTACAAGCTCCTCATTGGACAGCTCTCTTATAACAGTGTTCTCCATTGTCTTTGCGATTTACGCTTCTACGTGGTCTCTGCGGGTCACAAACCTTGTTACGATCGGTAGCTTCTGTGCTGCAAGACGCAGGGCCTCTTTGGCAACTTCCTGAGGAACGCCTTCCACTTCGAACATGATCATTCCTGGCTTCACAACTGCCACCCAGTATTCAGGTGCCCCCTTGCCCTTACCCATGCGAACCTCTGCAGGCTTCTTGGTGATAGGCTTATCGGGGAAGATCTTGATCCAAACCTGTCCTTCACGTTTCATGAAGCGCGTTACCGCGATACGGGCAGATTCAATCTGACGGCTGGTTATCCAAGCACCTTCCAGTGCCTTGATGCCAAAAGACCCAAAGGCGAGTTGACTGCCACGGTTGGCAAGTCCCTTCATCTTCATCTTATGCATCTTCCGGAACTTCGTCCTTTTCGGCTGTAGCATCTTTCCTTTACTTAAATCGACTCGTGGTCAGTTTGATAATGACGGCCAATTGGCCGACTCATTGTATTACTTCTTCTCAGGTCTGCGTTCCCTTCTTGCAAGGCGTGCGGGCTGCTGAGGTTGTTGTTGCTTTTTGGTGTCAATGTTGGCATTGGGAGCCAGATCACGCTTGCCATAGACCTCTCCGAGCATAATCCACACTTTCACACCGAGACGGCCATAAGTGGTATGTGCCTCAACGTGAGCATAGTCGATATCTGCACGGAACGTGTGCAATGGAACACGGCCATCCTTGTACATTTCAGACCTTGCAATCTCAGCACCACCCAAACGTCCGCTCACCTGAATCTTGATTCCTTCAGCACCCATACGCATTGTAGAGGCCACAGACATTTTCATCGCTCTACGGAAGGATATACGTCCTTCCAGCTGACGGGCAACACTCTCTCCAACAAGACGTGCATCCAACTCAGGACGCTTGATCTCAAAGATGTTGATCTGCACCTCCTTATCAGTGATCTTCTTCAATTCCTCCTTCAACTTGTCAACTTCCTGACCACCTTTGCCGATGATGATGCCTGGACGTGCAGTATTGACTGTAACTGTAACAAGCTTCAACGTACGCTCAATGATGATCTTAGAAATGCTTGCCTTTGCAAGGCGCGCACGCAGATACTTACGGATCTTATAGTCCTCCTCGATCTTTGCAGGGGTTGTACTTCCACCATACCAGTTGGAATCCCAACCTTTGATGATACCAAGTCTATTACCTATTGGATTGGTCTTCTGTCCCATAATTCTTATTTCTTGCTGTCAATGACCAATGTAACGTGATTGGAACGCTTGCGGACACGGTGCGCACGCCCTTGTGGTGCCGTCTGAAGTCTCTTCAGCATACGTCCACCATCCACGTGAATCTCCTTTACAACCAGTGCGGTCGGATCGGTCTCTCCTGTCTTCTGTTCCCAATTTGAGATGGCGGAGAGAAGCAGTTTCTCAACTCGTCCGGCAGCTTCCTTGGACGTGAATTTAAGTGTGTGCAACGCGCGCTCCACTTCCATTCCACGTACCAGATCGGCAACCAGTCGCATTTTGCGAGGTGCGGTCGGCACATTGCAGAGTTCTGCAACGTATTGGCTCTTGCGGGCCTCCTTACGAGCATCTGCTTTCAATCGTTTCCTGTTACCCATGACAGTTGTGCTAAAAGGGTCTGACCCTTACTTCTTCTTACCTTTTTGGTGACCACGGAAAGTCCGGGTCGGGGAAAATTCCCCCAACTTGTGTCCGACCATGTTCTCGGTCACATATACTGGAATGAACTTGTTGCCATTGTGAACCGCAACCGTGACACCCACGAAATCAGGGGTTATCATGGATCTTCTCGACCATGTCTTGATTACCGTCTTCTTCCTGTTCTCTACAGAATCGATTACTCGTTTCTCCAGCTTGAAGTCAACAAATGGTCCTTTCTTCAGTGATCTAGCCATGACCGATTACTTCTTACGCTTTTCAATGATATACTTACCCGAAGCCTTTGTCTTGCTTCTTGTCTTATAGCCCTTCGCAGGAATCCCGTTACGTGAACGTGGGTGACCTCCAGAGGAACGCCCTTCACCGCCACCCATCGGGTGATCGACAGGATTCATCACCACCGCGCGAACCCGGGGTCTGCGTCCCAACCACCGCGACCGGCCCGCCTTACCTGAACGTTCCTGATTATGGTCGTTGTTGCTCACCACTCCAATGGTAGCCCTGCATGTCACCAGCACCAGACGAACTTCTCCTGATGGCAGCTTCAATGTCGCATAACGACCATCACGGGCAACCAATTGGGCGTATGAACCAGCACTTCGCGCCATCAGCGCACCCTGACCAGGGCGGAGCTCCACGCTATTGATGACCGTTCCCAATGGAACTTCAGAAAGGAACAGTGTATTACCCACCTCCGGACTGACACCTTTTCCGGAATGAAGCGTCTGTCCGACCTCCAGCCCCTTAGGAGCAATGATGTAACGCTTCTCCCCATCATTGTAATTCACCAATGCGATGAAAGCACTGCGATTGGGGTCATACTCTATTGACTTGACGACCGCAGGAACACCGTCCTTTGAACGTTTGAAATCTATTGAACGATATCTGCGCTTGTGACCACCGCCCACATAGCGCATGGTCATTTTGCCTGTATTGTTACGGCCACCGCTTTTACCAATGCCCGACAACAAGCTCTTTTCGGGAGCACCGCCTGTCAATTGTTCAAACGAACTGACTACCTTATGCCTTTGCCCTGGACTCGTGGGCTTCAATTTCCTGACTGCCATTTCCTATCAGATATTGCTGAAGAAGTCAATCGCATTCCCCTTTGAGAGGGTAACAATGGCCTTCTTGTATGCGGAAGTTCTTCCCACAATGAATTTAGACTTGGTGTTGCGCGTACGTTTCTTTCCTGGAATCACCATGGTATTGACCGATTCAACGGACACCCCATACATCTTCTCCACTGCAGCCTTCACCTGAAGCTTATTAGCCTTGCGGTTCACCACAAAACCATATCGGTTGGCCTTTTCGGCCATGCCTGTCATCTTCTCAGTGACCACCGGCTTGATCAGAACTTCCATCGCCTTTATCAGATTAACGTTTTCTCTATGGCCGCGATTGAACTCTCAGAAAGAAGAAGCCTCTTAGCATTCAAAATGCCGTAAGTATTTAATTCTGAAACAGTTACAACCTTTGCACCCCCCAAATTTCGGGAGGACAAATATACATTTTTATCCTGCTCATTCAACACAAGAAGTGTTTTTTGATCGGAAACTTTCAGATTGTTCAGGAAATCAATGAAATCCTTGGTTCTGGGCTTTGCGAAAGTGAAGTCCTCCACAACGGTGATCGCATTGCCCTTGGCCAATGTGGACAGGGCGCTCTTGCGTGCCAGCTGCTTCAGCTTCTTGTTGAGCTTGAAACCATGCTCGTGCGGACGGGGACCGAACACACGACCACCACCACGCAACAGGGGACTCTTTATGCTGCCGAAACGAGCACCACCGCTGCCCTTCTGTTTACGGATCTTTCTGGTACTGCCAGAAATCTCACCACGCTCCTTTGACTTGTGAGTTCCCTGACGACCGTGCGCCAGATATTGCTTCACATCCAAATAGATTGCGTGATCGTTCGGTTCAATACCGAATACCTCGTCATTCAGCGTAACCTTCTTAGAGGTCTCTTTGCCTTTGACGTCAACTACCTTCAGTTCCATGACAATGCTTTCTTACAAAAAATCACTTCTCAATTTGAACAAATCCACCTTTTGGGCCAGGTACCGCTCCACTCACTACAAGCAGGTTGTTGGCAGCATCAACCTTCAGCACTCGCAGGTTCTGAACCTTGACCCGCTCATTTCCCATCTGACCTGCCATGCGCATTCCTGGGAATACACGGGCCGGAGTTGAACACGCACCGACCGATCCCGGAGCACGCAATCTGTTGTGCTGACCGTGTGTGGCCTGCCCGACACCTGCAAATCCGTGGCGCTTGACCACACCTTGAAAACCTTTGCCTTTGGAAGTTCCGATAACATCTACATACTCCCCTTCAGCAAAGACATCTGAAACCGACAGTACTGCCCCATTGGCGAGATCACCGAACGATGCATAATCGCCCTTTTCACGGAATTCCACCAATTTGCGCTTCGACTCTACACCGGCCTTCTTGAAATGCCCTTTCAGCGCAGATGTCGTCCGCTTATCCTTACGGAATCCGTAACCGACCTGCAAGGCACCGTATCCGTCTGTGCCCACGGTCTTCACCTGTGTGACCACATTTGGCTCCACCTCAATTACAGTACATGGAACGTTCTTCCCGTCCTCAAAGAGGCTGGTCATTCCGATTTTTTTACCAATAAGTCCTGACATGACTTGATGATTGTTGATTGATTACTAATGATTGATGATTGTTGGCAAGTACTCTGAGGAGTTCCTTGACCACATCAACCACATTTACTGAACTCCTGATCAGCTGATTTTGCTTCCTCAGACTTTGATTTCTACTTCAACCCCGCTCGGAAGCTCCAGCTTCATCAGCGCATCGACCGTTTTGGCCGTAGTGCTGTAGATGTCCAGCAGACGCTTATAGGAACTGAATTGGAACTGCTCGCGCGACTTCTTGTTGACGTGAGTAGAACGCAATACCGTGTAAATTTTCTTGTGCGTAGGCAAGGGAATCGGTCCACTTACAATGGCACCGGTGCTCTTGACCGTCTTAACTATCTTCTCTGCGCTCTTGTCAACCAGATTATGGTCATAAGACTTGAGCTTGATTCTGATTCTCTGTGACATGTTTTCCTTTCAGATACTGTTACTTAACCTTTTGCGCCTTTCACTTTTGCAACGACATCCTCCTGAACGTTGGCGGGCGCTTGCGTGTAATGGTCGAATTCCATGGTCGATGTTGCGCGGCCTGAGGTGATTGTCCTCAGCGTGGTCACGTAGCCGAACATTTCCGCCAACGGAACGTGCGCCTTGATGACCTGAGCTGCACCACGAGAGTCCATGCCCTGCATCTGACCGCGTCTGCGGTTGAGATCTCCGATCACATCACCCATATTCTCTTCTGGGGTGACCACCTCTACTTTCATGATGGGCTCCAAAAGGACAGGAGATGCTTTGCGGCATGCTTCCCTGAACGCAATCTGCGAGCAAATCTCAAACGAAAGCGAATCCGAGTCAACGTTGTGATAAGAACCGTCAAGGAGAGTCACTTTCAGGCTGTTCAGTTTGAACCCGGCAAGTACTCCATTCTCCATGGAAGCCTTGAAGCCTTTCTCCACAGCAGGGATGAATTCCCTTGGAATATTACCACCAGTCACCTTGTTCTCGAAAACGTAAGCCTCAGTGCTGCCTTCGTCCGTTGGACCGATCTCAAATTGAATATCCGCGAATTTACCACGACCACCCGTCTGCTTCTTGTAAGTCTCGCGGTGAAAAATCTTCTTAGTGATGGCCTCTTTGTAGGACACCTGTGGTGCTCCTTGATTGACCTCGACTTTGAACTCTCTTCTAAGGCGGTCGATGATGATTTCCAAGTGAAGCTCACCCATACCTGAAATAACCGTTTGGCCAGTTTCAGAATCTGTGCGTACTTGGAATGTTGGATCTTCCTCGGCCAGTTTGCCCAAGGCCATGCCCAGCTTGTCCATGTCGGCCTGTGTCTTAGGCTCGATGGCCAGACCGATGACAGGCTCAGGGAATTTCATTGATTCCAGAACGATCGGGTACTTCTCATCACAGAGCGTGTCGCCTGTGCGGATATCCTTGAAACCTACACCTGCCCCGATATCACCGGCCTCGATGAAAGGTATGGAGTTCTGTTTGTTGGCATGCATCTGGAAGATGCGGGAAATTCGCTCCTTGTTCCCTGTGCGGGTGTTGTGTATGTACGATCCTGCTTCGAGGCGTCCGGCATACACCCTGAAGAAGCACAGGCGTCCTACAAACGGATCCGTTGCAATTTTGAATGCAAGCGCTGTAAAGGGCTCCTTCACATCTGGCTTACGGCTTACAGGCTCCTCTGTCTTAGGGTTGATGCCAGTGATAACGTCCTTGTCAAGGGGACTTGGCAACAGTTCCATCACATAGTTGAGCATGGTCTGCACCCCTTTGTTCTTGAATGAAGAACCGCAAAGCATCGGAACAATCTTGTTGGCAAGGCATGCTTTCCGCAACGGCACGAGCACCTCATCGGCCGTGATCGAATCTGGATCATCGAAGAACTTCTCCATGAGAGAATCATCGAATTCAGCGACTGCTTCCAACATTTTCTCCCGCCACTGATAGACCTCTTCCTTCAGGTCGTCAGGAATTGGAACCTCTGTATAGGTCATTCCCTGATCGGCATCGTTCCAGACCATGCCAATGTTGCGAACCAGATCGACAACACCTTTGAACGTCTCTTCGGCTCCAATAGGAATCTGCAATGGAATCGCATTGCCTCCAAGCATTTCCCGCACCTGCCCGACCACTTTAAGGAAGTCGGCACCTTGACGGTCCATCTTATTCACAAAACCCAGACGTGTCACGTTGTAACCATCGGCCAAGCGCCAGTTGGTCTCAGACTGAGGCTCTACTCCGTCAACAGCAGAGAAAAGGAACACCAGTCCATCAAGAACACGCAGTGAGCGGTTCACCTCCACGGTGAAATCCACGTGGCCCGGAGTGTCAATGATATTGATCTTGTACTGCTCACCCTTATAGCCCCAATGACAGGTGGTGGCGGCCGAAGTGATGGTGATTCCACGCTCCTGCTCCTGCTCCATCCAGTCCATGGTGGCGGCACCGTCATGCACCTCACCGATCTTGTGGTTCACACCCGTGTAATACAGGATGCGTTCCGTAGTGGTGGTCTTGCCGGCATCGATGTGCGCAGCAATGCCGATATTACGTGTAAGCCTGAGATCTGCCATGATTTCCTATCAGAATTTGAAGTGGGAGAATGCCTTGTTGGCTTCTGCCATCCTCAATACGTCCTCCTTCTTCTTATATGCTGCACCCTCTTCTTTGGAAGCGGCAATGATCTCTGCGGCCAGCTTGGCGGCCATGCTCT
The DNA here is from genome assembly GCA_021739625.1 of Flavobacteriales bacterium. Lineage (GTDB taxonomy): Bacteria > Bacteroidota > Bacteroidia > UBA10329 > UBA10329 > UBA10329. Next base: position 12,752 of record JAIPBJ010000021.1, on the reverse strand, counting down.
TGTCATTGCGCTTGCGGGCATAGTCGATCATCCATTTGATACCCAGCGCGAGCTTGCGCTTTGGACGCACCTCGATCGGAATCTGAAAGGTGCTGCCACCAACCCTGCGGCTCTTCACCTCAACGGGAGGCATCACATTCGTGAGACCCTTTTTCCACACTCCGAGACCATCCTCCTGTGTGCGTTGACTTACGATGTCAATGGCATCATAGAACACATCGAATGCCGTGCTCTTCTTTCCATCATACATCAGGCTGTTCACAAAACGAGTGACCAACGTGTCATTGAATCTGGGGTCGGCCGCTAACGGCTTCTTCTTGGGGACTGACTTTCTCATTGTCTATGCTGATATCCTTCGATTATCACTTCTTCTTTTTAACTGGGGCAGCTGCTCCGGCCTTACCACGCTTTGCGCCATACTTGGAACGACCTTGCTTACGGTCAGAAACACCAGAGGTGTCCAATGCACCGCGAACAATGTGATAACGCACACCGGGAAGGTCTTTCACCCTGCCTCCACGAACCAGCACGATACTGTGCTCTTGGAGGTTGTGTCCCTCTCCACCGATATAAGAGTTCACCTCCTTACCATTGGTGAGACGTACACGGGCCACTTTCCGCATAGCGGAGTTTGGCTTCTTGGGAGTGGTGGTGTACACCCTCACACAGACCCCTCTGCGCTGTGGGCAGGAGTCCAGTGCGGGCGATTTGCTCTTGTCGATGAGCGTCTTCCGTCCTTTCCTTACGAGCTGCTGAATTGTAGGCATGTCGCGGCTTTCGTTGATTTTTAGGGCTAATACCCTGTGTTTTTAGGGTCGGCAAAGGTAAGAGTCCGTTTGACAATTCCGAGGGGGTAAGGAAATAATTTTTGAAAAGGGATTTCGACCGGGATGGGACGCCTCCTGACCGACTTTCTGCACAAGGGTTCTTCAGAACGTATATTCGCGCACTCCGATGATCCTGAACAACGTCTCACTTCGCCCATTCAACACCTTCGGGATTGATGTTATGGCCAAGGCCCTGACGCAGGTGACCACTGAAGACGAGCTCCGTGAGGTGCTCGAACACAACCGCAAGACCACCGATGATCTGCTCATACTCGGTGGTGGCAGCAACATTCTCTTCACCAGGAACATGAACGGGCTGGTGCTTGTCAATCAATTGGGAGGAATCAGCATCGTCCGTGAGGATACTGACAGTGTGACCATAAGGGCCGGGGCAGGTGTGGTCTGGCACGAACTTGTGATGCATTGTGTAGTCCTGGGCTGGGGCGGCATTGAAAATCTCTCACTGATTCCTGGCAGAGTGGGTGCCGCGCCAATGCAGAATATCGGAGCTTATGGGGTGGAGCTACGTGAGGTGTTCACCGAACTGGAGGCCCTTCATATATATAGTGGCGAACTGCGAAGGTTCACCAACGAAGACTGCCAATTCGGCTATCGCGAGAGCGTGTTCAAGCGAAATCTACATGGACAGTATATCATCATCTCTGTCACTATCACGCTGTCCAAGCATCCGAAACTGAACATCTCCTATGGAGCCATTGGGGAGGAGTTGGAGAAAATGGGCGTAGGCAGGCCAGCATTGGCCGATGTGAGCCGGGCTGTCATCAATATCCGTAAGAGCAAACTGCCCGACCCTGCCGTGCTGGGCAATGCGGGCAGCTTTTTCAAGAACCCCACGGTGAGCAAAGATCTGGCCGATCACATTAGACAATCGCACCCCGACCTGCCCTCCTACCCTGCTAATGGGGGGATGAAGCTGGCCGCTGGCTGGCTCATTGAAAAGTGTGGCTGGAAAGGCAAAGTGGTAGGAAACACCGGGAGTCACCGAAATCAGGCACTCGTGCTGGTGAACTACGGTCATGCCACTGGAGCTGAGATCTTCCAACTGTCGGAGGACATCATGCACTCGGTGCAGGATACTTTTGGTGTCGAACTTGAGCGTGAAGTGAATGTCTATTAAAGCCGGTTAAACGTTTATAGCATCATACCAGTCCCATCTGCCGAACAACTGATTGTCTGACCACCTGCTACGCTGAACAACTGTCCATGCGCAACTCCCTCTTCCTGCTGTTCGCACTCACTATGCTCTACGCCACTGCACAGGGGCAGAGTGCCAGTGTGAACTGCAAGCCACTCGCTGGGTTCTTCTCTAAGAATATCTGCAGCTCGGTGGAGAACAACAAGGCATTTCTGGTGAAAGACCAGTTGCAGAAGCGAAGCAACGAGCAGAGTCTTGCCGGTTTGCAGCGCTGGACACGGGAACATTACATCTGCATCCGATGCGAGAAGGACGCGGGCTTTGACGGGGGAACACTCATGCGCAAAGTGGTGTTTGACAACGCACTGACCGTGGCATTCTTCCTCGTGTATGATGTAAGAGTTGATATGAACTTCATAGAAATAGATGGCCGAACTCTCCTCGATTGGTTGCGAGATGATACCGAGAAGACCTTTGATGCGGCCTTCGAGACCGAATCTGCGAGCGACAAGCAGTATCTGCTGAAACAGTTGCAGATAAATCAGAAATACCACAATCTCTTCATCAATAACGGGGCTAAGTTCCGTCACCAGCTTGAAGCGGAGGCTCGCAGGACCGCAGGTAGTGCAAAGGAATAGCCGCGTGGTCCAAATGGGCGGTCAGGGCATCTCCTTACCGCATGAGCCCCGGCATAGGATGAGCAGTCGGTTGTCAAACCAGTTCTCCGACCATTGGACATGTGCCCTACAGGATGTCCAATGCTTTCAGCAAAGTCCTGCTGCTGAGAAAAATAACGAGAACGCCCACTATGCCCAGCGCCACACGCACATTGATGCGATGGCAGACGAAGGCCCCGAGCGGTGCGGCCAGTACGCCACCGATGATCAGTCCCAGAACAACAGCCCAATTACCGCTTCCGAGTATGAAGGTGAATGTGCCTGCGGCCATCAATGCCACAAGGAATTCCGATGCGTTCACCGTACCGATGATGGTTTTGGGATGATTACCCGAACCGATGAGCGTGGAAGTTACGATAGGCCCCCACCCACCACCACCGGACGCATCGGCAAAACCGCCCACAAGCCCTATCCAGCCTACGTGCCGGGCTTGCTTTTTCAATACCAACGCCATTACAAACGCCTTTCGGAGGATTATCATGCCCATCACCAGCATATAGGCCGCTACCAAAGGCCGCATCACTGATGCATCCACAGCACTGAGCAGATATGCACCAATGGCTGCACCGATCGCCCCGGGAATCGCCAACATGCGTAACAGTTTGAAGTCCACATTGCCGAACCGCCAATGCGAGATGCCGGACGCTGCCGTGGTGAATATCTCTGCAATATGCACTCCTGCACTAGCCACAACCGGAGGCGTGCCCAAGCTGACAAGCAAAGTACTGGAAATAACCCCGTAAGCCATCCCAAGCGACCCATCGACCAACTGTGCGCAAAAGCCCACGCATAGGAATATCAAGAATTCCTGATGGGTTAGAAAACTGAGCGCACGCGTGACATCATCTTGGGTGAACAGCCCTAATGACCGGGCCATCAGAATGACCACCATCGCAAGCATGGTCAAACAGGTTATGCCCACGATATAACCCCGCACCACTTTCGCGAACGGAACGGTCATCGGCACTGATTCTCCCTCAACCGAGAACATCTATCAATGATTGTAGATGAAAAGTTCCCCGTGTTCATCAATCCAATAATTCGATGCAACACAGGTGATACTCCATTTCTGCTCTCCAGCGGGCAGAACATGCGAAGCCGTGTACACATTCATCTCCACATCGGATACGAGAAACTCCTCACCGTCTATGATGGCCCTCCAATAAACTCCGGACGACTCGTGGTGCATCGTATTGAATCTAATTTTGAATTCCTTGGGCCTGCTCATGGCAATTCTTTCGGGCTGCCAAAATACAAAATACCTATTAAGTATATAGATATTATGGATAACTGATGCAAAGGCCCGTCCAGCGCGGAGATTGAATGGGAGCCTCGTATATTTGCCCAATGCTGTCCAAGAAGGCCAAGTATGCGATAATGGCCCTTGTGCACCTGGCCAAACGGCACGGAGAAGGGCCGGTCCGCATCAGCGAGATAGCCGAGCGGGAGCATATCCCCCAAAAATTTCTTGAAGCCATTCTATTGGAACTCCGCAAGGAAGGCATGCTCACAAGCAGGAAGGGCCGCAGCGGGGGTTATGCTCTGCTTCGCACCCCTGAAGATATAAATCTGGCACAGGTGATGCGTCTCATTGATGGCCCTATCGCCTCTCTGCCGTGCGCCACATACAAATTCTATGAGCGCTGTGAGGAATGCACGGACGAGGAACGCTGCGGCATTCGCAAAGTGTTCCTTGAACTTCGCAACGAGTCGGTGCGCATCCTCAAATCGGCCACGCTCGCCAACATTATAGAGAAGGAAAAACAAAGACTTTCGGGGAACAGCGACCCTGACGGATACATCTGATCATTTCTTTTCTCCCTCCCCTGATTGCCGCAGGCTTTCATCGCTCGGCCTGTTCATCGCGTCCAACAGTTCTATGAGCATGGCATCAATGGTTCCTTTGCCGCTAAGTTCTCCCACCATGCCATAGAGGGGTGCCGTTCGGCCCGTGCCTTCCTTCTTTTTGGGAATGGACGCGATGCTCCGCTGCGTGGCCTTACGTACCCAGCTTTCGGGCAGAAATCGGGCAGCGGCCGAGGCAATGCGCTGTGCCGCACCATCAGCGATGTTCTCCAACGAATGACCGCTCACCAGCAACACAGCTCCGTGAAGATCGGTGATGAACTCATCTATGAAGGGCACGTTGCCGAATGAGACGGAAAGGTGCAGACTGGCGGGCTCCAATTGGCGGTCGAGATGCCAGCCCTTTGCTGATAGTGCATCTCCCAGACGGAAGATGTCGATGCGCCCTGTGCTGCGAATAGAGAAGATGGGCAACAGCGGATTTCCTGTCACTGCCAAGCCTTCCGTTTTTCCTACAGCGACCTGAATCCTCCGCGCAGCATCAAGTGTATGCCTCGCATGTTCGGCATAGCCTTCGCGACCGAGAAAACGCATCACTGCCCAAGCCGCAGCAATGCCCCCGCCCGGACGCGTACCACTTACCGTAGGCGAGGCATAGAGCCCTCCAGGCCATTCAGAGTACACGTAGTACTGCCCTTTGCGCAGTTCGACATGGCGATACATGACCACTGATGAGCCTTTGGCCGCATAACCATACTTGTGCAGGTCGAGCGAAATTGAGCTGACCCCTGGAAGTCGGAAATCGAACTGTGGCACCGGCTCACCCATCTGTTCGATGAAGGGGATGAGATAACCGCCCACGCATGCGTCCACATGCAGCCAGATGTTGTGTGCCAAGGCCATCGCACTCATAGCATCGAGCGGGTCGATGAGGCCGTGCGGGTAGGCCGGGGCAGAGCCGACCATCAGCACAGTGGCATCGTCCAAGGCAGCAGCCATGTCAGCCATATCGGGCAACAGTCCGCCTTCGGCACATTTCACCGCACGTAGTTCCAGACCGAAATAGTCCGCGGCCTTGTTGAATGCGGGATGGGCGGTGGCGGGCATCACCAGGTTACCTCTCCTTCCTTTAGGGATCCGGTGAGCAGCATGTTTCAATGCAGCACGCACCGCACAGAGGATGCTCTCGGTGCCACCTGAGGTCATATTGCCAACAGCACTTTCAGGGGCGTTAAGCAGCGATGCGGTCATGCTCACCACCTCGCTCTCCATCCTTCCCAAACTTCTGAAACTGGCGGGGCTGAGACCGTTCTCGAACATGAACCGCGTGTAGGCGGTCTTCATCAGTGCCTCTACTTCGGGGCCGGGATAGAACACGAGACTGAAGGTTCGGCCATTTCGCCAGTCGGCATCATGAGCGGCCAAGCCCCCCATCTGTGCGATGAGGTCGGAGGCTGGGGTTCCAGAAACGGGGAACGGGATGTGACTCAAAGTAGGTTCCGATTCGAAGGGGTGAAAGTGGGAAATTGAAAATTGAAAATCACACCCTGCTCAATTATTCCTTTGCCCGTTCAAGTATGTGCTTTCAAAAATAGGACGCTGTTTCAGAATGCACGTGTAAGTGAAATTCCAGTTTCAACTGACCTCTGATCGGATTCATCAGCAGATGGAAAGCTGGCAGCGGCAGTTGTGTGCTTATTTTTGTCATCCAAGCCCCTGCCCATGATCAAAATCACACCCTTTACGTTGCTGCTGTTACTCATCAGCAGTGCCACTCAAGCGCAGACCGCCACCTGGAATGACAATATCGCCTGCATAGTCTATACGCGATGCACCGGCTGCCATAACGATGGTGGCATAGCACCATTCTCGCTCATGACCTATGGAGATGCAGCGGCAGCCGCTTTCGGCATTCAACAAGCAGTGAACAGCGGAAACATGCCACCTTGGCCGCCTGACCCCACCTATCGCTCCTTTGCCCACGAGCGTGTGCTGACGCCACAGGAGATCGACCTGATCAACAACTGGGTGAACAATGGCATGCCCGAAGGGAATGGCGTTGCACCGATGGCGCCTGTCTATACTACAAATGAGGAGATCACTTCGCCCGACCTTGTCATCACCATGCCCAATTTCACGGTCAGTACCATAGGCAATGATGTGTACCAGTGTTTCGTGATTCCTTCTGGACTGTTGCAGGACAGGTACATTAAGGAAATAGAGGTGGTTCCCGGCAATCGTGAGGCGGTACACCACGTACTGCTGTATCAGGATGTGTCGACCACACCGGCCGCACTTGATGCAGCTGCTCCCGGGCCCGGTTATACCAGCTTCGGTGGGACGGGCAGCAATACGTCCGTGCTCATTGGCGGATGGGTTCCCGGTCAGAGCAAGAAGGTCTATCCGGGCAGTATGGGAGTGAAGATTCCAGCAGGGGCCAGCATTGTGATGCAGGTACACTATCCCACCACTGCCAACGGTCAGCAGGATCAGACCAAAGTGAACATCAGGTACACCTCTGGAACAGTGCGGGAGGTGTCCATTGCGCCACCTCTGCATCATGCAGCACTTAATGAAGGTGCCCTCATCATCCCGGCCGATCAGACCCGCACTTTCACAGCCAATTATCTGGTTCCTGCGGTCAACATCACTCTGCTGGACGTGGCAGCTCATATGCACCTGCTCGGAAAATCAATCAGGGCATGGGCAGTAACCCCTTTGGGGGTCACCATCCCGCTCATCGACATTCCGGACTGGGATTTCCATTGGCAGGGGTTCTATGACTTCCGCCAGCCGGTGAAGATTCCGGCCGGGAGCATGCTCTACAGCACCGCCACATACGACAACACCACCTCCAACCCCAATAATCCCAACAACCCGCCACAGTTGGTGACCGTGGGCGAGGCAACGACCGATGAGATGATGCTGGTCTATTTCAGCTATACCGTCCACTATCCAGGTGACGAGAACATCGTGATCGACACCAGCACCACCGTGCAGACTTACAACAACTGTGATTTCAACGTAGTGGGGGTGGCAGATTCACCTGCGCTGAAGACGCTTAGCACATATCCCAACCCTACGGTAGGGTCAGTGAGATTCAGTCTTCCAGAGGGTATGGAAGGCATGGTAAGAGTGACCGACATCACCGGTCGAACAGTGATGACCCAACGGTTGTCCGATCACGAAGTTGACCTCAGTGGTCTTGTGAATGGTCTTTATCACCTGACCATTGAAACCGAAGGCGGCAGCAGCACCAGCCAAGTGCTGCTTCAGCGGTGATATGACGCATTGCTTTGGCGGACCAGCACATTGCAAGTGCCTTCTCCTGGGCCTATGAGCAATGTCACGTCCTGAAAAATGCACCTGACAGCGATGTTGATCCCTTAGGGGGCACTTCTGTCAGATGTCAGAACTTATAGGCAAAGCCCACACCCAGCACCTCCTTGAACTGCACTAGCGCATCACGCTTCTGAAGCTTTTTGCCATCGGCATCTGTCAGAAAGAAACCGTTCTCATCCAGCTGATACACCGGCTTGTCTCCATCAAACACAAGCTGCTTGATATCATAGTCGTAGATGAGATGGGTGAAAAGGCTGACGGTGATGAACTTGTTCACCTTCATATTGATGGAGGTCTGCCAGTCCACGTCCACCTTCTTCTGATTCACAGGATCCTTGTCGGTGTAGTTGTTGAAGAGGGTCACATCGGTCTGAATGGTGATGTTCTTCATGATCTCCTTCTTGACATTCAGACGGAAATAGGCCCCGAACTCTGAGTTGACGGTCTTGCCAGTGTCCACCCCGAACGCTGCGCGCGCATTGAGATCGGGGTCGGTTACGAAGGTGAACTTGCCGGTGGCGGGAGAGAGGTAGAAAGATATCCAATCGGCAGGCTTGTAGGCGACTCCCACTGTGAGGATGAGATAGCCCGGTGCCATGAAACGCGATATGGCCACGCTGTCGTTCGGCAACTGATAACCCGGAGCGAACTGGGTCTTGAAATTCACCTCTGCCGCATAGCTGAACTTCTTGCTGATGCCAATGGGCCGAGTGACTGTGGACAGCACATTGATCTTGTCCTCATTCTTCTGCCAGCCGAAGCTCTTGCTGTACATCTGACCGAAGCCCAGGTCGAGAGCGTTGTTCCAGTGCCATCCGTTCTTTTTCAGGTTAGCGAATAGGGCCACCTGTGCCACACCGGAAAAGGCGTTCTCACCACCGGCATTCCAATTGACCAATGCCATCTGGTTGATCTGAAGGCTTGTGAAGCCCCCGAATTTCCAACCGTCCGGTGTAGTGTCCTCGGCAGGTGTGTTCAACATGTTGAGCACTGCTGCGTTGAGGACCGGGCCATTTGCCGGATTGTTGGAACGCCTCTCGAATGAGGAGGCCAAAGTCTGTGCATCAACACTGCTGAATGCCATGGACATGGCCATCACAAGGGCAATTGTTTTTCTCATCCCTGAAGAAATTGGTTTTAGGTGGGGTATGTGTAGCGGTTTGAAGGACACCATGCGATCCAGCGTGCTCAAAGGCTGTTGTACTCGCTCCAGACGAATTGCATCAGCTCGTGAACATAGTCCCTCGAAAAATCGAAGCGGATGCCTGCTGCCGCATAGATCTCTCCGATGGTCCGAGTATAGCCCAAGCTGAGTGCGGCCTCATACCGGTCGAGGGCCTGCTCAGGATTATCGCGGTAATTGCGCCACACGGCAATGGCCCCGAGCTGCGCAATGGCATACTCTATATAGTAGAATGGCACTTCGAATATGTGCAACTGCTTCTGCCACATCTTGGCCACATCGGGCTCAAGGCCGCTGAAATCGACCACTGCGCTACCGAAACGCTTGAAAATTGCACTCCACTCGGCATCGCGCTCCTCCACAGTGTGCTCTGGATGTTCATAGACCCAGTGTTGGAAACTATCTATGGTGGCCACCCAAGGCAGCACAGAGATGATCTTGGACAGATGCTCCTTCTTGGCCCTTTTCAATTCACTTTCATCATCAAAGAAAATGTGCCAATGGTCGAGCGAGATGAGCTCCATGCCCATGCTTGCCAGCTCTGCCACCTCTGATGGAAGGCTTTTGAAGGATGTGATCGGTAGGTCGCGGCTCAGGAACGAGTGCACAGCATGACCGCCCTCATGTACCATGGTGACCAGGTCACGCACACATCCAACGGAGTTCATGAATATGAATGGCACTCCGGTCTCATAGAGCGGATAGTTGAACCCTCCAGGGGCCTTCCCCAACCTCGAACCGAGGTCGAGATGGCCCATGGCCTGCATGGTGCTGAGATATTCGCCATAGCTCGGACGTATCTCCGTGAAGCAGGCGATTGTCCTGTCAATGAGCTGCTGCTCGTTGTCAAACGGTTGGAGGCCCACCTTTCCGTCCGCATCCACGTCAAGGTCCCAAGGGCGAAGTTTCTCCAACTTCAGTTTTGTTTTCCTTTCAGTGTCTATGGCCTGAATGAGTGGAGCACATTCGGCCGCAATTGCGCCATGAAATTCAATGCACTCTTTCACCCCATAGTCAAAACGGCCCAAGGCATCGAACTTATAGTCTCTGAAATTGGCATAGCCGGCATTCTGGGCCACCTCGTGGCGAACCTTGACCAGCTGGTTGAAGATAGCGTCCAACTCATCGGCCTTGGAAAGGCGCTCTGCGGACACCGTGTCGTAGATGGACCTGCGCAGGTCGCGGTCGGTATCCTTGAGCAGATTGACTGCCATCTGCAAGGTCATCGTGTGGCCATTGTGCTCAATCGACATCCCTCCTGTGATTGCGCCATACTGCTGCTGCAACTGCTGCATCTTGGTCTGCAACGGGATGTTCGCCTCACGGAACATCTCCACCTGTTTGCGCACAGCCCGCAGATAGATGAAGTAGCCCTCTTCGGTCAAACTTCTGAGCAATGGGGCTTCGAGCAGTTTGCGGTTGAAAAGGTCGTTGTAGGGGGCCACTTTGGGGTCGATCTCCGTGACCAGAAACTCGAATGCCTTGCGGGCCTCCACATCCTTAGTGTCAATGCTCATGCGGATGTAGCGCCAACCGGTCTCCTCGCTGAGGACCGCCTCCAATTCGCTGAGGTCGCTCACCCAACGGTGCAGGCCGTCCTCGGAGACCAAACTTCTTTGAAGGAGTTCCTGGAAGTAAGGCTCCAAGGCTGTCCAACTGTCAATGACAAGGTCATCGGGAAGGAAGTCTCTGCCCTGTCTTACAGGAGTTGTGGTCTGGTGCATGAAGTCTGGTTAAGATCAGGCCTTACCGGCCTTTCTGGTCATTGTGGCGGCCACTTTGCCCTTTGATGTAGGGGCCGATGCCTTTGGTGCACTCTTCTTGGGAGCTGCTTCCTTCTTGGCGGTCGGCTTCTTGGCCGGCTTGGCCGCATCAGAGTCAGCATCGTCAGGGGTCGCCTTGCCGGTCTCCTCAGCCGATGTCTCCTCTTTCAACGCAAGACCCTTGGATGCAAGGTCATTATACCAGCCGAAAAGTTTCTTGATGTCGGATGCATAGACGCGTTCGCGGTCGTAGGTCGGCAGTATTTCGGCCAGATAGGCGCGCAGTTCATCGATGCTGGCGTTCTTGGGATCGATGGCGGGTTTTCCGCCCTCCTTGTCAATGATGCTGTCGAACACCACGCTCAAGCGCACCTCCTCTGCCTCGGTGTAGATGCTGATCTCATCCAACGAAAGCACACGTTGGGTAGTGTATGCGGGCATACGCCTGCCGTCTGTGAGCGATTCGACCACGAGGCCGCCCTTCATCTGACTTACGAGTTTGAAAAGACCCGGGTGACCGGCAATGGCGAGAATACCTTTGAGATTCATGTGTTGAGCTGGATTTGCCGCCAAAAGTATCAAAAGCCAACGACAGGGCCTCGGACTGTTTGTCAATTGTCCATTTCACACGTCTGATGAAGGAAAGAAAGGATTGCACGGGCCTGTTCCAGAGTGCCCGCTCATATCAGGCTATTCTGTTCACGGTACATTTTCTGTTTTCCGAATTGCCCCGTGCCCAACGAGGCCGCAGACACTACCTTGGCCCCATGCGCCCCATCAGTCTCGTGCTACTGCTATTGCTGCCCTTTTGGGGCACGGCCCAAGGGCTGCACCTTGAGGCACGGATGGACGGGAAGTGGGATGCCATGACCACAGACCATCTGGGCCATGTCTATCTGACCCGTGGCGGAGAGATATTCCTCTATGGCCATGACGGCCGACTGCTCTATCAGTTCAGCGACCTGAGCTATGGCCGCATCGGCAGCATCGACACACGCAACCCGATGAAGGTGCTGGTGTTCTACCCGGATTTCAGCCGCATCATGTTCCTTGACAACACCCTGAGCAAGAACAGGGAACAGTCGCTGCGGTTGGACCGCATCAATCTGAGTCTGGTGCAACTGGTCTGTGCCTCGTTCGACAACGGGTTCTGGGCATACGACCCGGTGTATTTCAGAATGCTGCGGTTCGACCAACAGATGAACGTGACCAACAGCATTGAGAATGTGAACCAGCTTGTGGGCAGCGAGATCGACCCCACGCACATGATGGAGGAGGGCGACTGGCTGTATCTCAACGACCCGAAGCGGGGCATCTTCCGTTTCGACATATTCGGCACCTATTCCAAACTCATCCCGACCGTTGGCATCACCGAGATGCAGGTAAGGAATGATGCGGTCCTGTACACGAGAGGAAACAGCTTCTTCAGGTATGATCCGCTGCCGATGGAGGAGGCGGAAATTGCGCTTCCCTCCGAGAACTTCCGTTCGGTGAGACTGGAGAAAGAGCGGTTCTACATGCTGGACAGCACAGGCGTTTCCATCTACCGGTACATTGGAAATGAATGAGCGATGATGCAGGAGGCACAGAACGAGTATCGCCCTGGACAACCCATACCCTAATTATTACTTTTGGCCGCACATGGACAAGATCAAGCACATAGCCGTAGCCGGCAACATCGGAGCAGGAAAGACAACGCTCACGGGCCTGTTGGCAAAACATTACAAATGGGAACCTCACTATGAAGCGGCTGATGACAACCCCTACCTGAACGACTTCTATGAGGAGATGCAGCGTTGGTCGTTCAACCTTCAGATCTACTTCCTGAATTCACGGTTCCGTCAGATCACCGAGATCAAGAACGGTTCGAAGACAGTGATCCAGGACCGTACGATCTTTGAGGATGCCTACATCTTCGCGCCCAACCTGCATGCCATGGGGCTGATGACCACTCGCGACTATGACAACTATCTCTCGCTATTCGAACTGATGAACCAG
>JAIPBJ010000020.1 GCA_021739625.1 Flavobacteriales bacterium | reverse complement strand
CACCCCCATACCGCACTGGGGGGAATGGCACCGATCCGATACCGCTTGCAGGGGGAAAAGGGGCGCGCCCCTTTTCCCCCTGCAAAAACCAACCAACCATCTAATTTAGCACTGTCCTAAAAAGGGGAAGGCTTCACTATCTCCTTCAGGCCGTGGAGCGCTCCAACAGCGCCACCACCCCCGAGATGCGCATCGTCTATCGCAACCTCTGGGCCTACCACACCCAGATCCTTGACCACGAGCAGGCCAATCACTACCGCCACCTCATGATGAACTGCCTCGGATTCGATGATGATACCATCGATTTCATGGACAGCTTGTTGGATGATGAGTAAAGGAGGTGTATTCTCGCGGCCCAAGCGACCCCAACCACACGCGTCATCCTGAGTAGGGCTTTTTCAGCCCGTATCGAAGGACAGCCCGTATCGAAGGACACTCCCCTCTCCTTTGGGGAGGGGCTGGGGGAGGGGTCCTCATGATGAACTGCCTCGGCTTCGATGATGACACCATCGATTTCATGGACAGCTTATTGGATGAGTAGGGAGGGGTGTTTCCCTTGCAACAGGCGGGAGTTTCTGGCCCTGGCAGGGGAATCTGAAATGGCACCGGAGGAGGTTTGGGGTTGGGATGCAGCTACTAGCAAAATCTTGAACACCCACCAATGCTTGCGATTGAACAAAATTCAACGCAGAAATTCAAAGAATTAAAATTCTATAACCCCGCGAAAAGTTTCTCCTATTCCATCGGAGTAGTTTATGTTGTACAACCGCGAAGGCACATAACATAATGCCATTTGCGGATTGCTTTGATGACTTCGATAGAGTGAAACCAATGTCAGTTTAGGGCCATGTGAGCAGGCAACAATGTTATAGCCCCTGAGTTGCTTGATAATTCTATTCAATTGCCCTAAGCCATGTTCCTTAGAATAAGCGTCAATGGAAAAATGTGTGTGTTCAACTTCTCCTTTAACTACATCAAGATGCTTTGAAAGAGAATTTCTCACATTATTACTATACTTTGAACCAGTTTGAATGCCCAATGCGAGAAATTTCGGCTCATAATACTCAACTAGTTTCTTTGTTCTGATTTCATCAAATCCAGTAAGTATAATTAAAGCTGTAGGTTTATTTAGTTCGCTTATGCCAGAATGTCGGAACAAGAGTCTGGGAGCACCTGGTTCTTTACAAACCCACTCATCTGTGTACTTAGCTGGAGAATGATAAATGTACTGCACTGATGGAGTATACTTTCCGATATTGTATAATAAAGTCCACGCTAACTCTCTAGGTAACGTGGTAATATCGAGTACTGCTCGCCCAAGTTCTTCCCTAATCCCAAAAATCGCCTTCTCGATTGTCTTCCAATTGAAAATGGAATCATTGTATTTCAATAAAATTTCTTGGACTATAATATTTCTTTTCTTGCAATACTGTATGATTTTGTCACGGTTAGCAGCGTCTCGATCAGAACTATGCTCGTTATAAAGAAGTACAACCTTAGTGGTCCTGTTGTAATACTTATGGTCAACCTTCAATCCAAGAAAGCATCGCTCTTCCCAGCTAAGTCCAATAAACAATACGGCAGGTCGATCAGAATCTTTCATGCTCAAAACAATTTTGGTTGAACGGACTCCTCAGGGCTGTTGTCATTACCTTTTGAGTACGGGATTGATTTATTATCCTTAGCGGCATTCCATAAATCTTTGCTCTTAATAGACACTCGAGCATGCTGACCGTTGGGATCCAGCCCTCTGGTCGGTAAAAACATTCTGTTCAGAATATAATAGGTGTCCTTCTTCCCGTCATCTTTGGACACGCCTGTTCTCGTGTAAAGCAACTGAGACATCTGCGCAATTCGTAACAGTTCTATCAGCTTTACAAAAGAGGCATCGTTCACCTCAGAAATCGAAAACATAATGGCCCTAGGTTCAGACTTATGATGCAACAATCGTTCACGGAACAATGAAACAATATTATCTATCAACTGAAGTATCATCTTCCCTTGTTCCTCAGAGCACCCCTCAATTTCTTTCTCCAGACCATTTTCAAGGCGTTTCCACAGCGCATTGCTCCTATTCAATATTACCTCTCGTTGAGTATGAGGCGGCACGAAATGAATACCCTCAAAGGGTTCACTTGCCTCAGAAACCACTGCATCGTACATATAATAACAAGGGTCTAGTAAGTTTCGTATAATCCCCGTAGACAAATCAACCAACATTGAAAACCCAGAGTATGGGACCAGATTGGCTTTCGATTTTGCTCTTTCACGAAAGTAGTATGCCCGAGAATACTTATATACATGATCTGTGATTTTCTTAGGATCGGAATGACCATAAATTGAAACCGCTTCTATTCGGGCAATTTCCTTGTATTTTTCGAGAGCTGCTTCAAACTCCTTGCTTGTTGGAAAAAAATCTTCTGGTTCGATGTCTAAGTTATTAATTTTAAGAAGTCTCTTCTTGATAATTTGCCTGGCAAGCTTACCAAAGTCAGAATCCTTATTAAAGTATGGTTTTTCTAAGTCAATGATGGTGAAGTCATGTCCTTCCAGTATTGAACCGCCAGTAGTAGTAATTTGAATAGGCTTATTAACTTTTGTGGTTGCCAACTTGACACTGAAATCTGAATGGTCGCGATAGGCAATCCACGAGTTTAGCACTTTAATTTGATGAATATTGAGGTCGTGTGCATCATCCATTAGGAAACTAAAGTGAGTAGAGCTAAACAATGGAACCTGTTTAATCATCTTAATAAGTGGAAGCAGAAAAGAGCCTAAAGAGAGGGCTTCCTCGTAAAAAATATTTTCAGCTTGATTGATGTGCTTCTGAGTATTAAATACAATTTTTCCAATCCACTTTCTTACCGAGTCTAGGAAATTAGAATTGCTTCGACTTGGTATATTAAATATATATCCAATCTCTTCCAGAAATTCCTTATCGAAGGGCTTGAAAGCCTCTTTGGCATCCCCGACAAGACTCAATGATAAAATTATTTCATTGACAATTGCAATTACGAAATAATGTTCAGCAATAATCTGTGCTTTATGATCATCATCAAGTAGCAGGTACTCCTTCTTATGAAACAGAGGTGTATTGCACGGTATGTGAACCCCTACATTGTCCAGTAGATCTGAAGCATCATTCCTTCTCGAATCTTGATATTTTACCTTAAATGAGTGATATAGCAACGTCATTGTTTTTCCAGATCCCCGCTCTCCGAGCAAGAAAATATTACGTTTGGAGTCTAGAAAACGAGAATAGTTGAAATCTTCGATATAGTAATCGAGTAATTCACGTGTTGTCAAATTATTTGCCGCTTCGAACTCAAATGGATTCCTGCTCATCATGGATTCTTTTTAGATTTTCAAACACCTTTGCAAATGACATAGAGTCATCGATTGAGCACACTCGCTCCATTGCGTGGTTAACATCTCTTTTCGTTGGAATTGGGACTTCATCTCCGAGTACTACTGGTCCAATTGTGTAATTTGTTGGAATCTCATCTATTGAGCAGTTTATTGAAAGCTCGGTTCTAGTAAATGGCGATAACACTCCATGCGAATAGTATTTTGTATACTTCCGTTCATCGTTAATCTTCAGTGCTCTACTTGCCAGCGTGTTTAACTCGGCACTTATCTTCGAACCATCGGGATTTGTTGTGGAGTCCCAATTCAAATAGTATGTTAATACAATTCTTCCATTGCCACGGTCAATAAATACGTTGATGTTATTTGCAAATTCATGGTGAGGCATGCTTTCATTCGGGTATCCTCCTTTTGCTGATGGCAAACCTTGTCGAACGAAAGAAGTACGTCTAGGTCCTTCGTCAAGTTCGTCTGCTAATCTGAAGATGGCAGCCAATTCCTGCAACCTGATTGGCTGTCCTTCTTCGAGATTTGATAATTTGTGAACTTTGCTCAGTGTGTCGACTGGATTGTCTTGGGCATCCTTTCCTGTATGTGCTTCAGATGCTGTGATTACTATGTGGCGTTCTTGCCGCCATTTCGGATCTGTGCCACGCATGTCGTTATATAACTTGCCCACAGTTGTCTTTCTTTCATGTGCACTCCTTCCCTGTAGATTTCCCACATCATGGAAAACTACGATTAATGCGAGGACGTATTGTTCGTAGGGACTGAAATATTTTGCATCACTCCCTATTAGATAGTATAGGTTACTAAATATTCCCTCCAGGTGGGACCCATCATGTTTTGTGAGACTAGGTTCAGTGCCAACTATTTGGCTGTAGATTTGATCTATACACTTACTCTTCACAGACTCATATCTGTGAAAGTAGCTGTTTCCCAAGTCATCCCCCAATTCTTCTTTTAGGCTAGCCTGTAGTAGATTCTCAAATTTATTCATGGTGCACCATTATCGATTCAAATACTTTTTTGGCTAGCAAAGGAGGTACTGCATTCCCTACCTGTTGTTGTTGAAATCCTATCGAACCAGTAAAAACGTAATTGTCAGGAAATGACTGAATACGAGCGGCCTCCCGAACGGATAGTCCACGGTTGTATTTTGGATGAATCAACATGTTCTTTCGAAAGTTCCCAATAACGACTGATGGCTCATCCAATCGAAGCCTCTTGTAAATTCCGGTATGACATCTAGATACGTCTGTATAATTGTGCATCAGTTCGAGGGGGATGCTTTCCCAGTTCCCTCCTGGAGGTACGTACTTATACCTGTCTATAACCCCCTGAGAGTTGCGAGTTACTATATTATTTGAAACAACTTTCAAATCCCCCCTTACAAATTTGGCATATTCATTCATTGGAGGACTGGAGTAGGGTAGAATGCCTATGTTGTTTCCATTCTCAATTATAGGAAGATCGGAAAGAGCATCACTTACTGTGACGCTTTTTTCATGTGTTTTTTCTGGAAAGGTAAATTCAATGTTATCTCGGGAGCCAACGACAAAAATTCTATCCCTTCTTTGTGGCACACCGAAATCAGCAGCATTTAGCACCGCATGGGTTGTCTTATATCCTAACGAGGAAAAACTGGAGATAATTTCCTCTAGAAAAAGACCTCCTTCAGTTTCTTTTAGGCCTTTGACATTCTCCAACACCACCCAGTTTGGCATCCATCCCGCCAATAAACGGACATACTCTTTAAATAACCAATTATTGGCATTTTCGGCACTTCTATTTCGCTGATTAGAGGTGGAAAACCCTTGACATGGAGGCCCACCGAAGAGTATCGTAGGTTTACTATCTTTCGCAATCGCAATTCTTTTAAGTGTCCTAATGTCTTGGTCGTAGACCGTGGTATCGGGGTGGTTAAACTTGAAAGTGTTCACCGCATCCCTGTCATTTTCCACCGCAAACTTCACGTTTACACCAGCTAGGGCTGCCCCCAGCGACATACCTCCCGCACCCGAAAAAAGCTCTACACCAATCATACCGCAATCGGAGCTTTAATTGGTGGATGCGGATTGTAGCCGTCCAATTGAAAATCCTCATACGTGAAATCAAATATGGATTTCACATTCGGATTCAAGATCATCTTGGGATACAGCCGGGGTTCACGGCTCAGTTGCAGATCAACCTGCTCAAAGTGATTCTTATAGATATGCACATCTCCAAAGGTGTGAACGAAATCTCCATATGCAAGGCCTGTAACTTGAGCAATCATCATGGTGAGCAATGCAAACGAGGCAATGTTGAATGGAACTCCAAGAAGCAAGTCCGCACTCCGTTGATACAGTTGGCAGGATAGCTTGCCTTCTGAGACATAGAATTGAAAAAGCGTATGGCATGGAGGCAATGCCATCTTGTCAATGTCGGCCACGTTCCACGCACTTACGATGATTCTACGTGAGTCCGGGTTGTTTTTAATGGTGTTTACAACATTGGTTATCTGATCAATATGCCGCCCGTCTGGTGTCGGCCATGAGCGCCACTGGTAGCCGTAAATGCTTCCAAGTTCTCCGTCCTGGTCTGCCCACTCATCCCATATGGTTACACCATTGTCCTTGAGGAATTTGATGTTCGTGTCACCCCGCAGGAACCATAGCAGTTCATAAATAATTGAGCGGAGGTGTACCTTTTTGGTGGTAACCAAGGGGAATCCTTCTGAGAGATCATAGCGCATCTGATAGCCGAAGAGGCTTCGAGTACCCGTGCCTGTTCTATCAGACTTGTCCGTCCCGTTCTCGTAAACGTGCTTTAGAAGAATCTCGTACTGATTCATATCCTGCGATTGGTTCGCATCTGAGTTTGAGCCGAGCAAATAACGACAGATTTTCATAAAAAGCAACCTCCGCCCGGCCGAGTCTTCCCGACTGCGCCAGCGTCTTCACTGGTGCATTTCATTGGCAACCGTCTTCGGTTGCATTGCCATCCGCTGGCGCGAGGGTCTTTCCCCTCGTGCCTATTGTTCGGTGGGCTCCAGCCCACCTTTCAAACACACCCCTCAGAACCTCGGCAATCTCCGCCCATCCCGGTCCCCCGGCACATCATCATCTGGGTCAATATCATGCGGCCCTACCCCGGGCGGGTTGAAAAGCCCCCAGCGGTCAATCACATAGTTCCATTGGTCAAACCCCGCCACCCAGTCAATGAACAGCAGGCGGTACCCCGCTGGCGCGAGGGTCTTTTCCCTCGTTCCTATTATTCGGTGGCAGCCTGTCCTGAGCTTGTCGAACCGACCGAAGGGAGCTCACTGCGGCACGCAGTAACATAGGGTCCCGCCACCTCTCTCTGTAAAATCCTGTGCTTCTGTGGCTTTACGCGAAACCCTATTTCCCCATTTTCTCCTTCCCTCTGCTTCTCTGCGTGCAAACCCCTTTGCGTCTTTGCCCGCTGGTGCGAGGGGCTTTTCTCCGCAAGGTCAACCGGTTTCTACTTTCCTTTGTTCATTCCGAGGATGATATTCACCTGAACCCCGAAAATGTTGTAGTTGTTGAATGGAACTTTAACGTTGGAGCCATCTGCCACCGCAGTCGGTGTTCTGACGTTCAGTGGGGAGTTGGAGTTGCTGAAGTTGAACTCTCTATTGATCGCATAGTAAAAGTTGAACCCAAGTTGACTTATCTTTTTTGTTGGTTTGAACGAGAACCCTACAATTGCCCTGTACCGATGGAACCCATTGGGAGAACGGTACGCTTCTATATCACCGTTCTCATCATAATAATTGAACGGTTTACCATTGTGATAGTAGTATAGCATAAACGTAACGTATGGCGTTATGTGTAAAAATGCCTTCTTATTCCTGTATGCAAGCTTCGTCCGTGAAATATATCTGAACTGATACTTCTCGAATCGTGGAAAATAGCCCTGCACAATCAACGATTGGGAAATCCAGAAAGACTTGCCCAAATGTCGATCGAATTGAACATCGATCTCCGCACCGTGAAAGATAATGGAACCGTAACTCGTTACCGATTGAGGATAAATCTTGTCTATGCCAGGATAGGCAGCGTACTGTGCATGCTTGTAACCGACACCCATTGACCAGAACCTATCAAACCTATATCTGAACGAAAGGTCATTCTGCACAAACGCCAACTGACCGCTTTCCTTGAAACCCACTAATAGATAGTTGTTGAAATACCAGCGTGGCGTGATCTTCTTTGATAGGAAAACGGACGACCATACGTTGCCACCTGAAAAATCATCCTGCGCCTTAACGTTCACAGCGAGAACGCAAAAACACAAAATGATCAGCACTGGAATCTTTCGCATGATGCCTACAATTAATTGTAAATCACAATGTCTGACAAAGTGGTATCGGTTCCATTGTGTTCTATGACCAGACTGTCAAGTACAGGGATTGACGCATACGGTGAGATGTTATCGATGTCTGCGCTATATGCGTATATCCGATATTTTCCAATTGGAAGGCGATCGAATATGTAGTATCCGTCATAGCTGGTGCGCACGAAGGTCTTATAAGTAGGTTCATCATTGTACATGATGAAGACCCGCTCATCAGGAGCCGGATATTGAAAGTTAGGGTTGCTCACAGATTGGTACATTATCCTTCCGCTTATGGAAGAGTTCCCCACTGTTACAGAAGTGGCCACGGTTAAAGTGCCACAGCTTACAGACTCGTTGGAACTATTTATCGTGACCGTTTTTTGGATGACGATATCGTCAATTGACGATAGCGTTGTGTCGCTCGAATAGGTGTAAATGATGTAATCTCCAGGATTCAGATTATTGAATTCAAATGAACCGTTGAATGACGTATTCACGCGGTCCAGATAGCCATAGCCGGTGGTTGTCGACAAGTAAACATAGGTATCGGCCAGATCCACATCATCCAACAGTTCCGAAAAGTCGGCATTGTAAACCTTGAGCCTCAGCGATCCGGTTATGGCTGAATTCCCACCGAATCCTGCTTCCTTTGAACACCCATGCAGGAAGATGACGGCAAGCATGGGCAGCAGATACTTTGAAATTTGTTTCATGGTGTATTTCATGAGTTGAAAATTGTTTGTAAAGCTTTTAGATGATCAGGGTTTGTCCGACAGGTTCACATCTTTTGAGATTCGAATGAGCGCGCTGCTGCCGACTCCCGTCACCCTCACAGAGAACTTCCGTTCTCCCGATCCTTTGGGCAGATTCAAGTAAAGGCTATGCAGATCGCTGGGAACCAGTTTGTTCACATCAGAGTACACGACATTCTTAACGCGTTTCGTCAAGAACTTGTAGATTACAGGACTCTTGCCGATTTCCAAAACCTCCAACCGCAGATAACTCTCCGAAAGCATTTTGTACGTGAATTCTGCCCTTACCAAAATCCTGATTCTGGCGGTATCTGAAACAGTGAACATGAACCGGTCTTTTTCGGTTATACGGTAATAGGGAGGCGGAACTGCACCACTGCTAAAGGTCAACATCACCTCTTTTAATGTTTCTGAAGACTTCAGATCATTCCATTTTGGTTTATTGAACTGCTTGATCAGATAGCGTGCATGCACCGGTTGATCTGTTTGGGCCTTGAAAAATTTGATCTTGTGTTTTCCGGGAGGAATATCGATAACCGTCTTCTCTGTTCGGGTCGGAACGCCTTCCAACTTACCTTTGAACTTATACTTTGAAGATGGTTTCAGAGGGCCGATCTTTTCAGTTGACACTGATTTGCCGTCCATGATGTATTTCAACACAAATGGTTTGGACGGTGTATTTGGCTCGACTACTCTGACCCGTGTATAAACCGTCAACTCTCCCGGACCGGTCACTGTGACTTCCGTTCGTATCTTCTCCGAAAGTGCGTAATAGACATAGTTCTTGTTTCCCACCAGAATCACCGTGCCCACGAACTTATCAGGAACCGCTTCCTTCTGCTTCTGACCGAAACCCTGATTGTGGAATAGAACGAATAGAACAAGGATTGTAAATCTCATGGCCAACTTTAAATCGATTCAGGGTCACTAAGTATGGTGCTGCCAAGTTTATTCTGCTTCTTGTCAATGTAAATGACGGATATCAATAGCCCGCTTAGGACAACAAGGGCCACCCCCACAACTCGCACATCATAGCGCAATGAGGAATACAGCTTGCCTTCTCCGATCTTTGGAAGGGGGACAGGGTCATTGGGGAGACCGAATTGTTTCAGAAGTACTCCTTGATTCAGGAAGTTCAGTACCGAGATATCTTGTTCTACCATCTCGTATATGATTCCTCGATGAACCGGAAATTCCTTGATCTTCATGTTTTCGTTCAACCCGGCAACAACCACATTGAAATTCGCACTGCTCCCAAAACTTGCAATCCCTCCTCCCACATTCACATATAGTTTTATTCCGTCCACCGTATTCAGACGGAAGATCTCCATCCTTTTACTTATGTTCCCTCCCAATGAGTTCTCGTTTATATAAGGAAGGTTGTTCCTTGAAATAGCCACTTCTGCCATTTGGCGAGATTCGGTGCTGAGGGTCTTTCCAAGATCCTCGTTTCCCCCTATGGAAGATGCCAGAGGCCGAAAACTCAGGAGTTTTGCCTCATAAAGACTTTGATGCATGTCAATCCAAGTGAACTCTGGGTCGTTGGCACCCCACGATGAGGAAGTGACGGAAGTAATGAGCAACGGACGGAGCTTGAGAACATCTATGGCCGAACAAACAGCAATATTCACCGCTGGGAACGACCCAGTGAAACACATCGCCACCTCATCGCCCTCCTTGAGTCCTGCGTCTTTGAACAACTGAACCACAAGGGCCGCGAAATTCGGATTGGTGGTTGAAAGCTTGATGGGAAGCGAACCTCTACCGGAAGTGATCTCCGTAAACTGCTGACCGATCAGACCTGTTCCGTTCGGATCGTTTATGTTATCAACGGCTATTTCATTTGCAAACTGGTCGTTCTTAATGTGCTCCATGCATTTTTTCATGAGCAGCGCAGCCTGTTCCTTCTCCTGATGCCAGTCTTCATCTACCAGCACCTTCGTGTTCTCCACTATCCACAGCAAGGAGATGGCAAGGAAGCCCAATATCATCAGAACCAATGTTGACCGTATGGATATTCTATTGTTCATTACGTTTCAATAGAGGTCAGGTATAAGCTCGCCCCAAAATATGAGCATCACCAACAGCCTCACCAGAACAGAGGTGATGGCCAGCATTGAAAGGGTTTTCAGGTAGCCTTGTTTGACCGACCAGTGGGCGATCAGACCGGGAACCACCCAACCCACGGCACTGAACTCAAGGGTCGTAGTGGCCATGTTGAAAAACAGATAGTGATGTGAGATGATTGAAAAAATGGTCCCTATGAGCAACGAAACCACCATCTGACGCCTTCCGAACAAGAACGTATATCTGGAAATCAGTTTGACCAACAGGAAGGTTATGAACGCAATGACCAGCACCCCGATGATTCTGTCGGGAGATGTGAGTTGCAGAGCAATATAACCTGGCACGATGATACCGCCCGCAGCCATCCCGAATGCCTCTACAAAAAGCAGACTGAGCACAATCCCGATGGTCACTGCCAGCTCTATCATCCACGCAGACCTTTTAGTTGGTGGTTGTGTTGGTTCTCAAACATTTTGCTCAGCTCTGCACCACCGGCACCCATATTGCCGAATGCCACGATCGTAGTGCTTTTTGCCGATGCGTTCATCAGCATCCTGAACTGCTCATCGGTTGGTTTCAGTCCTATACTCAGTAACTTGTCCTTGGGAATGGAGATGGATCTGCACATGCTTTCCACCATTTCCACTGCTTCCCCGATGAGCACCAAGAGGTCAAACTCCAATTTCGACACCATCTCTACCAACCGCACTGCCCTGTCCTGTCGGTCCTTTCTATTGTTAAGCACTGCAATTTTAAATTCATCAGGACCACATTTGTCTATCACGCTATTCCAAATGATCAGGGACGATTCCGGGTCGTTGGCAGCCAACGCATTGAAAAAATGAATGCGCTTGCCATCCTGTTCTACGCTGAACTTGCGCAGAACGCCCTCATCTGGGAGACAGACATGCATTTCCGACAAGGCCCTATCCTTACTTACACCGAATTCGGCACAGACATTCAAGGCCAAGGCCACATTCTCCTTGTGCTCCAAGTAGCTGAAACCCTCCATGTCATGGTCACTCACTTGAGCCGGTCTGCTCACATTTACCGTGCAGTTGTTCTTTGAGGCAACCCCCTTTATATAATTCGTATATCGATCTTCGGCAGTGAAGAGTTTGGTGTTCTTAGGAATGGTGTTGCAGATGGCAACGGCCACATCGTCCAATGTCGGCCCCATCACATCCAGATGATCCATCCTGATGTTCGT
Source organism: Flavobacteriales bacterium (assembly GCA_021739625.1). GTDB lineage: Bacteria > Bacteroidota > Bacteroidia > UBA10329 > UBA10329 > UBA10329. The sequence goes on along the minus strand of JAIPBJ010000020.1, from coordinate 25,388 downwards.
AATCACCCCCATTGTTGCCTTGATCATCTGTTTTTCGGTAATGCGCTGATACTCTGGCTGTAAAGCCATGCATTCAATGATCAGCACTTCTGCTTTATGAGTAGAGCAGTACTTTACAATGTTCAATTGCTCAAGAATGTTGGCCTTTTCCTTGCGATGTATGGAGACCTCACTGCCATCAGGCAATATCATTCGCGGATAGGTGCCCGTAACTTTCGTTATGCTGGGTATGCCTCCTGCCCTTAGCCCAGCACCTATCAGCCGTGTGACACTTGATTTGCCCCGTGTGCCGTTAACGTGAATGCGGTGAGGTATAGTGGCAAGCGCCTTCTGATGTCGCAGATATTCCAGCAGCAGATAGAGAACCAGGACAATTGTAATAAGCGTAATTATCGTTAGGCTTTGCACTTGGGCCGCTTTGTGGCAGTCGAACGAAAGCGGACTGCAAAGGTTACCCGCCTTCCCCTTCCTGATGCCACTATTTGCAACCGTCCTCGGTCACCAATCAATAGCTCCCCCTGGCCCCCCCGCTGGCGCGAGGGTCGTTTCCCTCGTGCCTATTATTCGGTGGCTGCCTGTCCTGAGCATGTCGAACCGACCGAAGGGAGCTCACTGCGGCACGCAGTAACATAGGGTCCCGCCACCTTTCAAATAGACCCCACAACACCAACTCCCCGCTCCTTTGGGGGGGGAGTCTCCGTTTTTACCGTACTTCGCTCGCACTACAACATGAAACAGCGCGTACCGCATATCGCTCCCTTCATCACTGCGGTCATGGCGCTGATGCTGGCCGTGTGCCCAAGCATGGCGCAGCAGATCGAAGCGGGCAGCAGGTGCGGTGGCATCGTCTCCTTCCCCCACCCCGGCTTTGTGGATGCCGACATGGACGGCCTATCCGATACGTTGGAAGAGGTGCTTCTCGGTGCCTTCGTCCCCAAGTTTGTCGAGTTCTCTGACGATGACTGTCCCGGCCCGGCCGTGGGCAATTCCGCGCCCGGTGACAGCAACATCGTGGTCTGCCACATATTCCCGCTGGTCGGGCAGTACGTGGAGGACGATGCTCCCCCCACCCTCTACGCCCCGCCCGTTGCGGTGGTCGAAGAGGGCTGCCTGCGCAGCGGCCTCCGGTGGTTCGGCAGCACGGTCATCATCTACGGGGCCCTGCTCTATGGCCACGACTGCGGGCTCACAGGCCATGTGGCCGATGTCGAGGGCTTTGCCGTCTCCGTGCGCTACATCGGCCCCGATGACGGGGTATCGTGGCGATCGGACACCGTCCTCGCCAACTGGCAGGGACATCTCATCCAGACCGTCTCCCATGCCGGCACACTGTGCCAGTCCGTCCAGACATTCCCCCTCCGCAGCGCGGCCTTCCCCGCTGGCAAGGACACCATCTACCCCTCGCCCGACAAGCATGGCAACTATCTCACCCGTTCAGCTTGCAGCGGAGGCATCATGTTCTTCTGCGACCCATCGTGCAACAATCCCTATTCCCTCAAGAAGATAAAGGTGGTGAACGTGGGCGAGGAGCAGCACCCCTTGGTCACCGACCTGGGGCCGTTCTATGCCGGATACGCGGGCGAGAACCCTTGGGGAAACAGCGATTTCCTCGCCTCCCAGAGCGGCAGTGCAGGCACCATCAAGGACAAGATGATGAGGGAATGGCGCAGCGATTTCATACAGCCGGAGGTCATCGGCCCATGTGGCGAGATATGCGCCATCTACCACGGCTGCAACGATTGCGGTGACGAGGTGCTCGCGGACTGCATCGGCAGTTGCCAAGGGGTGCAGGACAGCCAGACGGGGTGCGGTGTCCCGCTCTACGACTGCGTGGTCACCGATGCCAATCACAGCCATGCCCCCCGCCCCGTGTTGGCCATGTATCCCAATCCCACCGCAGGCCTGTTCACCATCGACCTTGGCCCAACGGCCACCGATGCGGTCATCGGACTCTACGATATGCAGGGCCGGCTGCTGGCCACCCGTCATCCGAACGGACAGCGCAAGGTGCAGCTGGAAGTGACCGGCCCAGCGGGCATCTATCTTGTCCGCGTGCAGGACAGGAACAGCATTGCCCATGGTCGCCTATTGAAACTTTGAATCGCCATCCCCACATTTTTCACTGATTCTCCAAGCGAGGCCGGAGCTGCTGCCATACGTTCGCTCCGCCTTTGGCACACTGCGCGATTATCCGAGTCGTTGGAGTCAGGCCAGAAGCCTCTCCCCTCATCAGTTCAACCCCATCTTCTCCATCGAATCCTTCAGCGTATCACGGTAAAGCGGCCGCAACCGCTCATACGCCTCCTTCGCTTTCGCGTCGCCCTGCTCCGCCAAGTGCTTCACATGGAAGTAATAGCTGTCGGCCGTGAGCCGTAGCTGGTTCCCCAATGCCAATTGGCAGTCCTGCACAAACTGAAGTAGAATGGGCATCTGTTTCTCCACTTCGGCCAGCGCTTCAATCTCATGTGCTTCCAGCTCCTCATACTGCGCCTTTTCATGCGCCATCTTCACGAAGTCGCCCATGTCGTTCACACTCTTCATGATCTTCTGTTGAAGATCAGGGTCGCGGGCCAAGGCCAGTAGCTGTTCCAGTTTCTTGGCCAGGATCTCGCCTTTCTCCTTCTCTTCGGGGCTGTTGTGTGCCATGTTCAGTGGTTTTGAGGTGATACTTGTCGAATGGAACACCAAAGAAAAACAATTCCTCTCAAACAGCCCCCGCTGGCGCAAGGGTCTTTTCCCTCGTGCCAATTATTCGGTGGCAGCCTGTCCTGAGCATGTCGAACCGACCGAAGGGAGCTCACTGCGGCACGCAGTAACATAGGGTCCCGCCACCTTTCAAATAGACCCCACTGACACCAACTCCCCTCTCCGCCTCAGGCGGATGGGTCGGGCGAGGGGTCACTGAAACCCACAGCCAGCCTTGTCAGATCACTCTCGGAACGTGTCAGATCTATCCAGGAACGCGTCAGATCACTCTCGGAACGCGTCAGATCCATATCCGGATCGGCCGACATCATCCCCCACCAGGTCAATGCCCCAGCGCCTTCTGCCGAACATTCATCCGCCTGCGTCTCCTTCATCCCCCTTCCATTCGCACATCGCAAATTGCAAATCGTCTATTGCAAATTCACCCCCCTCCTCGTCTCCCTTCCAATCGCAAATCGTTAATCGCTAATCGTTCTTCGCAAATCCCTTTCCAACCCCGCCCCGATCTTCAATCGATATTCATTATTCGATATTCTGCAATCCTAATTCCTCCTTCCAACTACCTTGCACCCCGTGCAATCCTTCCTCCACACCCTCGCCTCGCGTTTGTTGTCCCTCCACGGCAACGACCTCAGCGAAGTATGCGTGGTGCTCCCCGGCAGGCGGTCGGGCGTCTTCTTCCGCAGGGCCTTGGGCCAATGCACCGACAGGGCCATCTGGGCCCCCACCGTCCATTCCATCGAGGACTTCATCACCGAGCGCAGCGGCCTCACCACGCTCGACCGCACAACCCTCCTCTTCCGCTTCTTCGACATCTATCGCCAGCACGCGGACGACCCCCAGCCCATCGACCGGTTCGCGGCATGGGCCCCTTCCTTCCTCTCCGACATCAACGAGATAGACCTCAACCTCCTCGATGCCCCGGCCGTCTTCCACGACCTCCATTCCGTAGAGCGCATCGCCCGTTGGAACCCCGATGGCACCCCGCCCACCGACTTCCAGAAACGCCACCTCGACTTCGTCCGCCAGTTCGCCACCTTCTACACCGAACTGACCAAAGATCTCCTCTCGCGCAACGAGGGCTATCAGGGCCTCGCCTTCCGCAAGGTGGCCGAGGCCGTGGAGAAGGACATTGCCAGCAGCAGTTGGAAACAGGTCGTCTTCGCGGGGTTCAACGCCCTCACCGCCACCGAGGAGACCATCTTGCAGGCATGGCAGGAGAGTGGAAGGGGAGTCATTGTCTGGGACATGGACCCGCACTACGTCTCCGACCCCCTCCACGAGGCCGGCCACTACATGCGTAGGTACATCGGCAGGGAAAGCATCCTCAAACTCGACACCGAGTGGGAGTTCAACCGCCCGTGGCTCAACGACATCCCCAAGCAGCTCGACATCATTGCCGTGCAGCGCAAGGTGAGCCAGGCCAAGGTGGCCGCCAGCCTCATCGCCAAGCGGCTGGAGGCCAATCCCGACACTGACTTTCAGCGCACGGCCATCGTCCTCAACGATGAGCAGCTCCTCATGCCCCTGCTCCACGCCCTCCCCGAAGGGCTGAAGGGCGTCAACATCACCATGGGCTATGGACTGCAGTTCTCGCAGAGCGCGGTGTTCATCCGCAAGCTCTTCACCCTCTGGCAGAACAGTGCCGACCACGCGGGCCGCCTCTACCACCGCGATCTGGCCGCCCTCTTCACCGATACGTTCTTCCTCGCCATCACCGACAAGGAGGCCCACATGATGCTCAAGCGCCTCACGGCCGCCCGCAAGGTGAGCATCGCCCCCAACGACCTTGTGGTCGACAATGACATCGAGCGCATCGTCTTCCACACCATGGGCGCCACCCCTGCGGGCTTCCTCGCAGCGTTGGACAGCCTCATCGCCACCGTCCACCACGCACAGAAGGACAACCAGTCCCTCGCCTTGGAGCTGGAATTCCTGCACCGCCTCGGCAAGGTGGTCACCCGCCTCATCGACCTGCTCATCACCCAGCCCGACATCACCGACCTCAAGACCCTGCACATCTTCTGGCGGCAATTGGTGCGGGCCGTGCAGCTCGATTTCCGTGGCGAACCGCTCTCGGGCCTTCAGGTGATGGGCATGTTGGAGACCCGGAACCTCGACTTCGAAGAGGTAATCATGTTGGGCGTCAACGAGGGCAATCTGCCATCAGGCAGCGTGTCGAACAGCTACCTCACCTACGACATCCGAGGCGGATATGGCTTGGCGCGGCAGAACGAGCGCGATGCTGTCACCGCCTACCACTTCTATCGGCTGCTGCATCGCGCCCAGCGCATCACTCTCATCTACGACAGTGACACAGATGCCATGGGCAAGGGCGAGGTGAGCCGCTATGTGCATCAACTCCGCTTGGAGAAGGGCGACAACATCACTATCCGTGAGTTTGAGGTGAACCAGAAGGTGACCGTGAAGGAATTCCGCCCCACCATCATCATCAATAAAGGGGAAACCGAGCAAGAGAAGCTGGTGCAACTGTCCGAGAAGGGATTCTCGCCCAGCGCGCTCAACCGCTATCGCAACTGCGGGCTGCAATTCTACTTCAGCTACGTGGCCGGATTCCACGAGCAGGACGACCTGACGGAGCACATCGCCCACGATACCTTCGGCTCTGCCGTGCATGGCACATTGGAACTGCTCTACAAGGAATTTGAGGGAAAGGTGCTTTCGGCCGATGACCTCACGGCCATGTTGCCCAAAGTGAAACCGCTGTTGGAGGCACAGTTCCGCGAGCAGCTCTCGCTCGATGAGCCGCCCGAGGGCCGCAACCTCCTCGCCTTCGAGGTGGGGCTCACCTATGTGAACCGCGTCATCCATGCCGACATCGCCACCCTGAAGGCGGGCCACGCCATCACCATCGTGAAACTGGAGGAACCCCTCACAGGCACAGTGGACATCGAAGGCCGCACCGTCAATATCAAGGGCTTTGCCGACCGCATCGACCGCCTGAGTGACGGCACCGTCCGCATCATCGACTACAAGACGGGCGGCAAGTCCACCGTCACGCGGGTAACGTCCAATGATGACTTCCGAGGGAAGGAGGGCATGGACCACTTCTTCCAACTGCTGATGTACGGGCTGATGTATGCCCAGAAGCACGGCCCAGAGAACATCCGCCCAGCCATCTTCTATGTGCGCCACAACGAGATGGAGAAGCAGCTCCGCGTGGAAATGGACAAGCAGCCCGTGCTCACAGACCAGCCCCTCGTGGACTTCGCTCGCGACCGCGTCACCGAGGTCATCACCGAATTATTGGCCCCTGACGCTGCCTTCATTCAGACAGAGGATGAGAAACGATGTGCCTTCTGCGATTTCAGAGGCATCTGTCAGCGGTGACCTCCGTCTTTCACTCGATCTTCCATTGCTTCGTGTTCCTTAATGCACGCAGTACATCGGAAAGTTTAGCTTTGTCGCCCCAATCCTCTGAATATGAACAGGACACATGCCCTTTGGAGTGCTGTAATTGCACTTGTTACGTTTTTTACATCAGCGCAGTCGATGGCCCAGTGCCCCGGTTGCCAGATCGATGCCACCTGCGGGGTGGGCATCAACCCGGTCGAACCCACGCTCTGCCCGCCCGCATTGCCCAACGGGGTGCAGGGTCAGCCTTATGATCAGGACCTTACATTCTACATGCCCCGCGATTTCACCGATCAGGAATCGGGTGCTGCTGTCACCCTCAACAGCATCACGGTGACCCAGATCACAGGCATGCCACAGGGACTGTCCTTCCAATGCAACAACGCTGGCTGCAACTATACTGTGACCAACGACCCGCTCACGCAACGTGGCTGTGTGAAAATCTGCGGAATCCCCAATGTTCCGGGAAATTACAGTGTGCTGGTGTCGGTCATCGCCAATGTCAACACACCTCTTGGTGTGATCAACCAGCCAAGCGGTTTCTCCATCGCGCTGACCATCGAACCCTCGCCCGGGGGCAACTGCTGCTTCAGCTATAACCCGCCATCCAACTGCGGCCCCATGAATGTGACCTACGGTGCCCTGTTCGATTTTGCTCCCCTTCAGCCCACAACATGGGAGTGGGACTTCGGCAACGGCAACACCAGCAGTGTTCAGAATCCTCCTGTGCAGAGCTATACCGCTCCCGGAGACTATTACCCCGAACTCATCACCACGGTCTATGATTATGTGATCACAGATGTCAGCTTCACCGCCACGGGATCCAACTGGTGTGGTGATGTTGAGGAGATCTCTTTTCTGGGAGTCTGTCAAGGGGCACCGGACATCTATTTCAATTTCACGAATGGAAGTCAGACAGCAACTTCGTCAAGTGTAGCCAACAACCTCAATGCCGGATGGAGCAATCAGTCATTCATATTGGAGAACAACGTATTCACCCTTCAGTTCTTCGATGAGGACGGAACCTCTCAGGACGACAACCTCGGAATCGTTTCACAGAACGTCACAGCACCCGGAACCTTCAATTTCAGCACGTTCGTCAATGGCACTCAGGAAGGTTTTGGAAGTGTGACAGTGGCCTTGGCAGAGAACACCGTTTATGAGACCATCGACACTGTTTCGGTGTATGCTGTGCCTCCTGTGCCCCAAGTTGATTTCAACCCTGGCCCTGCTGTCTGTGCTGGCGATTCCATACTTCTTCAAGGCCCTGCCGGACCCTACCAGTATCAGTGGTTCAAGAGCTCTTCCTTCGAATCGGACTCTATAGCTCTATGGGTGAGCATCACCGGCTATTACAGTCTCCTCGTGGTGGACACCACCCATTTCTGCCAGAACCAGACCGACTCGTTCCTGGTGCAGGTGCTCCCATTCCCCAATCAGCCAGTGCTGAGTTACAACAACCAGACTGACGAACTGGAGGTGACCAACAATACCAGCGGATATGATGTCACATGGTATGAGGACGGTGAGGTCATTGTGGGTGCCAACGGCAATTCCATCGGCAACCTGAGTTCAAGCGGGCCATTCACCGTGGTGTTCACCAATGCGGGAGGATGCACAGGAACTTCGCTGCCGTTCTCGCTCTGCCTTCCGGGCGCCACCGATCCATTTGCGGTCGATACGGTATGTTGTGGACAGACAGTGGATCTGAGTGCCTCAGGTTTCACGCTCAACCCGTTCAGCACCATCGCATGGGCCATCACACCTGAGACCTTCGGCCCGGTCACCAATGCCGAGGAGGCAGCTGCGGCCAATGATGCCGGCTACGTGCTTGGCATCAGCAACCTCGGGGCGAATGCCGAGTACACCCGCATCTGCAACAGCCTTGCCGACAGTGCCCTCACAGGCAACTATTGGGTGACTCCTTTCGCAATTGAGAATCCCAATGTGACGCCTTTGACCTACGACACCTTGGTGGGCTGCCGTCCACGGGCCGAAATCTGTCCGGAACTCAGTGCCGCAGATGACAACTGGGCACTTTTCCCGATGATCTTCACTTTTCCTGACGGTTCGCAGCTCAACGCCAACGATGCCATCGCCTTCGGTCTGCCCATCACACAGCAGCTTATCGACTTTGCCGGAGGCCTGCCTTGCATCAACCTCACCAGCCTTTATGCTGGAGACCCCAACGGCCACTGGAGCGTGACCATCACGAACACAGGCACCACCGATCTTGAAATGGTCGTGCCTGATTTCCTCGTCATCAACTATGCCGACACTTGCGAGCTCATCGATCAGGACGAGACCTATCTCATCACTGGTGTGACCCTCATGGCAGCAGCAAATGGAGGAACGGTATCTTACGATTTCTATCTGCCACCACTACCGGGCGGGTTCCCTCTGGTGAGCGACAATTGTGCGGCATTCGGCACTCCCAAGCCGCTGACCTTCGTCAACTGCTATCCCGACACAAGTGCAAACGTGCTGGTGGTTTCCGGCACAGCCCAGAACTCGACCAGCGGAATAGCGCCTAACGGCTACATTGACGTCAGTGTGACCGGAGGAACACCGCCCTATTCCTTTGCATGGGCAGATGGCCCCACAAGCGAGGACCGATTCAATCTTGCCCCGGGCACCTACAGTGTGGTGGTGACCGATGCCGTTGGCGCGATTGGTTCCGGCTCTTGGACTGTAGGTGGTCCGGGAGTGGGCATAGAAGAACAGCTTGCCATGAATGGCTTTGCTTTGGGCAATGCGGTTCCCAACCCATTCAGTCAGAGCACCACCATCAGTTTCCAGAGCCGTCAGGCAGGCAGTTATGTGTTTGACGTGCGCGATCTGACCGGAAGACGCGTGGCAAGCATGGAAGTGAAGGCGGGAGTCGGTGAGAACCGTATCCTGTTCGATGGCTCATCGCTCAGCGATGGGGTCTATATCTATTCGCTGACCAATGGTACCTCGGTGCTCAGCAACAGGCTTGTTGTAGGTCACTGAAAACGAAGACTTGGAGAAAGGGGAGGGGTGACGTTGGTCGTCCCTCCCCTTTTTCATGCCACGAAACGGTAGCCCACGCTGCGCACGCTGATGAAGTGGCGAGGGTCGGCAGGGCTCTCTTCAAAATACTTTCGGAAGGCGAGGATGAAATTGTCAATCGTGCGCGGGCTCGGAAAACTGTCATATCCCCACACGGTCTCAAGGATGATGTCGCGCGAAAGCACCTCGTTCCTGCGCTCCACGAACAATCGCAGCAGGGCCATCTCCTTCTGCGACAGCGCATGTTCATTCCCTTGCCTGTCGATGATGGTAAAGGCGCGGAAATTGATGCTGCATGGTCCGAAGCGGAAGGTCTCTATGTCGGATCGGGGCTCCACCGCACCGCGCCTCAGCAGGGCATGCACACGCAGAAGGAACTCGCGCAGGTCGAAAGGCTTCACCAGATAGTCGTCTCCGCCCACCTTGAGGCCATAGACGCGGTCCTCCACTGCGCTCTTGGCCGTGAGGAACAGAATGGGAACACGCGTGTTCTCGAGGCGGATGGTCTGACAGATGGTGAAACCGTCCACTTCTGGCAGCATCACATCGAGGATGACGAGGTCGAACCGTTGGGCAGCGAACTCTTTGAGAGCCACCCTTCCATTGCCCACCGAAACGACCTCAAAACCTTCCAGCTCAAGATTCAGGCGTATGATGTCCTGAAGACTTTCCTCGTCCTCGACCAGTAATATGCGCTTGCTCGACACGGTTCTATGGCCTATTGATGGGATGACAAAGTTGGATAAAGTTGACCTGATAAGGAAGTATGAATTTGACACGATTCCTCGTTGGGACCTTCTGTCCACTGCGCATCCTACATTTGGCAGATGCGGCAATGGATAGGATCGGAGTTATGGGCATCATGGCTTTATGCCCTGACCATGGCCTGCATCTTCCTTTTCATAAGAGGATATGCCTTCAACACGGGCGATCAGGCCGAACATCTGCCACAGGTCTATCAGATCCTCGATGCGCAGTTGTATCCCAACGACTATTTCGTTCCTCAGATGCAGGCCCAGTTCACGGTGCGGCACTTTTATGAGCAGCTGGCCCTTGTGGTGGCCCGCACCATTGGACTTGAGTGGGGCGCGTTCCTGCTCACACTGCTCTGCATCACTGTGATGGCATGGGCGTTCCAGCGCATCGCATGGGAGATCTTCAAAGAGCGATGGGCGGCCTTGCTGGCCCCTGTGATGGTGCTGCTGGTGTTCTATGATTTCACTGTGGGTGGAAACAATATCATCTATGGCACACTCATTTCGAGCACCTTGGCCAAGGCCATTGCAAGTGTGGCAATTCTGCAGTTCATGTGGAGACGATGGGCCGCAGCAGGTGTGCTATTGGGTGTGGCATCGCTGTTTCAGGTGCTTGTAGGGCTGCAGCTCATGCTTGTACTTACGGTGGCCCTGCCGATTCTTTCCACGCAGAAGAGATGCCGTGGAATGATAGGGTTCTGGACAGCATATCTCGTCCCAGCGCTGTTCATTCTCGTGCCTGTGCTCCGGCAGCAGTTCGGTTCGCAGGGAGCGTTTGATGCGGAACTCTACTACGAGATCCTTTATCGGTTCAGAAACTACCATCACTATCTGCCTTCGCTATTCCCGGTGACGCATTATATCAAGTTCTTCGGGCTGATGGCATTGGGAATCGCCTGCTATCTTTTCACACGCCCTGCCGACAGGCATCTTTTCCCTGCCCTTGTCGCGGCTGTCCTGTTCGGGATGGTGGCCTATACTGTGGGCCTTGAAGGGCTGGACATTCATGCGCTGGGGAAGCTGCAATGGTTCAAATCGACCATCTGGGCAGCGGCCTTCAGTGCAGTGATGGTGGCCGGTGTGATCGGAATGTTCCTTCAGACCTTGATTCCTTCGCGGAACATTGTTTCGGCCAGTATGGCCCTGTCGTGTGCTGTCATTTCATTGCTGTTGTTGACGCTTATGACCAATTCCGCATGGCTTCCCGAACGGTTCGATGGTCGTTTTATGGTTGGCAACCGTCATTTGTCGGATCTGGAGCGTATGCATGCGTGGATATCTGCCCATACTGCCAAGGACGCCATGGTGCTTGTAGGGCCCGAGAACACCTCGTTCTCCTGTCAGGCCAAGCGGCCGATGCCTGTGCATTTTCATGCCATCATTCATACCCCGCAGTTCATGTTGCCATGGTATGGGAAGGTGCAGCAAGTCTATGGCGTGGGACTCGCAGACATTGGAATAGCGAACGCACGACAGTTGGCCACCGACCGCTATGCCACCAGGAATTACACGGGCAATAGTTTTCCCATCCGTTATCGGCTGGACAATTTGAGGACGTGCATGTTCGTGGATGAACTGGGGCCGACCGTTCACAGAGAGGGCGTATGGGCATTGTCAGAGTTCACTCCAAGGTGATGGGCTTTCAGGGTTGAATACGTGCATCAACGTAGGGCTGATGTGTCAGAAAATACAACATTTGCCCCATCAACTAAATCCATCAATCCCATGAGACACTTCAACCCTTTTTTCCGATTTGGCCGTTTGGCCGCTCTCGCCACCATCGTGGCCGTATCATTCTCTGCCTGCAACACAGACGATGATGATGACACTCCGCCCGATTCATCCGGTGGCACCCCGACCCCACAGATCAATGCAGGCCATGGAACACTCGTGGCCGCCAAGACAGTGACGACCATCGACCCCGGATTCGGTGTGCCTCCACAGGACATCGATTATGGTATCGGTGTGGCCGTGTTCTTCAATGGCACCGACTATCAGACCTACATCAGTGGAGGCGATGTGACCTGCGAGGATGAGGCGCTGTCTCAATTCGACAATGGCACATACAGCACATATAGCCAGACCAGTACCACTGGCCTTGATTTCAGTGGCGACCCGAGCTGGACCGTGAGCGGCAATGGCGACATTCCTGCTTTCACCCATACGGCCGACCGTGGTTTCCCTGGCATCAGCAAGATCACCAGTCCTGATGTGGTTACACGTTCTGCCGGATATACCGTGACTTTCCAAGGCAATATGAGCAACACAGACTCGGTGATCTGGGTGGTGGGCAGCAAGCAGTTCGCCACTACCGTTGCGATGAATTCGCGCACCTTCACTGCCGATGAGTTGAGCGATCTTACCGCAGGTGCCGGCAATATCATCCAAGTTGCGGCCTACAACCTCGATTCTGCGGTTTATGGAGGTAAGACCTTCTACTTCATCAACGAGAAAGTGGTGACCAAGACGGTCACCGTAGAGTAAGGTTATGATATATGTGCGAAGGCCGGTCTCCGCAAGGGGGTCGGCCTTCTGTCGTTTCATGGGGTCGCTATCTTTGACGGAAGAAAAAGGCAGTCATGAGTCTCGAAGAGGTACGCAACTACATCAACACCGTGCGCAGGGACTTCGCCAACCGTCCGCTGACAGAGTCGTCCATCGTAGCTGACCCCTTCGAGCAGTTCGCACAGTGGATGGAAGAAGCGGTGAACAGCCAGATCCTCGACCCTTATGCCATGTGCGTGTCCACGGTTGGAAAGGACTTCTGGCCATCCTCGCGCATCGTCTATCTGCGCGATGTGGCCGAGGGTGGTTTCATCTTCTACACCAACTATGACAGCCACAAGGCCTCTGACATTGCCCAGCATCCTTTGGCCGCCATCAATTTCCATTGGAGCGAGTTGGAGCGGCAGGTGCGCATCGAGGGGACGGTGGAAAAGGTCTCTGAGGAAAGAAGCGATGCGTATTGGGCCTCCAGACCGCGCGAAAGCCAAGTGAGCGCGTGGATGAGCGAACAGAGCCAAGTAGTGGAAAGCCGTGAGGTGCTGGAGTCACGCAAGGCTGATATTCTCATGCGGTTCGAAGGTATGGACATTCCACGCCCTCCGCACTGGGGCGGATATGCAGTGATGCCCGAGCGCATCGAATTCTGGCAGGGGCGGCCCAATCGACTGCACGACCGTCTGGTCTATCTGCGTCAATCGACCCGGTGGAAGGTGGTGCGGTTGAATCCGTGAATGGTCATCTGCTCATCTCTTGAGTATCCCATTGAACCGCATTCTGAAATAGCTCTCGAAGGCAAACCTCAGATTGATGTCCTTGCGGGTCAGGAACTCGGGATTGGTCAGCACATCGAAGAAAAGCTCATCGCTGAGCACAAGGATGTCGGTGTCGATGGCCTCGAACACCCCCGCTGCAATTCCTTCCTCGTAGAAGTGTTTGAGCACTGATAGCGCGAACAGCTTGAATCCGTTGATCATTTCCCAGAGTTCGGGATAGACCTGTTTGAGGTCTGAGAGGAACAGCGTGCTCACATCGCCCAGATGACGCGAAATGCTGGCCACGGCCAGAATGTAACGGTCGGTGTAGCCCTTCTCGGCATCTTCCAGAATCGCTTGGAAGTAGCGCAGGTCTTCCAGTTTCTGTGCAATGGCCACCGCGATGATGTCCTTCTGTGATTCGAAATGCTTGTAAACTGTGGCCTTGGATTTTCCGAGGGCAGCGGCCATCTCGTCCATCGAAACGCCCTGAATGCCACGTTCCATGAACAGCGGGAACAGCTTCCGCGCCCATGCCTCACGCTTCTTCGGGTCGCGGATGCGCGCTTTTACCAATGACTGCCTTCCCATGGAAGCAAATGTAGAGTAAACTTTATCATTACTAATAGTTTACTTTCGGAAAACATTCCTACTTTCGCCTTGTCTAATCCCCGTAAAACCATTGGCGATGAACTTCCGAGCGCTTCAATACCTGTTTGTCTATACAGTGCCCTTGGTGGGTTTCATAGGTTTTCACAAGTTCGGAGCGTGGACGTGGGCCGTGCCGATATACGCCTATGTCTTCGTGCCGATAGTCGAACTGGTGACGAAAGCCTCGCAGAAGAACATGACCAAGGCCGAGGAGGATGTGGCGAAGAACAGCCGCCTCTATGACTGGATGGTCTATAGCATCGTGCCGCTGCAATGGGCCATGTTCATCAGCTTCATGTTCGTTATCGGTACACCGGGACTGGCGTGGTGGGAATACACGGGACTGGTAGTCTCGATGGGCATCGGCTGCGCGGCATTCGGCATCAATGTGGGGCACGAGCTGGGCCACCGCCACAAGTGGTATGAGCAGTGGATGGCCAAGGCGCTGCTGCTCACCGCGCAGTACATGCACTTCTTCATCGAGCACAACCGCGGCCACCACAAGAACGTGAGCACGGCCGAGGACCCCGCCACATCGCGTCAGGGAGAGATCGTTTACACCTTCTGGTTCCGCTCCGTCATCATGGGCTATATCTCGGCATGGAAAATTGAGCTGGGCCGATTGGAAAAGGCCGGAAAGCCTTGGTATCACTGGAGCAACGAGATGGTCTTCTATGCCGTGGTGCAGATCGGGTTCCTCGCGCTGGTGGCAGCGGTGTTCAACGTCACGGTGATGCTGGCGGTGCTGGCGGCCTCCACCATCGGTTTCCTGCTGCTGGAGACGGTGAACTACATCGAGCATTACGGCCTTGTGCGCCATGCAAGTGAGAAGGGCTACCAGCGCGTGCTGCCCATCCACAGTTGGAACTCGAACCACGTGCTGGGCCGTCTGCTGCTGTTCGAGCTGTCGCGCCACAGCGACCACCACTACATGGCCAGCCGCCCCTATCAGGTGCTGCGCCACTTTGACGACTCGCCTCAGATGCCCACGGGCTATCCGGGGATGATCATGCTGTCGCTGGTGCCGCCCCTGTGGTTCGCGGTGATGAACCCACGGGTGAACAAACTGCGGGAGCAGTATCCTGAGCATCTGGCGGTGGCGGCCTGAGTGGGGGGAGGGGCCTCCTGAGGTCTCAAGCAGCGGGCTTTTTTGTTTGGGAGCTCTGAAGCCTTCCCCTTTTGGTAGCCTTCCCCAGCTTGTTGTGAAATCACAGATTTCGCATGTACTGTTCCACACAAGTTATCCCTTCGTCAGGCGCAGGGCAGGCTCTGCAGAAGACGCGTGCGGGCATCCACAGCGTATTGATGCCGAATAATATCTTCACCGCTTATTCATACGGGTGAAAATGATGCGAATTCTACTCGGTATCTTGCTTACATGCGCGATAGGAGCATCAGCTCAGACCATGTATCGCCCTTCTGTGGCAGAGATAGGCACACTGCCCGCTTGGGCGCAGGCCATGTATAGCGAAGATCCAAGCCTGTGGCAGGTGGACAGCCTCTTTCAGGCCTACTACCGTACGCATCCGTTCGTCAAGACCTATCACACGCAGTACTTCAAGCGATGGAGACGCAAGGTGCTACCTTATGCTCAGGCCGATGGCCATATAGTCATGCCCACACCCGATGAGCAGAGGGCCATCGATGCCGCATACGAGGCCAAGCAGGGTACACAACGCGGTGGAGACGGTTGGAGCCTTGTTGGCCCCGTGCAGGTGCTCAACAGCACAGGTGATCCAGGCAAGCGGC
Organism: Flavobacteriales bacterium; assembly: GCA_021739625.1. Classification (GTDB taxonomy): domain Bacteria; phylum Bacteroidota; class Bacteroidia; order UBA10329; family UBA10329; genus UBA10329. The sequence goes on along the minus strand of JAIPBJ010000020.1, from coordinate 9,862 downwards.
AGTCGAATATCTATAGCCTTGACCAATGTGCCGGTTCGCCCGACATCATGTATTGCGGCAGCGAGACGGGCGAGGTGTATCGCAGCAACGATGGTGGGGCCTCGTGGCACAATGTGTCGTATGAGATGAATTTCGGAGGCGGTATCATGGCCGTGGAGGTGCACCCTACCAACAGCAACATCGTGTTCGCAGGGGCCAACAGTCTTTATCGCAGCACCGATGGCGGGCAGAACTGGACTATGGTCCTCAGCAACGTTAGTGTGAATGAGGTGCTCATCAACCCCGGGAACACCCAGATCGTGCTGGTGGCCTCTGACAACGGCCTGTATCGCAGCACCGATGGCGGGGCCAATTTCTCCCAGCTTTTCGTGCAGAGGAGCTATGATGTGAAGTGCAAGCCCGGAACGCCTGGCACCATGTATCTGCTGAAGAACAACCCCACGGCAATCAGGTGCGAGTTTTTACGCAGCACCGATTTCGGGGCCAATTGGACGGTGCAGAGCACTGGATGGTACAACAGCACCGACCCCGACCGCAACGATGGCGGTGGCCGCTTGGCCGTGACCCCTGCCGATCCGCAGCGCGTGTATGCCTATCTGATCGGAGAGGCGAAGGCCGATGATTACGGTTTTATCGGAATTTATCGCAGCAACGATGGCGGCTCCACCTGGAACCTGCCGAATGCCCCAACGGGTGGCCCCTACACCGCCAACCACGCCAACCTCGCCATCGGATGGGTGGGCTGGGACTATCACCAAGGGTATTACAACTGCGCCATCATGGCCTCGAACATCGATGCCGACAACATCCTTGTGGGCGGACTCAACCTGTATCGCAGCACCGATGGTGGGGCCACTTTCGCCTCCGTTGCGGGCTATGTGGGCGGGCCGCTCGACATGCACGTGGACAATCAGGACTTTCGGGCCTTTGACACTGAGTACTGGATCAGCACGGATGGCGGGCACTACCGCAGCACCGATTTCTTCACCACCCAGCCGGAGTTCCGCATGTACGGGGTCAGCTCGGCCGACTACTGGGGTTTCGGCAGCGGATGGAACGATGATGTGCTGGTGGGCGGCATGTATCACAACGGGAACAACGTCTATCACGAGAACTACGGGCTGGGCAATCACTTGGAACTGGGCGGTGGAGAGGCTCCCACGGGCTATGTGAATCCGGGCGATGCACGCAACACGTATTTCTCGGACATCGGTGGCAAGCGCATTCCCACCACCATCACAGGAACGATCACCAATGCGCCTTTCGGCATGAGCCCCAACGAAAGCTACTGGGGTGCCGAGTCGAGCGAGATGGAGTTCCATCCCAACTGCTACAACATCGCCTTCATCGGCAACGAGAACAAGATGTGGAAGACCACCGATGGTGGGGCAACATTCAATCTGGTGTACACCTTCGGCTCCAACACGGCCGACCAGATCAAGTACATCGAGGTATCGTCCAACGACCCGCAGGTGATGTACTGCAACCAACAGCCCTCATCGGGCAACGTGGGCACCTTTTGGAAAACAACGAACGGTGGGCAGAGCTGGACCGCACTCACCATCCCCTCGGGCAACAGCCGCAGGATCCTACTCACCCTCGACCCCGTTGACCATCAGAACATATGGATCGCCTATCCGGGCGGCAGCAATGGCAACAAGATCTTCCACTCCAGCAACGGAGGGCAGAGTTGGACCAACATCACAACTTCGGTGCTCAATGGGGAGGAGGCGCACAGCATACTGCACATCACCGGAACCAACGGTGGCGTATATTACTGCACCGATCGCAGCGTTTATTACCGCAACATGGGCATGGGCAACTGGCAGGTGACCAATGCCGGACTGCCCGCCTATATCAACACTAACATTGCCCGGCCGTTCTATCGCGATGGTAAGATCCGCATCGCATCCTACGGCAAGGGCATTTGGGAGAATCAGCTCTATGAACAGCCCAACGGCCCCATTGCGCGCATCACGGTGGACAAGCTCCGCCTCGATCGCGCATGCGACAACGAGGCCTTCTATTTCGACTGCTATTCGTTCCTCAACCATCAGAACGCCACATGGGAATGGACCTTCGCTGGCGGTTCGCCCTCAAGCTCCTCGCTGCGCAACCCGGAAGTGATCTATACCGCCTCCGGCACCTACACCGCCACCCTCACCGTTACCGATGCCAATGGCATGCAGGACACCGATCAGATCACCGTCCAAGTGGCCGAAGTGCCGATCCCCACAGAGGTGAGCGAGGATTTTCAGAGCACTTTCATGCCCTTCGGCTGGTGGACTGTCAATGCCGACAATGGCGGAAGCTGGGAGCAGACAGATGACTGTGGCGGTTTTGGCAACTCTACGCAGAGTGCATTGTTCCGCAATTACGACATCGACTCGCAGGGCACGTGGGACGAACTGCGGTTCCTCTTGGACAACGGGGGCAATCCAACGCCAGTGCTCACCTTCGATGTGGCCTATTCCCGATATGGTGGGCAGTATAGCGACTCGCTGGAAGTGCTTGTAAGCACCGACTGTGGGGCCAACCTCACTTCGGTATATTTGAAAGGGGGCGATGTGCTTGCCACCGCACCGAGCAGTCAGAACTATTTCACCCCCGCTGCGGGCCAATGGCGCAACGAGTCCATCGACCTGAGTGCGTACAGCGGGCAGGCCTCCGTGCTTGTCGCGTTCCGCAACCGCGGGCGTTGGGGCAACAACATCTATGTGGACAACATCAACCTCAGCTCGCCTGTCGGAGCTTCTGCCATCACCGAAACCCCACAGTTGTCGCTGTGGCCCAACCCGGTTGGCAAGGGCGGCAGCCTGAACCTCGGAATCCCTGTGCAGGGCCGCGCACTGCTCACCGATGTGGGCGGAAAACGCCTTCTGGACCTACAGATGAATGGTTCGGTGATCGAGCTGCCCACCGCAGTTTCTGCTGGCACCTACGTGCTCACCATCATCACCTCCGATACTATCTGGAACAGGAAGGTGGTGGTGCAATAAGTTGAGATATAGGATTCCGGTTGCTCTGTGCCCATGCACCTCTGCGTGCAACAAAAAAACCGACCGTCCGCCTAAGCCGGATGGGTCGGGGTGGGGTCAGCCATACCCTTCTCTTCCCGAAACCCACCATTGGCCTGTGTTGAATACATCTCCCCCCGTGTAAAGACTATCACTGCCCATGTTTAGGCCTATCTCCCCCTGTGTAAAAACCATCTCGGCCCGTGTCAGATCCATCTCCCCCCGTGTTGCAACCATCTCGGCCCGTGTCAGATCAATCCTCCTCTGTGTAATAACCATCTCTGCCCATGTCAGATCCATCTTCCCCTGTGTAAAGACCATCTCGGCCCGTGTCAGATCCATCTTCCCCCATGTAACAACCATCTCGGACCGTGTCAGATCTATCTCCCCCTGTGTAAAAACAATTTCGGCATCTGTCAGATCTATCTCCCCCTCAGTAAAAACTATCTCCATCCGTGTAAAATCTATCTCCCCGATTGCCCTGCACTTCCCTTCCTCCGTTTCCCCTTTCCCCTTCCCGATTGCAGATTGAAAATTGCACATTGTCTATTGCAAACCGATCCGCCAAAGGCGGTGAGCTCACTGCTTTTCGCAGTAATCCCTCTTCAACCCCCCTTGAATCTCAGATCGACATTCATCATTAGATATTCCGCAATCCCCCATCACCGTATCCCATCGCCCCGCCCATTCTCCATTTCCCCATTTCCCCTTCCCGAAAGAAGAAAGGGGAGAACCTTGCGGCCCTCCCCGATCAGCCTCCCCACAGCATCTCATCATTCTGATACGATTACATCCGATGGCGATGCGATAGGCAATCCGCGCCAAGCGGATGTGCGAATCATGAAATCGCGGCAGAGAATTGTGTAACGATAAGGGGGCGGGGCAGAATCACCTTTGATCTACCCTAAACCCACAACATGAAACACACACTACGCATTGCTGTTGCAGCTATTTCGCTGTCCATTATTCCCAATCTGATGACCGCACAGACGCCCAACTTGGGAGTGGCGGCCGATTTCGTACTCTTCTCCTCGGCCGGGGCGGTGACCAACACAGGTATCACGCAGCTTACGGGCAATGTGGGCACCAACGGTGGGTCGAGCACAGGCTTCGGCAATGTGAACGGCACGATGCACGATGGCGGTTCCGTGAGTGCCCAGTGCGCTGCCGACCTGCTGAGCGCCTACAACGACCTGAGCAGCACGGTTCCCACCGACTTTCCCGCGCCTCTGCTGGGCAATGGGCAGGAACTTGCCCCGGGCGTATTTGAAATAGACGAGGCCGCAACACTGAACCTCGAACTGATCCTGAACGGGCAGAACGATCCGAATGCAGTGTTCATATTCCTGATAAACGGGGCGTTCTCGACCAACGCGCTGTCGCGGGTCACGCTGATCAATGGTGCGAAGGCGTGCAATGTGTTATGGGTGACGGAAGGGCTGGTGAGCATGGCCGCTGGCACCACGATGCGCGGAACTGTGATTGCCAACAATGCCGCCATCGTGATGAGCACCGGAGACACATTGGAGGGCCGGGCGCTTTCCACGGCAGGTGCGGTGACGGTGAGCGGAATCGTAGGCCGCATGCCGATAGGCTGCGGAAGCCCTGTGCTGCTGGGGCCTGATGCCCCAACGCTGGGAAAGGCGGGCTGCTTCGGCATCTTCTCGTCTGACGGCCCTGTGGACAACACTGGAGTGACGCACGTGATGGGCGATGTGGGGGCGAATGTGGGCCTTACCACGGGATTCGACCCGCTGTTGGTCACCGGAACCCTGCACCCCATTCCCAACAGCACCACTGCCGAGGCCGCTGCCGACCTGCTGGTGGCCTACAACTACCTCAATGGGCTTGCACCCGACATTGCGCTGCTCTATCCTGCGCAGTTCGGCCTTGGGCTTGAGTTGACACCGCACACGTATATCCTGAACGGGGGCACCACCTTCACCGATACGCTCTACCTCAATGCGCAGGGCAGGACAGACGCGGTGTTCATCATCAAGGTGTACGGTGCTTTCGCATCATCTGCGCTTTCAAAGGTGAAGCTCACCAATGGTGCTCAGGCGGAGAACGTCTATTGGATGGTGAACGGGGCGATCGACATGGCCGACTACTCGGACTTCAGTGGCACCATCGTGAGTCAGGGGGCGGTGGGCATGTCCACTGGAACTGCGGTGCATGGCAGGGTCTTGACAGGTGTAGGTGCTGTGGGAACGAATGCCTTTGAGGGCATGGCCGACATGATTCCTGATAATTGTAGCGCCACCGTGGGGCTGGCGACTGAAGCTGACGCAGTATTGCAAGTGTCTGTTCATCCCAATCCATTCACAGCTTCAGTCATGTTTACGGTGCCGGATGCAACCGGCTCGAATCCTTATCTGATGAAGGTGTTCAATGCGGTCGGTGCTGAGATGCTCAGTCGCAACATCACCCGGACATCGACATCACTGGACATGAGCGGGCTTCCTGCCGGCATCTATTTCTACCAACTGAGCAGTGGTGACGCTGTGCTTACTGGAAGGATGGTCTCGATCCGGTGAGCAGGCAATTCCTTATGAAGCCTCCTGCCGGAACCCATTTCTTGCAGGGGGCTTTTTTATGTCCCGAATTCTCTGTCCATGGACTTTTTGGCCATGTCCTGCACTGAGACTGCCAGATGCACCAAGCGGTCGGTTCGGGACAGCATACGCGCATCATCTTTCGTTAACATTACGGCCCGTTAAAAACCTACTGAAGTCAGCCCATGTCAGCTATCCCAATGCGCAACGGCAAGCGCGTTTACGAGCACTACAGCCCGAAGATCATCGATGAGAACTGGGATGTGATCGTGATAGGCAGCGGCATGGGCGGCATGAGCTGCTCGGCCGCGCTTTCCAAGCTGGGGAAAAAGGTCCTGCTTTTGGAGCAGCATTATGTTCCGGGCGGATTCACACACATGTTCGGGCGCAAAGGCCACGTGTGGGACGTGGGCGTGCATGTGATGGGCGAGATGACCGAGGGCGAGATTCCGTACAAGATGCTGATGTGGCTCACCAACAACGAGGTGACCATGAACTCGCTTGGCGACCCGTTCGACAGTTTCTATTTCCCACACGGATACACCTTTCACATGCCTGAAGGGTCTCAGAAGCTCATTGACAGTCTGAAAGCACAGTTCCCGGATGAGACGGAGAAGATTGACCGCTATGTGAAGATGGTCCGTAAGGCCGATATGGTGAGCAAGTCGTTCTTCCTTTTCCAGACCCTGCCGCTCTGGCTCGAAAAGGCACTTGCCAAAGTGTGGTATGGGATTTTCCCGAACTACTGGGCCATGACCACCGAAGAGGTTGTCGCGTCCTTCAACTTCAGTAAGAACCTGAAACTGGCGCTCACCGCACATTGGGGCTATTATGGAAGCGTGCCGAAGGAATCGAGTTTCGGGGTCCATGCACTGACACACACGCATTTTTGGAACGGTGCGCGCTATCCGCAGGACGGGGCCAAGGTTTTCGCTGAGTCAATGCTGTCCAATGTGCTGAACAATGGTGGAAAGGTGCTGACCAAGGCAAGCGTCAATGAGGTCATCGTTGAGGATGGCAAGGCCGTGGGGGTGAGCATGAAGGATGGGCGTGAGTTCCGCTCAAAGTATGTGGTATCCGCTGCCGGTGCCAGGACCACGGTGAACCGTCTGATACCCGAATCGTATCGTCAGTCCGACTGGGCCAAGAAGATCCGCGCCATCGATGACTCACCGCCCTATCTGTGTCTCAACCTCGCTTTCAAAGGCGACATCAGGGCGGCAGGGGCAAGGTCGGGCAACCAATGGCTCTATACCATTGAGAACAACGACACGCAGCTGTGGGACATGGGCAATCCTGACGAAAGGCCGCATCTGCTCTACGTTTCCTTCCCATCACTCAAAGACCCGAACCATGATTCCGGACCGGATATGATGCACACCGGTGAGTGCGTGACCTTCGTGGACTGGAAGGAATTTGCCAAGTGGCAGCACACGCAATTCGGTGACCGCGAACCGGACTACGAGGCGTTGAAGAAGAATATCGAAGAGCGGATGTTGGCCGAACTGCGCCTTCGCATTCCCGACATAATGCAGCACTTGGAGTTCAGCGAACTTTCAACCCCGCTCACAGCGCAGCATTACGCCCGTGCCAGTCAGGGTGCCATCTATGGGCTGGCATCAACCCCCGAGCGTTTCATCTGCGGAGAGTTGCGCGTGCGCACCCCCATCAGGAACTTCTATCTGAGTGGAGTGGATGTGGCTTCAGTAGGGGTGATATCGGGCATGACGAGCGGGATACTGGCGGCCACGGCCATCGACAAGCGGGCGTATCTCAGATTGCTATAGCAGCATTGAAAAAACGGAAACGCCCTGCAAGGATTGTCTTGCAGGGCGTTCCGCTTTTGACCCGTGATGCTCAGTAGATGACGGTCACGGTGCCTGTGGTCCGGAAGATGCCATCTGTTCCTTCGGCTCCCTGCCAATCCTGTCCGTTGATGAACGTGGCCTCCACATTCCAAACGTAGGATCCCTGCGGCACATACTGACCGCGGTACATGCCGTCCCAGTTTCCTGCCGGGGTACCGTTGACCACTTCTGAGGACTCCCAGAGCAGGTTGCCCCATTTGTCGAAGACCCGGGCAGCAATGGTTGCAATGCCACGGCCAACAGGTTGGAACACTGCGCCAAGGCCAGACTCTCCGATGACCAGCGCATTCGGTACGAACAGCCCCACATTCAGTTCGACACTGATGTAATGTATGGCCGTGTCGGCACATCCATGAGCGTTCACTGCGGTCAGGGTGACATAATAGCCGCCATACTCGGTGTAATCGTGTGACGGAGAGAACTGGTCTGTCTCTGTTCCATCACCGAAGTTCCAGTTGTAGGTTTCGGCCAGGATGCAGTTGTTCTGGAACTCATACAGCCCGCCATTCTCCGGATTCATTGGTGGGAACACGGTGAAGTCGGCCACTGGCGGTGGGAAGACATTGACAGCCGAGCTGCTGGTCAAGGTGTCGCTGCAACCACTTTGGTTGGTCACCACGAGCGACACCGAGAAACTGCCCGGGTTGAGATAGGTCTGCACAGGGTTCGGTGAGGTGCTGGTATTGCCATTGCCGAAGTCCCAGAAATAGTTGAACCCGTTGGTGCTCTGGTTGCCGAAGGTCACTGTGAGCGGGTAGCAGCCTTCTGCGTTCTCCAAACCGAAATTGGCATTGGGCAGCGGATTCACCACGATCTGTTGAGTTGTTGAACCGGAGCAGCCTTGACCGTTGGTGGCAATAAGTGTCACCGCATAATTGCCGGGCTGGTCGAGTGTCACGGTCGGATTCTCATCGGTGATCGTGTTGCCACCTATCAGCCATTCAAAGGAAGTGGCCCCCACAGTTGTATTGGTGAGCTGAACAGTGACCGGCATCGTGCAAGGTTCATCGATTGTGTAGGTGAATGATGGCACAGGCGATGGTGCAATGGTCACCGTGACAGATGCAGGAAGGCCCTCGCATCCCGTGTCGTCCATCACCTGAACCGTATATACCGTTGTCTGGGTCGGCCCTACCGTTTGCGAAGCACCTGTTCCCAGCCCTTGGTTCCAAGTGAAGGTATAGTTGCCGTTGCCACCGGTAGCGGTTGCACTGATGACCGTAGAGGAGCCGGGGCAGATAGTGGCGTTGCCCGATGCGAACGCGATGATCTGGTCGGGCTCGCCCACTGTCGCGGTGTCCACATACTGGCAACCGTTCGCATCGGTGACGATGACGATGTTATCGCCCGCACCGAGACCTGTGGCCAACTGCGTGTTCTGGTTGGTCTCTGGCCAGAAGTAGGAGTAGGGGGCAGTGCCGCCCGTCACCGTGACGAATGCCTCACCGTTCTCCAGGCCTTTGCAGGTCGCATCGGTCACCTGAAGCTGTTGTAGCGTGACTTCGGCAGGTTGGGTGAGCGTCACACTTTGGGAAACTCCACATCCGTTGGCATCGGTCACCGTGAGGTTGTAAGTGCCTGCAACAAGGCCATTGATGTTCGCCTGTGAAGAAGAGAAACCATTGGGCCCGCTCCAGACATAAGTGTAGGACTCGCATTCTGCTCCGCCTGCGATGACCGCACCGAGAGTGCCATTTGCCGCCCCGAAACAGGCAATGTTAAACCCGCCCTGATACACGCTGGGATTGAGGTTGGCAACTGTCAGAGGCTCAGGTGCGGTCACTACTGAATTCACCGTCACCGAAGAGCCATTGGCATCAGTTACTGTGACCGAGATCGGGCCCGCGCTGAGACCAGTGACCGTTTGACCGGTCTGACTGTTACTCCAGAGGTAGGAGTAGGGGGCACATCCTCCGGTGACATTCACTGTGGCCTCACCGTCATTGGCACTGTTGCAGCTGAGCGTGTAACCGCAAGGCCCTTCCGACAGGGTGATGCCTGCCACAAGTTCGGTCGGTTGAACGGTCACGGTGAAGCTGCAAGTGGTCGTGTTCTCAGATGGGTCGGTGGCGATATATGTGACCGTTGTGATTCCCACTGGGAATGTATCACCTGACTGATAGGGAGAGACCACCACCACATCGCAATTGTCCTCTGCGGTCGGGATTTCCCAGTTTGCCTGAGCGGTGCAATTCGCGCTGTCTGGGATGATGACGATGTCGGTCGGGCAGCTTACGAATACAGGTGCGGTGATGTCGATTACGGTCACAGATGCAAAGCAGGTGTCCGTCTGACCGATAACGTCCGTCACAATCAGTGCCACCGTATTCACGCCAACTTGTCCGCAGTCGAAGCTTTCTTGTGAAACACTGATGCTGGCAACACCACAGGCAGCGAACGAACCACCGTCCAGTTCCTGAGC